>CACNXI010000053.1 GCA_902624345.1 uncultured Pelagibacteraceae bacterium | reverse complement strand
TAAACCTCATCCTGAAATCTATTTGAAGTGTCTTATTGACATGGGTTGCAAACCTAATGAAGCTCTAATTTTTGAAGACTCATCGCATGGTGTAATGGCAGCTCAAGACTCAGGTTGTCACTTATTTACTGTAAAAAATTTATCAGATATAAGTTATAGTAATATTTTAAATTTTATGAAAAATCTAAAAAAAGATAAAAAACAATCTAATAATTCAAATTATTGGTCTGATCCTAATTTAAATATTTTAATACCAATGGCAGGTGCAGGTAGTCGTTTCAAAGAAGCTGGTTATATTTTTCCTAAACCTTTAATAGAAATAGATAATAAACCAATGATACAATGGGTAATAGAAAGTCTTAAACTAGAAGGAAATTATATTTTTATAGTCCAAAAGGAACATCAAGAAAAATATAACATTAATAGCGTATTAAAAATATTAAAACCTAATTGTAAAATTATTGAGTTAGATCATATTACTGAAGGCGCAGCATGTACAACCTTGCTAGCAAAAGATTTAATCAATACTAATAATCCACTTATAATAGCCAATTCTGACCAATATATTAAGTGGGATAGTATTAAGTCCATGTATAACTACAATCAAAAAAAAATAGATGGAAGTATTTTAACTTTTGAAGCAATTCATCCAAAGTGGTCATATGCAAAAACAGACAATAATAATTTTGTCACAGAAGTTGCTGAAAAAAAAGTGATATCTAAAAACGCAACAGTTGGTGTGTATTATTGGAAAAAAGGAAGTGATTATGTAAACTGTGCAGAGACAATGATTAAAAAAGATATTCGAGTTAATAAAGAATTTTACGTATGTCCTGTATATAATGAGGCTATAGGGGAGGGTAAGAAAATAGTAATTGATAAAGTCTCAGAAATGCACGGGTTGGGTACACCTGATGATTTAAAAAATTTTATAACTAAAAAGAATTTAGTTAACTGATTTCATGAATGCAAAGAAGTTATTTGTAATAGCATGCTATTATGATGGGTCTAATAATTCAATTTTTGAATGTGTAGACTCTATTCAAAAATATTACAAATCTCCTCAAATTGTAGTAATTGATAGTAATTCTCCTGATAAATCCTATTTTAAAAAATTAAAGCAAAAAAAGATAATTGTTTATAACGCAAAAAACAGAAATTATGATACTGGCGCATATTGGTACGCATACAAAAAATTTAAAAAAGTAAATTTCTTTTATTTCCTTCAAGACTCAGTCATATTTAAAAAGAATTTATCTAAATATGAAAAAAAGGATCTTACTACCTTTAGATACTTCTTATCATTAAATAAAGTAGGTGGTCAAAAACTAGAAAAAACGAGTAAAAATTTACAAAACAGAATTTATGATTTATTTGTAAAAAAAAATGGTAAAAAAAATCACGATATTTATGGATTTGATTTTATACAACAAATAAAGTGGTGCAAACTTAAATTAGATAAAACAGATTATTTTTTGCCAAAAGTTTGGCTTAGTGTTTTTGGTCCCATTTTTATGTGCAAGAGAATAGTTATGAAAAAACTGTATAAAAAAAGATTTAATAGAATTCTTCCAACAAATAAATTGGAACAAATGTGTATGGAGAGATTGTTTGGTATCGCTTTTCAACAAGAAGGTTATGATGTTTCAAATTCAATTCAAGGAGAACATTTTACTACACCTTTTGAAACTTTTAATTTTAAAAAAAAATTCTTTAAACGGAAGTAATTTCAAGGTCTTTTGATTGACTTTAAACCTTTTATTGCTGAAAATAAACCATCTAACCTGATTTTATAATGTTCTTCTTTTGGAATATCCTTAATTATTTTGTAATAGAAAAATTTAATTAGTGTTCTTATCATGATTGGTGTAAAAACCATTAAACTATAAATATAACCTTTGTTTTTTTTCATAAAATAAAATTTTGACCAAATAAAATGCCATGCATATAAGTTTTTGAGTTTTTTAGCCTCTTCTTCATTTATTGTTTCAACTGATGTACCAATCTCATGATATACTTTTTGAGAGTTTACTTGGTAAATCTTAAAGTTATTTTTATTTGATCTATAACAATAATCGGTTTCCTCAAAATATAAGAAGAAATTTTCATCAAATCCTTCATTTTTATCAAATACTTCAGTGCAAAAGAACATAGCGGAGCCACTAATTGAATCTATACGTCCATATTTATCATTAACATTCGATTGTTTGTGTGATTTCTCACTAACATTTTCAAATCTAGGTCCTAATGCTCCAAAATTATTATTTAATTCTTTTGCTGATTCATAAAAAACATTTATTAATTTATCATTAATTTTTTGCATATCTGGATTCAATACAAAAAAGTATTTCGTAGCAACATGTGTCCTTGCTAGATTTATTGCACTACCATAACCATTATTTTCAGAAAATATTATT
>CACNXI010000052.1 GCA_902624345.1 uncultured Pelagibacteraceae bacterium | reverse complement strand
GAAAAAAGACTTTTATTTCTAGAGAGATTTACTAAAGTGTTATATAAAGTTACAAATTCTTTAATCATGAAAAATTTACATCTTATATCTGTTTTCTTAATTATTACAAATTGTTCTTTAAATCTTGTAGATGATCATCATGGAGTTTATTTTTTAGAAAAAAAAATGAAAAAAATACAGGTAAATTCTACAAATAAAAATGATTTAATCAGTATTTTTGGTGAACCATCAACCAGAAGCACTTTTGAAAATGATGTATGGATATATATAGAAAGAAAAATTACTAATACTCACTTTTTAGGAAAAAGAGAATTGGTTGTGAATAATGTTCTTGTGCTTGAAATTGATGATTTAGGTTTACTGGCAAAAATTGATTTTTACGACATTAATGACATGAACAAAATAAATTTTGACAAAGATCTAACAGAGGTTAGGTATAGTAAAAGAAGTTTTGTTTATGATTTTCTTTCAAGTATGAGACAAAAAATTAATGACCCTCTAGGTGTAAGAAAAAAAAGACGAGAAGAAGGTCAATAATTCGATTATCCAGCAATTACAGCTAAAAGTAATAGAGCAACTATATTGGTTATTTTTATCATTGGATTAACTGCGGGACCTGCGGTATCTTTATAAGGATCTCCAACTGTATCTCCTGTTACCGCAGCTTTATGGGCTTCAGATCCTTTTCCGCCGTGATTTCCATCCTCAATATATTTTTTTGCATTATCCCAAGCACCACCTCCTGCAGTCATAGAAATTGCTACAAAGAGCCCTGTAATAATAACCCCGAGTAACATTGCCCCCACAGATGATAATGCAGCAACTTGACCACCAATTTGATAAATTATTAAATATAAAACAATTGGAGACAGCACTGGTAAAAGAGAAGGAATTATCATTTCTTTTATTGCGGCCTTAGTTAATAAATCAACAAGCTTACCATAGTCTGGTTTTGCTTTTCTTTTCATTATACCAGGAATCTTTTTGAATTGTCTTCTTACTTCTATTACAACTGCGCCACCTGCTCTTCCCACAGCTTGCATACCCATAGAACCAAAAAGGTATGGTAACATACCACCAACCAAAAGACCCACAACTACAAATGGGTTTGATAGATCAAAGCTTACAACTACATTTTCTAGTTTTGAGCCAGACAAATTTGAAAAAAATTTAATATCTTCTGTATATGCTGCGAATAAAACTAAAGCCCCTAGTCCTGCTGAACCAATTGCATAACCCTTAGTAACAGCTTTTGTAGTATTACCGACTGCATCCAATGCATCTGTAGTCTTTCTAACATTTTTAGGTAAGTTTGACATTTCAGCTATTCCACCAGCGTTATCTGTTACTGGTCCATAAGCATCTAATGCTACTACCATTCCTGCAAGGGCTAACATTGCAGTTACAGCGATAGCTATACCATATAACCCAGCTATGTAATTTGTTAATAAAATACCACCAACAATAATTAGCGCTGGTATCGCTGTTGCTTCCATTGAAACAGCTAATCCTTGAATAACGTTTGTTCCATGTCCAGTAGTAGATGAAGATGCAACACTTTTAACTGGTCTGTAATTTGTACCAGTATAATATTCTGTTACCCATATAAGTAGACCTGTAATTAGCAACCCAATTACACTGCAGTAATAAAGACTTAAACCAGAAAATTGTTTGTCTCCTATTGAATATACTTTATCTAAACCTAAAACGTAATCAGTAAGTGGATACAAAACTAGAAGAGACGTAATAGCGGTAACAATGAACCCTTTATAAAGAGCAAGCATTATATTTTTAGAGGAACCTAATCTAACAAAAAAAGTACCAAGAATTGAGGTAACTATACAAGCACCTCCAATTGTAAGAGGATAAACCATCATCATTAAATCATTCTGAAAAAAAATTGATGATAAAACCATCGTAGCAACAATTGTTACTGCATAAGTTTCAAATAAATCAGCTGCCATTCCAGCACAATCACCAACGTTATCTCCAACGTTGTCTGCTATTACTGCTGGGTTTCTTGGATCATCTTCTGGAATTCCTGCTTCTACTTTTCCAACTAAATCTGCACCAACATCAGCTCCTTTTGTAAAAATACCACCACCAAGTCGTGCAAATATAGAAATAAGTGAAGCACCAAATCCTAATGCGATAAGTGCATTGATTAATTCTCTTTTATCAACATTAAATTTTAAAAGTAAATAATAGTAAACCGCTATTGATAATAAAGCTAATCCAGCTACTAACATTCCAGTAACTGCACCAGACTTAAACGCAATCGATAAACCTTTTGACAAACCTTTTCTAGATGCCTCAGCGGTTCTAACATTAGCCTGAACTGAAACTAACATACCTACATAACCGGCAATACCAGATAATGCAGCACCAATTAAGTAACCTAGACCTACTAAAAAACTAAAAGAGAAACTTATAACAACGAGAACTACTAAACCAACAATTGCGATAGTCTTATACTGTCTGTTCAAATACGCTTTTGCTCCAATTTGAATTGCAGATGCAATTTCTTGCATCTTAGAGTTTCCTGTACTTGCAGCTAAAATATTTTTTCCTGTAAAATATCCGTAAACTATTG
>CACNXI010000051.1 GCA_902624345.1 uncultured Pelagibacteraceae bacterium | reverse complement strand
TAAAACACCCTCTAATGAGTTTTAAAGTCATATCAGCTATACATTTTGAAGCATTAAAATTGTGGATCAAAGGCGTTAAGTTGATTAAAAAAAACATTAAAATAAAAAATAATACGACCTTTGAAAACTAATGATAAACCAAATTTCAGATAAAATCGTCTTTTCTGGTTTAAAGTTAATAAAGTACGGCAAGTTAAATGTTATTACTTTCCAAAACAAAAAATTGCAGTTTGGAAACGATGGTAATTTAGAGGTAAGTATTAAAATTAATAAGCCAGACTTTTCAAAAAATATAATTGCAAAAGGTAGTATTGGTTTAGCAGAATCTTATATGAAAGGTGATTTTGAAACGGATGATTTATCTAAGTTAATTGAATTAAGCGCTAAGAATATAAAAGTAGTTCATAAATTCTCTGGATTACTAGATTTAACATATTTTAATTATTTTAAAAAATTTATTAATCGGAATACTAAAACAAAAAGTAAAGAACATATTTCAAAACACTATGATCTTGGAAATGAATTCTTTTCTTTATGGCTTGATGATACATTAACTTATTCAAGTGCAATTTTTGAAAATGAAAATTCAAATTTATACGAAGCTCAAATAAATAAATATAAAAAACTTTCAAATCTACTTAAGCTAAGATCAGGTGATAGACTACTAGAAATTGGATGTGGCTGGGGAGGATTCGCAGAATATATCGGCAAAAACCACGATGTTAATCTTGATTGTATTACGATATCAAAAAAACAATATGAATTTGCCAAAAAACGCATTCATGATGCTGGTCTTAATGAAAAAATTAATGTTGAAATGAAAGATTATAGAGACGTAAAACAAAACTATAATTCTATAGCCTCAATAGAGATGATAGAAGCTGTAGGAAAAGATTATTTAAAAAATTACTTTCAAACAATTAAAAAAAATTTGGTACCAGGAGGTAAGGCTGCAATTCAAGCAATCACAATAGACGATAACTTATATAATAGATACAAAAGGAAAGAAGATTTTATTCAAAAATATATTTTCCCTGGAGGCTTTTTGCCATCTAAGAAGTCAATATTAGATTATGTAGAAAAAACTGGACTGAACTTTGATCAATGTAATTCTTATGGTCTTCACTATAGCAATACACTGAAAATTTGGAGAGACAAGTTTTCAGAAAGATGGGAAGATATTTCAGAACAAGGTTTTGATAATACCTTTAAAAGAATGTGGAATTTCTATTTATCTTATTGTGAAGCAGGATTCAAATCTAAGAATATTGATTTAATTCAATTTTCTTTAACTAACAAAGCATAATAAAAATGAAAATAATAAATTCAATTTTGTTGATAATTACCTTAGCTTTAGTTACAAGCTGTTCTAATAATATGAAACCAGAAGACTTTAAAAATACAGAACCAACTCTTTTAATTGAAGAATATTTTGAAGGAAAAGTTAAAGCTTGGGGAATTTTACAAGATCGAAGCGGAAAAGTTACACGACAGTTTAAAGCAGATTTAGTTGGATCTTTTAAAGAAAATGTTATCACTTTAGATGAAGATTTTTATTGGACTGATGGTGAAAAACAAAAGAGAACATGGAAAATAAAAAAAATTGATGATAATAATTATGTTGGTACTGCTCCAGATGTAGTAGGTGAGGCTACAGGTGTTCAATACGGATCTGCGTTTAAATTTAAATATGATTTAATGGTACCTTTTAAAAATAAAAATATTAAAATTTCGTTTGATGACTGGATATTCAAACAAGATGAAAAAGTTGCAATTAATCGTGCAACACTTACTAAATTTGGATTTAAAGTCGGAGAACTTACTGTATTTTTTATGAGAGATTAGTCTTTAATTCGTTTCATTCCTTTTTCAAGAATCTTAAAATATAAACCATTCGGAATGACTTTGAGAACCTTCATAATTGTGGTGAAAGACTTTGGAAAATGAATTTCAAATCCTTTACTTTTTGTTAAGCCTTTAAACATTTGTTCTGCAGCAAATTCGGGTGATTTTATCATTGGCATTGGAAAATCATTTTTATCAGTCATAGGAGTTTTTATAAACCCAGGACTTACAAGAGATACTCTTACGTTACTTCTTTTAAGATCAAAATATAAACTTTCAGCAAAACTTGATAAAGCTGATTTAGACGCACAATATGCACCTGCTGCTGGGAGACCTCTATAACCTGCTACAGAGGATACTATAGATATCTGACCCGCCTTTTTACTTTTATAATACTCGTAAACTGAATTTATTGAATTTACAGTTCCAAAAAAATTTACTTCCATAATTTTTCTTACTTTTTCAAGATTTAATGTTTTTTCAGATTTTGGATCATGAATCCCTGTGCAGAAAACAGATATATCAACTTCCCCAAGCTTTTCTTTTACTTGAGAGAATACACTTTTACATTTTTCTTTGTCGGTAACGTCTAGAGGAAAAGCAAATATATTCTCACTAGATTTAGATATTTCATCTAATAAATTTTCTCTTCTTGCGGAAATAGCAACTTTCCATCCTTCTTGAGCAAATTTTAGCGCCAAGGACTTTCCTATACCGCTGCTAGCTCCCGTAATCCAAATTGTTTTATTATTCATATAAGATTGATGTATAGTATGATTATGCTTAAAAATAAATTTATAT
>CACNXI010000050.1 GCA_902624345.1 uncultured Pelagibacteraceae bacterium | reverse complement strand
ATTATCCAAATGGTAATATGGGTCATAGACCTGGAATTAAGGGTGGATATTTTCCAGTTCCCCCAGTTGATAGCGCTCAGGACATGAGAGGTGAATACTTAAAAGCTATGAGAGATATGGGTATTAAAGTTGAAAAACACCACCATGAAGTAGCTCCTAGCCAACACGAGTTAGGAATGTACTTTGGTACTTTGGTAGATCAAGCTGATAATTTACAACTTTACAAATATGCAGTTCACATGGTTTCTCACTCATTTGGGAAAACAGCAACGTTTATGCCAAAACCTGTTAAAGGTGATAATGGTTCAGGTATGCACGTACACCAATCAATTTGGAAAGGTGATAAAGCATTATTTTCAGGAGACAAGTACGCAGGACTATCAGACCTAGCATTAAATTATATTGGTGGAATTTTAAAGCACGCAAAAGCTATCAATGCGTTTGCGAATGCAACTACTAACAGTTATAAAAGATTAATTCCAGGTTTCGAGGCACCAGTTTTGTTAGCTTACTCAGCAAGAAATAGATCAGCTTCTTGTAGAATACCAATTACACTAAGTAAAAAAGCAGCAAGATGCGAAGTAAGATTTGGTGATGCTGCTGGTAATCCTTATTTAACTTTTGCAGCAATGTTAATGGCTGGACTTGATGGAATTAAAAATAAAATTGATCCAGGTAAATCTTTCGATAAAGATCTTTACGCATTATCAGAAGCTGAAGTTAAAAAAATACCAACAGTTTGTGGCTCTTTAAGAGAAGCAATGGAAAGTTTAGATAAGGATAGAGATTTCTTAAAACAAGGAAACGTATTTACTGATGATCAAATTGATGCTTACATCGCATTAAAATTTGAGGAGATACACA
The DNA here is from genome assembly GCA_902624345.1 of uncultured Pelagibacteraceae bacterium. GTDB lineage: Bacteria > Pseudomonadota > Alphaproteobacteria > Pelagibacterales > Pelagibacteraceae > Pelagibacter. The sequence continues at coordinate 1,879 of CACNXI010000050.1, read as the reverse complement.
ATTTCGAACACACACCACATCCTATAGAGTTCGATATGTATTACAGTTGCTAATTACTGGTCAGTAGATGCAATTTTATCTTTGTTGGGACCTTTCTTAACAACATAATCTTGTGTCCCATTTGCACCTGCTTCAACAGATTTAATCAGAGTTCTAAAAAAAGACTTTCTCTTTTCTTTTTTGTCCTCTGAATTAAGCAAGTTTTTAAATTCAAAAAGATTCATCATTAAGAAAATATCAAAGATATGCATTTTATGCAATACAGATATGCTCAAAATGGGACTTATACTTTAAAAGATTCTCCACATCCACAACGCTCAGTTTCATTGGGATTATTGAATACAAAAGATGACGAAAACTCCTCTTCTTTAAAGTCCATTGTTGTACCTAACAAATACATCACTGCACCAGGATCTATAAATACTTTAACACCTTTTTCCTCAATCAATTCATCATTAGGGTTTTGAGATTTTGCATACTCCATAACATAAGACATCCCTGCACATCCCCCACTCTTAACACCAATTCTTACTCCTAAAGATGTTTTATCATTGGATAAAATCGACTTAATTCTATCAGCAGCTTTATCACTAAGTTTAATTATCTGGCTCATAAATTTAACTCCAATTTAGCAGCCTCTGACATCATTGATTTATCCCATGGTGGTTCCCAAACTAATTCTAATTTTGCATCCTTTACTTCCTTAATACCTTTAACACTGTCCTCTACTTCTTTTGGTAATTTTTCAGCAACTGGACAATTTGGAGTAGTAAGAGTCATTTTAATTTCTACAACATTTTCTTTATCAACTTTAACATCGTATATTAAACCCAAATCATAAATATTTACCGGTATTTCAGGATCATAAATTTTCTTAATTTCTGCTATTACTTTATCTTTTAATTCCATTTAATCTTCCTTTTCAGTATTTACTTCACCTGGTTTATTTGTCATCGCTGAAATTAATGTATGCCATGGTAATGTTGCACACTTGACTCTCATTGGATATTTTTTTACACCTGATAGAGACATTAGTTTAGTTTTGTCATCTTCACTTATCAAATTTGACTTAAGATCAGGATTATCTTTTATCATTTTTAAAAAATCTTCAATTAACTCATTTACATCTTTTTCATCTTTATCTTTCATCAATTCTGTCATTATTGAAGCTGACGCCATCGATATTGCACATCCATGACCTTCAAATTTAATGTCTGATATTTTTTTATTTTCATCAACTTTAAGGTAAACATGAACTTTATCTCCACACAAAGGATTATGTCCTTTAGCGTCTTTATTAAAGTTTTCAAACTTTCCTAAATTCCTAGGATTTTTTCCATGATCTAGAATTATCTCTTGATATAAATCTTTTAAGTCCATTATGAATTAAATATTTTTATACATTTGTTAATTGAGCTGTTTAATTGATCGAGATCATCTTTGGTATTGTAAACACCTAAAGATGCTCTAGCTGTAGCTGCTAATCCTAATTTTTCATGAAGGATTTGACAACAATGGTGTCCAGCTCTTATTGCAACACCATCTTCATCAAGTATAGTTGCTATATCGTGTGGATGAACTCCATCTAAAGTGAATGATAAAACTGACCCTTTATTTTTTGGGCTCCCGATTAGTTTTACAGAATTATTTTTTCTTAAAATTTCTTCACCGTATTTTGTCAATTCTCTTTCATGTTCTTCAATTTTTTCTATGCCAAGTTTGTTTATGAAATTAATTGACTCACCGAAAGCTATCACTTGTGCAGTTGCCATTGTGCCTGCTTCATATTTATTAGGAAGATCTCCAAAAGTAATTCCTTCTTTTTTAACTTCTCCTATCATTCCGCCACCGCCTTGGTAAGGAGGTAGTTCTTCTAGCC
>CACNXI010000049.1 GCA_902624345.1 uncultured Pelagibacteraceae bacterium | reverse complement strand
TGATGTTGCTTTATGAATTTTTTTTGGAGAAATTTTTCTGATAGTGTCGTCAGCATATATTTCACAATTATTTTTTAATAAATCATTAATAATTAAATTGATTTTTTCGCTAGATAATTTTCTATGAACAAGCAATGTTTCTGTAGCACCACAAACTGACCCCCATATTTTTTTACTCCAAGACGTCTTCCTGCACTATCTCTTCCGTTCCTTGACGATCCACCTGCTTTTTTTGTTGCCATTATTTAACTTTAGTTGTTGTTTTTTTTTCTTCTTTTTTTTTGCTTACTTTAGTAATTTTCTCTGCCTCAGACAAGACCTTTCCATCTTTTGACATAATTTTGTTTACTCTAATTAATGAATATTGTTGTCTGTGACCGTTTTTTCTTCTTGAATTTTTACGTCTACGTTTTTTAAAAATTAAAACAGTTCTATTTTTTGAATTTTTCAATAATTCAGCCTCAACTTTTGCACCAGAAACAACAGGGTTACCTAACTCAATATTTTTGTCATCTCCGTAAGCTAAAATTTCTTTGAACTCTATTTTACTATTTGGCTTACCTTCTGGAAATTTTTCAATTTTTAAAATTTCACCAGCTTTGACTTTATACTGTTTTCCACCTGTTTGTATGACTGCAAATGACATAAAAGTAATTTTTAAATTATGCTGCAATATAGTTCTAAGGTATTTATAGTCAAGCTATATCGATTAAAAATTATCCTTTAAATCCCTTAATTTTGAAAATTCTTCCTGATTTTTTGCTCTTAAAAAAATGTTACAATTCAATTCATCTTTTATTGTAGATGGCACAGAAGGAAAACCACTATCCAATTTTTTTTTAATATTTAGAATCTTTTTATTAAGCTCAGAATTGTTTTGATCAAATCTTTGACAAAAAATTGCATTATTTAATGTATATTCATGTCCAAAGTATATGTTTGTCTCAGGTGGTAAAACTTTTAACCTCGATAATGAATTAAACATATCTTCATAGCTCCCCTCAAAAATTCTTCCACACCCCAAAGAAAACAATGTATCTCCAGTAAAAACTGTTTTTTCTTTAAAAAAATGAAAACATATATGTCCAGAGGTATGGCCAGGCACATGAATTACCTTAAATTCAAATACACCATCCTTCCAAACCTGATTATCTTTTAAGGGAATATCAATCATAGGAATTCTATCTTTATCATCCTCAAAGGCTAGAATTTTTGCGTTAAACTCTTTTTTAAGGATATTGTTACCACCAATATGATCGCCATGGTGATGAGTATTTAGAATATATTTTAAATTTAAATTATTTTTTTTGATATACTCTAATACTGGTTTTGCCTCACCAGGATCTACCACGCAAGTATCCAGGTTTTTTTTATTGATTAGCAAATATGAAAAATTGTCAGTAAGACATTTTATTATTTCAATTTTCACTTTATTTCTCTAGTATAAAAATTCCTAATTCAGAAAACAAATTCTGAAATTTTAAATTTTTTAAATTAATCTTAATATTTCTTTGCTTGCAATAATTTTCAAAATCTTTAATTGTACACATATGTAAGTTTGGAGTATTATACCATTCATTAGGTAAATTTTCTGTAACTGGCATTGTACCCTTTAAAAGTAAATGAAGTCTTACTTTCCAGTGTCCAAAATTTGGAATTGATACAATTGCCTTTTTGCCAATCCTTAGTAATTCGTTCAATACATTTTCTGGATCTAAGAAAGCTTGTAAAGTTTGACTTAGAATTACAAAATCGAAAGAGTTATCTGGAAATTGCCTTAAATCTTTTTCTGCATCACCTTCAATAACAGTTAAACCTTTTTCAATGCACTTTTGAACATTAGATTTTGATAATTCAATTCCCCTTATATCTTTACTGATGTTTTCATTAATATATTTCATTAATTCGCCATTCCCACACCCTACATCTAAAATCTTGGCATTTTTTGTCACTAAGTTTGCGATATTATAAAATTCATTTTTCATTAAATTTTTTCATAAGATTTGTTTAAAAAATTCCTTACTGTGTTGAGGAAGTCTGGAACATCAAGTAAAAAAGAGTCGTGTCCTTTATCAGATGTAATTTCAACAAATCCAACGTCTTTACCAATAGCATTAAGTGCTATCACTATTTCTCTGTTTTCAGATGTTGGATAGAGCCAGTCTGATGTAAAAGATATAATAAAAAACTTTGTATTACTTTTTTCAAAAGCTTTGGATAGATTGCCCCCAAACTTTTTTGTTAAGTCAAAATAATCCATAGCTCTTGTGATATATAAATAGCTATTTGCATCAAACCTATCCACAAAAACTGAACCTTGATATCTTAGATAACTTTCTATTTGAAAGTCAGCATCAAAGCTAAATTTTAAATCATCTCTTTCTTGCAGCTTTCTACCAAACTTTTCTTGAAGACCTGCTTTGGACAAATAAGTTATGTGCGCTGCCATTCTTGCAACTGCAAGACCTTTATCTGGCTGCTTATTTTGTTCTTCATAAAACCCATCCTGCCAATTCCTATCTGCCATTATGGATTGTCTACCAAGTTCATTAAGAGCAATATTTTGAGCTGAATGACTTGCAGTGCAGGCAATTGGTATTGCGGTATGAGTCTTGTTTGGAAAGTTAGAAACAAACTGAAGGACTTGCATTCCACCCATAGATCCTCCAATAACGCAGAATAATTTTTCAATTTTAAAATATTCTAAAAGGTTATATTGAGCATTAACCATATCATTTATAGTGATTACAGGAAAATTAGTTCCGTAAG
>CACNXI010000048.1 GCA_902624345.1 uncultured Pelagibacteraceae bacterium | reverse complement strand
ACGCCATCTTATTATCATCCAGGTATCTCGGGATCCATAGTCTCTAAAGATGGAAATTTTGTTATTGCATATTTTGGTGCTTTACATCCAAAAATTATTTCTAACACTTTTGGATTTGAAATTTTTTTAGAAAACTTAGTCGATTACAAAGCAAAGAACACAAAGACAAAAGAAAGTCTTACTTTCTCAGACTATCAGAAGTCAGATAGAGATTTTGCCTTTTTAGTCAATAAAGATACTAGAGCACAAGATTTATTAGAAGTTATAGAAAAAATAGATAAAGATTTAATCAAAGAGACGAAAATCTTCGATGTTTATGAGGGAAAAAATATACCATCCGATAAAAAATCTATTGCTTTAAAAGTGACAATACAATCTGACCATAAAACTTTAAACGAAAAAGATTTGATAAATATTTCAAAAAAAATAGTCAGCACCGTTGAAGAGAAAACTGGTGCAAAGTTAAGATCATAAATGTCTAATCTCAATAATATTAGAAATTTTGCAATCATCGCTCATATCGATCATGGCAAATCAACAATAGCAGATAGAATAATACATAAGTGCGGAGGTTTGACAGAAAGAGAGATGAAAGATCAAGTGCTAGACTCCATGGATATTGAGAGAGAGCGAGGAATCACGATTAAAGCACAAACAGTAAAACTTAATTACAAGGCAAAAGATGGCAAAGAGTATATACTAAATATCATTGATACACCTGGCCATGTAGACTTCAGTTACGAGGTTAGTCGATCACTTTACGCATGTGAAGGATCCATATTAATTGTAGATAGCACCCAAGGTGTTGAAGCGCAAACACTCGCAAATGTTTATCAGGCTCTAGATATAAACCATGAAATAATACCTGTTTTAAACAAAATTGATTTACCCGCATCTGATTTAGACAGAACAAAAAAACAAATAGAAGATGTAATAGGTATAGATACATCAAATGCAGTTTCTTGTTCTGGAAAAACAGGTGAAGGTATAGAGGATATTTTAGAGTCGATTGTCTCATCGTTACCACCACCAAAAGGAGAGACAGAAGAACAATTGAAATGTTTACTAGTCGATAGTTGGTATGATTCATACTTAGGAGTAATCATTCTTATAAGAGTAATAGATGGAACACTTAAAAAAAATATGAAAATAAAAATGATGTCTACAGATCAAGAATACCTAGTGGAAAAAGTAGGAGTTTTCACACCAAAAGCAAAAGATATAGATGAATTAAAATCAGGGGAAATAGGATTTATAATTACAGGAATTAAAAATTTATCTGATACAAAAGTTGGTGATACTATTTGCGAAGCTCAAAATCCTCTTAAAAAAGCTTTACCCGGTTTCAAACCTAGTAAACCAGTGGTCTTTTGTGGCTTATTCCCAGTTGATAGTTCAGAATATCAAAAATTAAAAGATGGACTAGCAAAACTACAATTAAATGACTCGAGCTTTTCTTATGAGGCGGAGTCATCCTCGGCACTGGGGTTAGGATTTCGTTGTGGATTTCTAGGTTTGCTTCATCTTGAAATAATTACCGAGAGATTAGAAAGAGAATTTGATATTAATTTATTAACTACAACTCCAGGAGTTGTCTATAAAGTTCATTTGAATAATGGCAAAATTCAGGACTTGCAAAACCCCTCAAATTTACCTGATCCAACTTTAATAAAATTTATAGAAGAGCCATGGATAAAAGCCACAATAATTACTCCTGATCAATATTTGGGATCTATCATGAAACTTTGCCAAAATAAGAGAGGAATACAAAAAAATTTAAATTATTCAGGTAATAGAGCAGTATTAAATTATGAGATACCTTTAAATGAAGTCGTTTTTGATTTTAATGATAAGCTTAAATCTATGACAAGTGGATATGCAAGTTTTGATTATGAAATCATGGGTCATAAAGAAGGTGATTTAGTAAAATTGGGAATTTTAGTAAACTCTGAGCCAGTTGATGCACTTGCAATGATGGTTCACAAAGATTTCGCACAAATTATTGGTCGAGAAGTGTGTGAAAAATTAAAAGACCTTATTCCTCGTCATAACTTTATGATTCCTGTTCAAGCAGCAATTGGGGGGAAAATTATCGCTAGAGAAACTATAAAAGGTTTTAAAAAAGATGTTCTTACAAAAATACATGGTGGTGGTGCAAGGGACAGAAAAAGAAAACTTTTGGATAAACAAAAAAAAGGTAAAGCCAGATCAAAACAATTTGGTAGAGTAGAGATACCGCAAGAGGCTTTTATCGGAGTGTTAAAAATTAATAAAGAGAAATAAAATGATTTATGATTGCTTTTCATACTGGGATGAAGATCTTTTATTAGATTTACGACTAAATATTTTGAACAAATTTGTTGATTATTTTATAATAGTAGAAGGGAACAAAACTTGGCAAAACAACCCAAAAGAATTACGCTTTGATTTGAATAGATTTAAAGAGTTTAAAGATAAGATAATTTATATACCAGTTACAGATTTACCTGATGGGGAGGACCCTTATTTAAGGGAAAATTATCAAAGAAATTCTATTTTGAGAGGATTAAATGCTGCAAAGCCCGAGGATAAAATTATTATTTCAGATCTTGATGAAATTCCTAATCCAAAAAAAATAACTTATTTTAAACAAAATATGAAATATGCAGTTTTTAAGCAAAAGCACTTTTATTATAAGTTAAACCTTCAAAGTCAAAAAAACCCTTTCTGGCATGGTAGTAGGATATGTAATTACAAATATCTTAAATCTCCTCAGTGGTTACGAAACCTAAAATTTAAAAAAAGGCCTTTTTGGAGAATTGATAAAGTAAGACTTAATAATATAATT
>CACNXI010000047.1 GCA_902624345.1 uncultured Pelagibacteraceae bacterium | reverse complement strand
TTGATTTGGTTCCAACCTATGTGAGGAAGCTTATATTTGCCATTCTGGTTGTTAATCTTAGTTACTTTTCCAGAAATCCAGCCTAATCCTTTTGTTTCAGTCTCTTCATATCCGACATCGGCAAACATTTGTAATCCAACACATATTCCAAGAAGAGGTTTTTTATTGATAATTACAAAATCATTTAATGAGTCAACAAGTCCATTAATAGATTTAAGTGCATCCACACAACTTTTAAAAGATCCCTGCCCTGGTAAAACAACCTTGTCGCTTAATTTGATTTTACTTACATCAGAGGTAACTTCAATTTTAACTTTATCTTGAGCCACTTCTTTAAATGAGTTTATAACAGAGCTTATATTCCCTGATTTGTAATCAACAATAGTTACGTTCATTAATATTTATAAAGAACCCTTAGTAGATGGAATTACTTTTTTATTTTTTGGATCAATTTCCAATGCAGCTCTAAGTGATCTTGCTAAACCTTTAAAACATGACTCTACTTTGTGGTGACTATTGTCACCATATAAGTTCTCAATGTGTAATGTTATTCCTGCAGATTGTGAAAACGCTTGAAACCATTCTTTGAATAATTCTGTATCCATTTCACCAAGTTTTTCTACTTTCAAATCCACTTTCCAAATCAAATAAGGTCTGTTTGAAACATCTAATGCAACTCTAGTTAAAGTTTCATCCATTGGTATCATTGCGTGAGCATATCTTTTTATACCAATAAATTTTTTTGACGCTTTTTTAAGGCACTCACCAATAGCAATTCCTGTATCTTCTGTTGTGTGGTGGAGATCTATGTGTGTATCGCCTTTTGCTTTTACCTTTAAATCTATTGATGAATGTTTAGAAAGTTGTTCAAGCATATGATCAAGAAAACCTATTCCAGTATCAATTTTATACTGACCTTTGCCGTCAATATTTAGTTCAACGTCAATTTTTGTCTCTTTTGTTTTTCTGGTTATTGATGCTTTTCGCTTCATATATACCTACGTATATCTATATTATTTAGTCATATCAACAAAACTAATTTGCCACTTGAAGAATAGAAATTCATATCCATCTATACCTCATGACAACGATTGTATTAGTAAGAAAAAAAAATGACGTAGTTGTGGCAAGTGATGGCCAAGTCAGTATGGGAAATACTGTAATTAAAAGCAATGCTAACAAAGTTCGTAAAATTGAGAAACGAAATGTGATCGCAGGTTTTGCTGGTTCAACAGCAGATGCGTTAACTCTTTTTGAAAGATTGGAGGCTAAACTTGAAAAACACGCAGGAAATTTAACTCGAGCCGCAGTCGAGCTAGCAAAAGACTGGAGAACAGATAAATATCTAAGACGTCTTGAAGCGCTAATGGCAATTGGTGATAAAGAAAAAAGTTTTATAATTTCAGGAACTGGAGATGTTTTAGAGCCTGAAGGGGATGTAATTGGAATCGGATCTGGTGGAAACTATGCACTAGCAGCCGCAAAAGTTTTGATGGATACAGAATTAAATGCTGAAGATGTTGCAAAAAAAGCAATAAAAGTTGCAGCTGATATCTGTGTTTTTACAAACGATAATATTAGAATCGAGAAAATATAATGGAAAAATCAAATATAAAATCTTTTCCAAAAAAAAATTCTGAGGAAAAAAAGAATGAAATAGACTCTCTTTCACCAAGAGAAATTGTATCTGAGTTAGATAGGTACGTTGTCGGACAAAATAAAGCTAAAAGGGCTGTAGCTATAGCTCTTAGAAACAGATGGAGAAGACAAGCTTTGAAAGGTGAAATGAGAGATGAAGTTTTGCCTAAAAATATATTAATGATTGGACCAACTGGTGTCGGTAAAACTGAGATATCAAGAAGGCTATCTAAATTAGCTGAGGCACCTTTTGTAAAGGTTGAAGCTACAAGATTTACAGAAGTTGGTTATGTCGGAAGAGACGTAGAACAAATTATAAGAGATTTGCTTGAAATTGCTATTGCAATGGAAAAGGTTAAAAAAAGAAAGGAAGTTCATGCAAAAGCTCAAAAACTCGCTGAGGAGAGAGTTTTAGATGCGCTAGTAGGAAATAAAGCAAGCGTAGCAACAAGAGAAAGTTTTAGAAAGAGATTAAGAAACGGAGATTTAGATGATAATGAGATCGAAGTTCCAGTTAACGAAAGTGGAAACATGCCAAGTTTTGAAATTCCTGGGATGCCCGGTGCAAACATTGGAATGATAAATATTGGTGACATGCTGGGTAAATCAATGGGCAATAAATCAAAAAAGAAAAAGATGACAGTAAAAGAGTCTCATGAAATCTTGCTAAATGAAGAGGCTGATAAACTTATTGAACAAGATAAAATTATTAAATCTGCAAAAAATGTGACTGAAAATAATGGAATTGTTTTCTTAGATGAAATTGACAAAATTTCTGCAAGGACCGATAGGGTTGGTGGAGACGTATCTAGAGAAGGGGTACAAAGAGATTTGTTACCTTTGATAGAAGGTACAACTGTAAGTACAAAATATGGTCCAGTTAAAACAGATCATATTTTATTTATAGCATCTGGAGCTTTCCAGTTGGCAAAACCATCCGATTTACTTCCTGAATTACAAGGAAGATTACCAATAAGAGTTGAGCTTGATGCATTAAACAGTTCTGACTTCAAAAGAATTTTAAAAGAGCCAGATAACAGTTTGATTAAACAGTATAAAGCATTATTAAAAACTGAAAATGTTGATTTGGAATTCTCAGATGATGGAATTGATACCATTGCTAATCTTGCAAGTGAAGTAAACTCATCTGTCGAAAATATTGGTGCAAGAAGGCTTCACACTATAATTGAAAGAGTTTTGGATGAAATTAGTTTCACAGCAACAGACAGATCAGGTGAAAAAA
>CACNXI010000046.1 GCA_902624345.1 uncultured Pelagibacteraceae bacterium | reverse complement strand
AAGAGAATTAAAAAAAGGCAAATCAATTCTAAAATTAACTGAGCGAGAAACTGATATGATATTGTTTCTAAATAATTCAAAGAAACCAGTAAATGTCGAAACTTTGGAAAAAGAAATTTGGCAACATTCCTCGGAACTTGAGACTCATACGGTTGAAACCCATATTTATAGACTTAGAAAAAAAATACAGGCTGAGTTTGGAAATGATGAATTAATTAAAAGTAATAAAAATGGATATACTATTTAATGAAAAAAAAAAATTTTATTGCTAAAGATTTATTTTCAAAAAAGTACAAGCCGAGGGTTATTAAACCAAAAAAAGGAAAAGGAAGTTTTAAAAGAAAGAAAAAGTAATTAAATTCGAGCACCTATTTGTTGAATTACTTTTGATGACATTTCAGTACCTTTTTCTAAGCATTCCTTCTGAGACATATTGTTAACATGACCATGTAAAAAACCCGCTGCGAATAAGTCACCAGCACCTGTAAGATCAATTATTTTAAGATTTTCTTTAATCCCACATTCTGTTATTTCATTTCCATTTATAGATACAGCACCTTTTTCACCTCTTGTTATCACTAATAACTTTTTTAAATCTTTGGCAAAATTAATTACATCCTCAAAACTTTTTGTATTAATTAAAGACATAATCTCTTGTTCGTTAGCAAAAGTTATATCTAGTTTATTTTTAACTAAATCTAGAAAATGAGATTTGTGTCTATCTACACAAAATTGATCTGATAATGACATAGCAACTTTATTTGCATTACTAATTGCTTTATCAAATGCTTTTTTTGGATCACCTTCATCCCAAAGATATCCCTCTAAAAAAATAATTTCACTTTTTTTAATAGCATTAGCATCAACATCATTTTCATTTATCTTCCCAGCTGTTCCAAGGAATGTGCACATAGTCCTTTCAGAGTCTGGAGTGACTAATATTAAACATGTGCCAGTTGGCAAATTCTCTTTTTTTTTAGTATAAAAATATTTTACATTTTCTGTCTTAAGACCCTCCTCATATTTTCCTCCCAGATCATCATCATTTACTTTGCCAATGAACCCAACGTCATTCCCTAATTGTGATAAGCCAACAATTGAATTGGCCACTGATCCACCAGAGACAGTCTTTTCAACTTTTAGGTTTGAAAGTAATTGTTTAAATTCATTTTCGTCGAAAATTAATTTCATTGTACTTTTTGTAAGATTATTCTTTTTGATAAATTCATCATCAACTTTACATATGACGTCCACTATTGCATTCCCAATTCCTAAGATTTTCATATTAAGCTTTCTTTGTTTTGACTGGTTTTTTTCTATTAGGATAGCAAGATGTGCAAATTTTACAAGTTATTCCATAGCAATCTCTAGCTTTACAAAACTCCCTTCCATAATAGATTATTTGTAAGTGAAGTTTATTCCAATATTTTTTTGGAAATAATCTTTTAAGATCTTTCTCTGTTTGCACAACATTTTTACCATTAGTAAGTCCCCACCTTTGTGCCAATCTGTGTATATGCGTATCTATTGGAAAAGCAGGATGACCAAAACCTTGGGACATAACTACACTTGCAGTTTTATGCCCGACACCGGGAAGCTCCTCCAGCTCATGAAAAGTTTTAGGAACATTTCCTCTGTACTTCTCCATTAATATTTTCGATAAATTAAAAATACTTTTAGCTTTAATCCTGAAAATACCAATTTTTTTGATCAATCTTTCTATTTTTTTTCTACCGAGTTTAACAAAGTGTTTTGGTTTGTGATATTTTGGGTAAATATCTTTTGTGACATTATTTACATTAACGTCCGTACATTGAGCAGAAAGCAAAACTGAAATTAAAAGGGTAAATATATTTCTACTATGTAATGGAACGGAAATTTTTGGATATGTTTTATTTAAAATTTTAAGAACTATTTTAGCTCTCTTTTTCTTTTCAGCTTCCTTGAGCCTCATTTAAAATTTAAAACATTTCTCATTGAGTAAAGCCCAGGTTTTTTAGACATTAGCCATTTAGCTGCTCTTAAAGCTCCCTCAGAATATAAAGCTCTATCAAATGCTTCATGATTTAATGTTACAATTTCTTTACCACTTGAAAACTTTACCTCATGTTCACCAACAGTTTCACCTTTTCTGATTGAGTTAAAATTAATTTTTTTTCCATAAGGAAATGTTTTTTTATTAAAGTATTTATTACCAATCATTTTATTAAAATCCTTTTTTTTACCAACCGCTATACCATTACCTAGCATTAAGGCAGTACCTGATGGATGATCTTTTTTATGTTTATGATGTACTTCATAAACTTTAGCTAAGAAATTATTTCCCAACGAATTTGATGTAATTTCAGTAAGATACATTAAAAGATTAATACCCAAACTCATATTACCCGCCTTTAAAATTGGTATTTTACTAGAAAATTTTTTTATTATATTTTCTTCATTCTTATTAAAACCTGTTGTTCCGATTACTACTTTTTTCCTTAATTTTGATGCAATTTGTAGAACCTGAAGAGTGCACTTCGGAATTGTAAAATCTATAATTACGTTGGCATTTTTAAACGCATATTCTGTATTTTGATAAATATCAAGTTTATGAAGCTTTTTATTTGTTTTTTTATTTTCAGTTAGACTCACTATCCTGAAATTTTTATCTTTCCGTGCAGATTTAATTATTTGTTGGCCCATACGTCCTAAACATCCTGTTATAGCTAAGTTAATTTTTTTCATTTTTATTTAACGATAAGTAATCTGCTAATCTACGAGATAATACCATTATAGTAAAGGTTGGATTCGTTAGTCCACTATTTGGAAATACGTCTGATCCGCAAACATATATGTTTTTATATTTATTAAGTTTTAAATTTTTATCCACAACACTAGAAATTTTATTT
>CACNXI010000045.1 GCA_902624345.1 uncultured Pelagibacteraceae bacterium | reverse complement strand
TTTTTTCCTTCCAATTAATGTTTTCATTCTTGAAATATCTTTTTTAGTTTGAGATATCTTTGACGGATTTGTAAGTTGTCCGTTTGTTTTTTGGAATCTCAAATTAAACAAATCTTTTTTAAGTTTATCTAAATTTTTTAATGCTTGATCCTTAGTAAATTTCTTTATTTCATTTTTTTTCATTATGAAATCCTTCTTATGAACTTAGTTTTAATTGGTAGTTTAGCAGAAGCTTTATATAGAGCTTCTTTTGCTATTTGTTCAGATACACCATCTACTTCAAATAAAATTCTACCTGGTTTGACTCTACATGCCCAAAATTCAGGTGAACCTTTACCTTTTCCCATTCTAACTTCAGTTGGTTTTTTTGAAACGGGTATATTTGGAAAAACTCTTGTCCAAACTCTGCCTTGTCTTTTCATGTGTCTTGTTAGTGCAACTCTAGCTGCCTCTATTTGTTTTGAAATTACTCTATCTGGCTGCAATGCTTTAAGTCCAAAAGATCCATAATTCATTTTATTGCATCTAGATGCATTTCCGTGGATACGACCTTTATGAGCTTTTCTAAATTTTGTTCTAGTTGGTTGTAGCATAGTTATCTCTTGTTTGTTTCCTGACTAAATTCTTTTGTAAAAATTTCACCTTTATATATCCAAACTTTAATACCAATAATTCCATATGTAGTTAAAGCCTCTGCTTCTGCATAATCTATGTCAGCCCGTAGGGTATGGGAAGGTATGCTTCCGTCTCTTAACCATTCTGTCCTTGCGATTTCGTTTCCACCTAATCTCCCACTTACAGATACTTTTATACCCTTTGCTCCTAATCTTAATGCTGACTGCATAGCTCTCTTCATAGCTCTTCTATACGAAATTCTTTTAACCAATTGTTGGGATATATTTTCAGCTACTAAATAACTGTTTGTCTCTGGTTTTTTTACTTCTTTAATATTAAGATTTACCTCATTTGTAGTTAGTCTAGATAATTTTTCTTTGATCTTTTCAATATCACTTCCCTTTTTACCAATTACAAAACCAGGTCTTGAGGTATAAATTGTTACAAAACATTTTTTTGAAGTTCTTTCTATCATCACTTTTGAAACTCCAGAGTTAATGACGTTTTTTTTTATGTATTCTCTTATTTTAAAGTCTTCGATTAAAAATTTACCGAAATCCTTTTTTTTGGCATACCAAACGGAATCCCATCCTCTATTTACTCCTAGTCTTAAACCTACTGGATTAACCTTTTGTCCCATCTTTAGCCTCTTTTGTTTTTAATTTTTCTGACAATATAATTGTTAAATTTGAATATGGTTTCAAGATTGGAGCAGCTCTTCCTTTCGCTCTTGGTCTAAATCTTTTCATAGTAATTTGTTTACCACAGTAAGCCTCTTTGACAAAAAGTTTATCAATATCATATTGAAAATTGTTTTCTGCATTTGCAATTGCTGAAGATAGTGTTTTTTTGATATCTTTACATATTCTTTTATTTGAAAAATCAAGATCTCTTATCGCTAGATCAACTTTCTTTCCAACAATTCCTTTTAAAATTGGATTAAGCTTTCTAGTACTAGATCTGATATTTTTATTTACCGACCTCACTAAATTTGTTTCTTTTTTATCTTTTTTAACCATTTTTATTTCTTATCCTTGTCATCAGTTTTAGATTCTTCAGCTTTTGCTTTCTTATCAGCAGGTGTATGTCCAAAAAATTGTCTTGTTGGTGCAAATTCTCCAAATTTATGACCAACCATATCCTCAGATACAGTAAGAGGGATAAATTTTTTACCATTGTAAATTAAAAAACTTAAACCAACAAAATCTGGAATTATCGTCGACTTTCTTGACCACGTTTTTATAGGTTTCTTGCCAGATTCATTTTTTTGTTTTTCAGCTTTTTTAATCAAGCTTTCTTCAACAAATGGACCTTTCCAAACTGATCTAGTCATTTTAACCTTTCTTTTTCTTTCTTCTTCGAATTATAAACTTATCTGTTCTCTTGTTATCTCTTGTTTTTAAACCTTTTGCAGATTGACCAGTTCTTGAAACTGGGTGTCTACCACCTGCAGATTTACCTTCACCACCGCCATGAGGGTGATCAACTGGGTTCATCACTACACCTCTTGTGTGAGGTCTTCTACCAAGCCATCTTGATCTACCAGCTTTACCAATTTTAATATTTTTTTGATCAGGGTTTGAAAGAACTCCAATAGTAGCCATTGCTCTAGAGTCAATTTTTCTTACCTCTCCTGATGTCATCTTAATAATTGAATAGCTTCCATCATTTCCTGAAATAGAAACAGACGTTCCTGCTGATCTCGCAATTTTTCCACCACCACCTGGATTGATTTCTACATTATGTATATCAATACCTACGGGAATTTCAGAAAGTGGCAAGCAATTTCCAACCTTAATTTCTGAGTTAGGACCATTTGATATTTTATCACCAACTTTAATTCCTTGAGGTGCTAAGTAATAATATCTTTCACCATCAGAAAATTTAACTAACATAATATGACATGATCTGTTAGGGTCGTATTCAATTCTTTCTACTTCAGCTTTCTCACCAAATTTTTTTCTATAAAAATCAATATTTCTATATTTTTGCTTGTGTCCACCACCAACATTCCTAGCTGTAATTCTTCCAAAATTGTTTCTTCCACTTGATGAGTTTTTTACTGATGTAAGAGGTTTAAATGGTTTGCCTTTCCAAAGATTTTTTCTATCGACAAGAATAGTTCCTCTAACAGATTTAGTATATGGTTTGAATGTTTTTAATGCCATCTTATATTCCTGTTGTTAGATCGATACTTTGACCTTTTTTTAATGTTACAATTGCTTTTTTAAAACCTTTGACTCTGCTGTTTCTGCCTCTAGTAAATTTCAAAATAGATTTTTTGTTAATAATATTTACCTTCACAACGTTCACTTTAAATATTTTTTCTATATTTTTCTTTAAAGTTTTTTTGTTTGCATCATCTCTGACTTT
>CACNXI010000044.1 GCA_902624345.1 uncultured Pelagibacteraceae bacterium | reverse complement strand
GAAGATTTACCGTTACAACCTTTTTTTGACTCTTTTTTACATCCAACTGTTTTGACTTTTTCATCTAAAGCATAAAAAATATCTGAAATTTTCAGGTCATTAATATTTTTAGATATAATATAACCACCATTTGTGCCTCTCACACTTTTAACAATATTATTTTTTTTTAATCTTAAAAAAATTTGTTCTAAATAAAGTAAAGATATACTTTGTCTAAGAGATATATCTCTTAAACTAACTGGGTTTTTCCCGTCAAACCTTGCCATGTCAGCAAGTGCCATTACAGCATATCGTGATTTAGTATTTAGCTTCATAATCCGCAATTTATGGGACTTATATATATACCCGACTAAAATAGTCAAGATTACACTAAAGAAAAAGACTCGCAAATTGACACTGCAATATGATAAATAAAGTTTTTTTGTGAGAATAATAATCATTAACAAAGATGGAAAATAAAATTTTAGAAATCTTCATACCTGGACCTGCAGGAAGATTAGAAGCAAAATATTTTAAAAGTCAGAAAATTACATCTCCAATAGCTTTAGTTCTTCAACCTCATCCTCAATACGGTGGCACGATGAATAATAAAGTTGTTGTAGATACTTTTCATGCTTTTATGGACAACGGTTTTTCAGTTTGTAGAGTTAATTTTAGAGGAGTAGGAAAAAGCGATGGGGAATTTGATAATGGTCAGGGAGAGTTAGCTGATGCTGCAGCTGCACTTGATTGGTTAGAAAGAGAAAATTTTGACAATTCTCAATGTTGGGTTGCTGGGTTTTCATTTGGATCTTTAATCTCTATGCAGTTACTAATGAGACGTCCTGAAATCAATAGATTTATATCTATATCTCCACAACCTAACGTTTATGATTTTTCTTTTTTATCTCCATGTCCTACATCAGGGCTAATGGTTTATGGAAAAAAAGATGAGCTGGTGCCTAAAGAATATATCAATGAACTTGATAAAAGGCTCGCATCTCAAAAAGGAATTAAAGTTGAGTTTGAGTCTGTGCCTGATGCAAATCACTTTTTTACAAAATCGGAAGAAAATTTAAAAAAAGTTTTGGATAAATATATTAAAAAAGAATCTGCTTTATACTAAAAATTTTTAACGATTTCCCCACCTGTAGTGGGACTTTTGCATCCGGTAGTATCAGGAAATGATATTGGTAATTCTAAGAATCTTCTTATTGCTAAAAATGCAAATGCCTGGGACTCCACATAATCTCCATCTACTCCATAATCATCAATAGGTTGGATTACTAAATTTTTCAATGTTCTAGATTTTATCCTTTGAATTAAAGTTTTATTTTTTCTTCCACCTCCAGAAACCAAAACTTTGAATAATTTATTTCTTACATTGCTCAATAAAGAAAATAAACCAGCTCCAATTATTCTTCCTGATAAATCCGTTAAAGTTGCTGCACCATCTTCAAAACTTACACCTCTTAAAAAATTTATGTCAAAATCTTTGGTATCGAAAGAAAGTCTATTCTGGTCAGGTCGATTATCAAAATTATCTAATGCCTGATTTAACATCAAATCATTTGTTTTACCCATTGCTGCATATGCACCATCTTTATCAAAATTTCCTTTTTTATTTTTTCTAACCCAGGCATCAATTAAACAGTTTCCTGGACCCAAATCTCTACTTGTAAAATGATTTTGTTCGTAATCACCTATTATTGTTACATTAGAAATTCCACCAATATTTAGTATACAAACTGGTAACTCTATTTTGATTTTTTTTACTAATGCTTTGTGAAAAATAGGAGCTAAAGGTGCTCCTTCACCACCATTCTGAATATCATTTTGTCTAAAATTATAAACAACAGTGGTCTGAGTAAGTTGAGATAAAAGTTTGCCATCTCCTATTTGTTTTGAAATTTTTTTTGATGGATCGTGAAACATTGTTTGACCGTGAAAACCAACAAAATCAAATTCCTTTTTAGTCGTTTTAATTATGTTCATTACTACTTTTGAGTGAAAAATAGTTAATTCCTTTTCCAAGGCTTTTAGCTCACTGGAATATGTTTCAAGATCGGTAACATTATTAATTTTATCTTTGAGTGAGTGTATTTTTTGACTTAAGTTATTTTCGTATTCAAAATACTTATTGATTTCTACATTATAATTTGTGTCACCGTCAGAATTTATTAAGGATGCATCAACACCATCTCCAGATGTACCACTCATTAACCCTAGGCTATAGTAATTTTTAGACATAATATTTATTTTTTAATTAAGTTAATATAGGTATATTGAAACTGACTTATTTTATAAAAAAATGAAAAATTCATTCCTTAAAGAGTTTAATGAAAGAGAATATTTTAATCAATGTACTAATTTAGAGTCCCTTAGTGGGTTAATGGATAAGAAAAAAATAAGGGCTTATATTGGTTTCGACTGCACTGCTCAAAGCTTACACGTTGGAAGCTTACTCCAAATCATGTGTTTAAGGTTACTACAAAAACATGGACACCAACCAATTATATTGCTCGGAGGAGGTACTACAAGAATTGGTGATCCTTCCGGAAAAGAAGAAACAAGAAAAATTCTTACTGAAAAAGAAATTGAAAAGAACATAAAAAATATTAAAAAAGTCTTTTCAATATTTCTAAATAATAAAAATTCTAAAACTCGTCCTATTTATGTAAACAATTATAAATGGCTTGGAAAACTAAATTATATAAAATTTTTAAGAGATATCGGAAAACATTTCACTATTAATAAGATGCTAAGTTTTGATAGCGTTAAACTTAGATTGGAGAGAGAGCAATCTTTAAGCTATATGGAATTTAACTATATGATACTACAAGCATATGATTTTTTAGAACTTAACAAAACTAAAAATTGTTTAATGCAAATTGGTGGTTCTGATCAATGGGGTAATATCGTGAATGGTGTAGAGTTAGTAAAAAGATATTCAAGTAAGCAAGTTTATGGTTTAACAACACCATTAATTACTTTAGCCTCTGGAGCAAAAATGGGGAAAACTGAAAAGGGAGCTGTTTGGTTAGATAAAAAACTTTTGTCGTCTTATGACTACTGGCAGTTTTGGAGAAATACAGACGATAGAGATGTTGTTAAATTTTTGAAGATGTTTACAGATAAAGATGTTTCTGAAATTGAAAGTATAAAAGATAAAAACATCAATGATTTAAAAACTCTCTTAGCAAATGAGGCTACTGCCCTTTTGCATGGTGAAGCAG
>CACNXI010000043.1 GCA_902624345.1 uncultured Pelagibacteraceae bacterium | reverse complement strand
AAATATTTAAACAACACTAAGACTCTTGCTAAAACTCATGAGAGTTATTTGGAAAATTATCTTATCTCATTAGTTTTAAACAATAAAATTGATATCGCTTTTAATAAAGTTATTCAATTAAAGGCTAATGAAACAAATTTTTTTGAGGCAAAAGTACTTTTAGCTCTAAATTCGATAAATAAAAAAGATTTTTCAAATGCGATTTTAATCTTGGAGCAAATGGATGAAGTTCCACTAGATACTCTTGAGCTTATTATCAAAGAGACATTAAAAGATTATCTAGATACAATTACATTTAAAAAGATAGACAAAAACGAAGATGTCCAGTTCGGCGAAATAGATAAAATAAAAAAGATTTTTCAGTCTTGTTACTTAGGCGAAAGGAACACAGATCTTCTATTTGAAGAGCTTGTAACTAAAGATACTGAAGATTTTTCAAGGTATATTTTTTTCTACATTAACTATTTAGCTCAAATCAAAGATTTTGATAAAATAAAAGAGTTACAAAATAAGATTGATTATACGAGTAGCAGCATTTTAATTGCTCAAGCAAAACAGTGGATTGAAAATAAAAGATACGACAAAATTACTTCATTGTTCTCATGTAAAAATGAAAATCATATCATATCTGAATTCTTGTTTTTGATTTCAAACTTATATTCTTCACAAGAATTATATAAAAAGTCAAGTTTCTATATTCATTTATCAAATTATCTAAATCCTGAATTTAATTTTAATAATAGTTTATTAGCTGAAAATTATATTAGTAATAAAAAATTTGATTTAGCTTTGAAATCTTTGAATTTTATTTCAGAGGAAGATCTTATTTTTAGTTGGTATAAAAATAAAAAAAAATCTTCAATTATCAAAAATCGAGAAAGTGAGGAAGCAGCACTAAATTTTTTAGAAAAAAAATATGATGGATTAAAAACTAATAATATAAAAATTTTGTATGACATGGGTGGAATTTACAAAAGTTTTGAAAAATATGACGAGGCGATAAAAATTTACTCTAAATTATTAAACTTTTTAGACAACAGATCAAAAGCTTATGCTGATATTTTATACAGGCGTGGAGGCAGCTTTGAAAGGATTGGAGATTACGAAACTGCTGACAAAGATTTGTTGGAGTCTTTAAATATTACTCGAGAAAATCCTTACGTATTAAATTACCTTGCATATAGTTGGTTGGAGAGAAATTATAAAATTGAACTTTCAATGGAAATGTTAAAAGAAGCATATGATTTAAGAAAGAATGATCCTTATATAACCGACTCTTTGGGATGGGGATATTATTTAATAAATGATTTTGAAAATGCAGAAAAATATTTGAAGAAAGCTGTAGAATTAATGCCATATGATCCGATAGTGAATGATCATTACGGGGACATTCTTTGGATGTTAAATAGAAAAATACAAGCAAGATATTTTTGGAACAATGTATTAAATTTAGAAGAAACGGACGATGAAATGAAAATTGATGTTAAAAAAAAGATTATTTATGGTATAGAAAAAACCTAAATTTACATGCACAGAAAAGTAATAAAGTCTTTTGCAAAAATTAATCTTTTTTTAAACGTAGTTTCAAAAAAAAAAAAATTTCATAGAATTCAATCTCTTTTTAGCTTTATTGAACTACATGATAGAATAGAAATATCGTCAATTAATCGTAAAAAACATTTTATAAAATTTGATGGAAAATTCTCTAAAGGAATAAGTAAAAAAAATTCTATTTCTACTTTACTTAAAATTTTAGACCAGAAAGGATTAATTAAAAAAAAATACTATATAAAAGTTACAAAAAATATTCCTCAAAAGTCAGGTATGGGAGGGGGCTCTATGAATGCTGCCTCAGTTCTAAATTTTTTTTTAAAAAGGAAAATTGTAATTTTAAATAAAAAAAGAATTTTAGAGGTTTGTGAAATGGTAGGTAACGATGTAAAAATAGGGCTATACAAGAGTCCAATTTTTTTGAACTCAAACAATTCAATTCAATCATTAAAAAAAGGATTGAGTTATCATTTGCTTATATTTAAACCAAAAATTGGATGTTCTACAAAATATATTTTTTCAAAATTTAAAAATTTTTCAAAGAAAATACCATCAAATAAAAAAAATTTGCTTAAATTAAATAATAAAAAGAATGATTTGGAGCCAATTGTATTAAAAAAATTTAGAAATATTAGTAAACCAGTATTTTTTTTGAAAAGTTTAAAAGGGATAGAATTTGTAAGAATGACAGGGTCTGGTTCTAGCTTTGTTGCCTATTTTAAGTCTAAAAAAAACTTACTAAATGCGTCTAAATTATTCACCAATAAATACAAAAAATATTGGTCTGTAATGTCTAAAACTATATAATTTTTGATTAGTTGTGTTATAAGAATTTAATTTTGGGGCGTAGCCAAGTGGTAAGGCAGCGGTTTTTGGTACCGCCATTCCTAGGTTCGAATCCTAGCGCCCCAGCCAGTTATGTTTAAACTAATTAATAACTTTTTTAACCACAGTAAAAACGATTTATTTAAAAAGAATACGTTGGATATTCAGAAAAATTATCCAGTAAAAAAAATTTTTGATGCAATTAAGTCTTTTTCAGATGAAAGTGATATTTATTATGTAGGAGGATGTGTTAGGAAGATTTTTTGCCATGAGCTTGTGGATGATATTGATTTGGCAACAAACATAAATCCTGACGAAGTTTTACTATCGTTAAGGAAAAATAACATTTCCTTTTATGAAACCGGAAAAAATCATGGGACAATAACCGCAATTATTGATGACAAGAAATTTGAAATTACATCTTTAAGGAAGGATATATCTACCGATGGAAGGCACGCGAAAGTATTATTTTCAAAAGATTGGAGAGAGGATGCGGAGAGAAGGGACTTTACTTTTAACTCAATATACTCGAATATTTATGGTGAGGTGTTTGATCCCTTTAATGGAAGAAAAGATTTAGAAAATGGTTGTGTCACATTTATTGGAGATCCATCAAAACGCATCAAAGAAGATTACCTTAGAATACTCAGATATATAAGATTTTTCTTAAACTATTCAAAAAAAGACCACGAGCCAAAAATAAAAAAAATTATCAAACAAAATTTGGATGGCTTGCTTAAAATCTCTAAAGAAAGATTAATAGATGAATTAAAAAAGATCATTTTTTCCAAAGGGTTAATAAATCTAAAAAAGGACGATTTTTCAAAAGAAATTCTTGAACTTGTTTTCCCAAGTTTAAACAATACTTCATTTTTAACTGACAAAAATAAACTTCTTATTGAGGATATACAATTAAATAAGAATTTCATTGTACTGTTAAGTGCTATGATGATCAAAGATTTAAATAGTATTAATTATATACTTTA
>CACNXI010000042.1 GCA_902624345.1 uncultured Pelagibacteraceae bacterium | reverse complement strand
TAATGAAAAAGCTGAAGATGATGAGTTTAAGGATTGGGATGATGAGGATGATGATGAAAGTAAATATTGGTTTACAAAAGATAAAATCGATAAGATTAATAAAGTACATAACTATTTAGAAAACACAGAACACGTTGGAAAAGTGCTGTCTTTTTCATCAATTATTCAGGTGGCTACTAAGTTAAATAATAACAAAGAATTAGGAACCTTAGAGATGGGAGTATTATATAGTAAAGTTCCAGAAGCAGTTAAAAGTGAAATTATTGATCCCTACATTTCAATAAAAGATGATGAAGCAAGAATAAGTCTGAGAATAAAAGATTCATCTAAAGATTTAAGAAGGAATGACTTAATTAAAAAGATAAATTTTGATATTCAAAATGAAATTGGTCTAAGTAAAGAGGAATTTAAATTAGGCGGTGTTCTTATTTTATTTAATAATCTTTTACAAAGTTTATTTAAATCTCAAATATTAACTTTAGGTCTAGTAATGTGTGGAATAATGGCAATGTTTTTAGTTTTATTCAGAAATTTAAAGATTTCTTTAATAGGAGTTATTCCAAATTTTATTGCCGCATTCACAATTTTAGGCTTAATAGGAGTATTGGGTATTCCGCTTGATATGATGACAATAACTATAGCCGCTATTACAATAGGGATCGCTGTCGATAACAGTATTCACTATATCTACCGTTTTCAAGAGGAATACAATAAAAATAATAACTATGAAGAGTCAATACGATTGTGTCACTCTACTGTAGGTGTAGCAATATTAAACACATCTATTACTATTATATTTGGTTTTTCTATACTTGTTCTTTCAAATTTTATTCCTACAATTTATTTTGGTGTTTTTACTGGAATTGCAATGTTTTTGGCAATGATACTGGTGCTTACTCTATTACCTAGTCTAATTTTGTACATACAGCCTTTTGAAAAAAGATTAAATGTTTGATCAATTTTTGAATTTTTTTGATAAATTTCAATTGTTTGACCTCATTTATTTAACTCTGACAATATTGTCTTTAATTAAGTGTTCAACTAAAGGTTTTGTTTTGAGTGTGCTATCAGCTAGTAAATGGTTATTTTCGTATGTTGTTGCTCTTTATTTATTTCCAAAAGCTAAACCTTTTGTTGAAGACATTTTGGACAACGAATACGTTTTAGATATTGTGCTAGGCATAAGTATTTTTATAATTGTTCTATTCATTGTTTTAATGATTAATAAAGGAATCAGTAAAGCAGTAAGTTACTCAGGAATTGGTACTTTAGATAAAATATTTGGATTCTTTTTTGGATTTTTAAGAGCTTATGTTATTTCAGTATGTATTTTTGCAACAATAGACATCATATATAATCATAATAAGTGGCCAATAAATCTTGACCAATCAATTAGCTTTCCTTATGTTCTCAAAGGAAGCAATTATTTACTAAAAGAATTCCCTAATGAAGAAAATTACCAAGATACTAAAGAGAAAGTTCAAGAACTTTAATCCAAAACTAAAAGAGGAATGTGGTGTTTTTGGTATAAGTGACAACCAAGATGCATCAACACTTTCTACGCTCGGTTTACATGCTTTGCAACATAGAGGACAAGAGGGTTGTGGTGTCGTGACATTTGATGGAAAAAAATATCACTCAGAAAAAAGATTTGGATTAGTCGGTGATAATTTTAATAAAGAAGAAGTTTTAAAATCTTTACCCGGTAGTTTTGCTATTGCTCATAATAGATATAGCACTACTGGAGGTACAACTTTAAGAAATATTCAACCTTTTTACGCAGACACTAATACTGGAGGAATTGGAGTAGCTCATAATGGTAATCTTACAAATGCAATAACTCTTAGAAGAAAATTAGTCGAAGATGGCGCAATTTTTTATACTACTTCTGATACTGAAACAATTGTACAGTTAATTGCAAGATCAAAAAGAGGAAAAGTCATAGATAAAATTATCGATGCTTTGTTTCAAATTCAGGGTGGTTATGCTCTTGTAATGTTAGCAAGAGATTTACTTATTGGAGTAAGAGATCCTTTTGGAATAAGACCTTTGGTAATAGGAAAACTTAAAGATTCTTATGTTTTTGCTTCCGAAACTTGTGCATTAGATATTATAGGGGCTAAATATATTAGAGATGTAGAAAATGGTGAAATTGTTTATGTTGAAAATAAAAAACTTATTAGTTTAAAACCATTTCCATTAAAAAAAATAAGGCCTTGTGTTTTTGAATATATCTATTTTTCAAGACCAGATAGTATTTTAAATGGAAAATGTGCGTATGAGTATAGAAAAAATTTTGGTGTAGAGCTTGCAAGAGAAACAAGTATTGATGCTGATTTAGTAGTTCCTGTTCCAGACTCAGGAAATGCTGCAGCAATTGGTTATAGCCAACATGAAAAAATTAATTTTGACCTTGGTTTAATAAGAAATCATTATGTTGGAAGAACTTTTATTGAACCAGCACAAAAAATAAGAAGTCTTGGCGTTAGATTAAAGTTAAATGCAAATAAATCTACAATCAAAAATAAAAAGATTGTTTTAGTTGATGACTCTTTGGTGAGGGGTACGACCTCACATAAAATAGTAAAAATGTTATATGACTTTGGGGCAAAAGAAGTGCATGTAAGAATTGCGTCGCCTGAAATTAGATTTCCAGACTTCTATGGCGTTGATACACCGACAAAAAAAGAGCTTTTAGCAGCTAATAAAACTAATGGAGAGATTTGCAAATATATAGATGCAAAATCTCTTAAATTCTTAAGTGTTGACGGTTTGTATAGAGCAATGGGTTATGAAAAAAGAAACTC
Organism: uncultured Pelagibacteraceae bacterium; assembly: GCA_902624345.1. Taxonomy (GTDB): domain Bacteria; phylum Pseudomonadota; class Alphaproteobacteria; order Pelagibacterales; family Pelagibacteraceae; genus Pelagibacter. The sequence continues at coordinate 593 of CACNXI010000042.1, read as the reverse complement.
TACATACCCGCAATTGACTGACCACTATTTTACAGGTGATTATCCTGTTAAATTAATTGATGACTTAGGTAATAATAAAGTGACACAGTTGTCTTTATTGAGTACAAAGTCTAATAACTAAGCATGAAAAAAGTAAATTTTACAGAAATGAAAAACGGCTCTAAGGAGGACTACCTTTTTCTAGACAAATTAGAAAAAGAGTATGTTGGCGAGACAGCTGACAGAATATTAAATTTTTTATCAAGAATGACGACAACTTTAGAAGGTTATAAGATCACAAGATTAGAGCATTCCTTGCAGAGTGCTACGAGAGCTTTTAGAAATAATGAAAGTGAAGAGATGGTTGTTGCATGTTTACTGCATGATATTGGGGATGAATTAGCTCCTTTAAACCACTCAGAGTACGCAGCATCAGTACTAAAGCCTTATGTATCTGAAAAAACTCATTGGATAATTGAAAAACATGGTGAATTTCAAATGTATTACTACGCTCATCATCTTGGAGCTGACCGATTTAAAAGAGAAAAATATAAAGATCACAAGTATTATCAAGATACAATAAATTTTTGTGAAAAGTACGATCAATGTTCGTT
>CACNXI010000041.1 GCA_902624345.1 uncultured Pelagibacteraceae bacterium | reverse complement strand
TATAAAGATTTTACATAACTTTATTAAATTTAAAAACAAATGAAACAATTCATAGATAAAATTGGAGCTAAACAAGATTTAACTTTCTTAGAAAGTAAAGAGGCTTTTAAAATATTGATGGAAGGAAAAGCTAATGATCAAGAAATATATGATTTTTTAACTCTATTGTCAAAAAAGGGTGAGTCATCAGATGAAATAGCAGGAGGTGTTTATATTTTGAGAGAGAAATCAAAACGGGTTAATGTTAATAATTGTATTGATACATGTGGTACAGGTGGAGATGGTATGAACACCTTAAATATTTCTACAGCATCAGCTTTATTATTGGCTAGTATGGATATTAAAGTAGCAAAACATGGTAACAAGGCTGTTTCATCAAAATGTGGATCTGGAGACGTTTTGGAAGCTCTTAATATAAATATTAATTTAGAGCCAAATGAAATTGAAAAACAAATTGATAAAAACAATTTTGGTTTCATGTTTGCGCCTAATTACCATAGTGCAATGAAGTTTGTTGGGCCAACTAGAAAAAAAATTGGAAAAAGAACAATTTTTAATATGATTGGACCTCTAAGTAGCCCTGCATTAGTTAAAAAACAAGTCATTGGCGTATTCGACAAAAAACTTTTAAGGATATTCGCAAATGCCTTAAAAAGCTTAGATATTAAGTTTGCGTGGATTGTAAGTAGTGATGATGGGTTAGATGAAATATCACCATATGCAAAGACTAATGTCGTACAATTGAAAAATGATGAGATTACAGAAATCATAATAGATCCAAAAAAATTAAAAGTAAATGCAGATAAATTTGATAATCTTGTAGGACAAGATGCCAAATTTAATGCTGAAAAAATGTTGAATATCTTTAAAGGGGAAGATAATGATTTTTCGAAGGCAGTATGTTTGAATGCTGCTGCAGGATTAGTTGTATCTGAAAAATATGAAAATTTTGAGTTAGCTTATAATTATGCAAGAGGTTTCATTAAAACAGGAGCACCCTATAAACACCTACTAAAAATACAAAATGTCCAATAATACTCTTGAAAAAATAATCACAAAAAAAACTGAAAAAATAGAAAAACTCAAAAAAACTATTTCATCAGAATCCTTAAATGATTTAATCAAAGCAAATAATACTTTTGCAGATTTTAAAGAAAAAATTGAAGAAAATATCAAAAATAATAAATTTTCTATTATAGCTGAAATCAAAAAGGCTAGTCCATCAGCAGGTATAATCATCAAAAACTATGACCCTGTGGAAATAGCCTCTATATATAATAAAAATAAAGCAACATGCTTGTCTGTTTTAACCGAAGAAGATTTTTTTTATGGAAATTTAGTTCACATAAGCAAAATCAAGCAGAAAATAAAATTACCAATTCTTTGTAAAGATTTTTTTATTGATAAATTTCAAGTATCTTTAGCCAAAAGTTATGGAGCAGACGCAATATTAATTATTTTGGCTGGGGTTTCTGATAAGGTAGCAAATGAATTGTATGAAGAAGCACTTAGATTTAACATGTCAATTATTATTGAGGTCCATACTGTGGAAGAAGCCAAGCGAGCATTAAAATTCAAAAATTCATTAATTGGAATAAATAATAGAAATCTAAAAACTCTCAAAACTGAAATAAATACAACTTACGATATTCATGACGTTTTGGTTGCTCACCCTGGACCTTTAATTTCTGAAAGTGGAATAAAAACAAAAGACGAACTATTAGAAATCTCAAACAAAACCTCCATCAAAACTTTTCTTATCGGTGAATCACTTTTGAAAGATTTAAACAATAATTCTATTTTTTCCCTACTATAGGGACAAAAAACCCCATATTTCCTCTATTTTTTTTCTATTGTTAATTAATAAGAACTTTTGTAGAACATAAATGTACGTAATTTGTTCTATGCTGACTAAAAAACAAAAAAATTTATTAATGTTCATAAATAAGAAGCTGAGAAGCAGCGGTGTTTCTCCATCTTATGAAGAAATGAAGAGCTCTTTAAATCTTAAATCTAAATCAGGAATACATAGATTAATAAGTGCGTTAGAAGAGAGAGGTTTTATAAAAAGATTAGCTCATAAAGCACGTGCACTAGAGGTTGTAAAATTACCTGAAACAGCTTCTGCAAATGATATTTATAATTCATTTTCGCCAAGTGTAATAAAGGGAGGGCTTGATGAAACGACAGATAGTGAAAACGAAATTCCAGTTTTAGGAAAAATTGCAGCCGGAACTCCTGTTGAAGCTATTCAAAATGAAGTAAGTAGAATTCCTCTTCCAGCAAATATTGAGAAAAATGGTGAATTTTTTGGCCTTAAAGTTCAAGGTGACTCAATGATAGAAGCTGGAATAAATAATGGTGATACGGTTATTGTAAAAAAAGCTGACACTGCTGAAAATGGAAAAATTGTGGTTGCATTAATAGATGACCATGAAGCAATGCTGAAAAGAATTAGAAGAAAAGGTAAAACTATAGCGCTTGAGAGTGCAAATAGAAATTACGAAACTAAAATTTTTGGTCCTGATAGAGTAAAAGTTCAAGGTGTTCTAGTATCTTTATATAGAAACTTCTAAAAAAATAGTCTAAACATTATTGATGTCAAAAGTAGCAACAAGATTTGCTCCATCACCTACGGGGCCACTTCATATAGGTGGAGTGAGAACCGCTTTATTTAATTGGTTGTTTGCAAAAAATAAGGGGGGAAACTTCCTTCTGAGAATAGAAGACACAGATAAAGAAAGATCAAAAAAAGAATATCAAAAACAAATTATTCAATCCTTGAAATGGATTGGAATAAATTATGATAGCGATGAGTACATACAATCAACCAAAATAAATAGTCATGTTAAAATTGTAGAGGATCTATTAAAAAAAGGAAACGCTTATAAATGTTATTGCTCAAATGAGGAAATTGAAGAACAAAAGACAAGAGCTAAACAAAAAAAAATTCCGTATATTTATAACAGAAAATGGAGAGATAAGAATGAAAGTGAGGCTCCAAAAAATATAAAACCAGTAATTAGATTTAAAAGTAAGATAGATGGTAAATCTAAATTGAAAGATTTAGTGCAAGGTAATGTTGTGATAGATAATAATACAATTGAAGATTTTGTAATTTTGAGAAACGACGGTACCCCGACATATAATTTATCAGTAACCGTAGACGACCATGATATGAAAGTGACACATATAATCAGGGGAGATGATCATAAAATAAATACTTTTAAACAAATACAGATATATGAGGCTATGAATTGGGATCTCCCTGAATTTGCCCACATACCTTTAATTCATACAAAAGAAGGTAAAAAATTATCAAAAAGAGATAAAGATTCTACTCTAGATGATTATTCAAAAATTGGAATAATGCCTGAAGCTTTAAGAAATTATTTGTTAAGATTAGGGTGGTCTTTTAAAGATAAAGAGATTTTTAATTTGGAAGAAAGT
>CACNXI010000040.1 GCA_902624345.1 uncultured Pelagibacteraceae bacterium | reverse complement strand
GAGATGTGGGGTAACTATGGAAGGATATTATCTGAATATCCTTATATTTCTAGTTTTAGAAAAGGCGATTTAGATAAGTATATAAAAATTGAAAACAAAGAAAAATTAGAGGAAATTAAAAAAGGTCAACCGGTTATATTTGTTTCTGCCCACTTTAGTAACTTTGAATTAATGGCTATGGTTATCGAAAAAGCAGGGGTAAATTTATCTGCTATTTATAGACCACTAAACAATAAAATGGTCAATTCAATTATGGAACCGCTACGTAAAAAATATATTTGTAAAAATCAAATAAAAAAAGGAATTAATGGAGTTCGAGAATCCTTAAAATTTTTTAAACAAGGTTTTAGTATTGCTATTATGATAGACCAAAGAGTAAGTGAGGGTGAAAAGATAAATTTTTTTAGTCATCCGGCCCATACAACAACTATTCCAGCACAATTTGTAAAAAAGTTTGGATGTAAAATTCAACCAGTTCATATTGAGAGATATAACAAAATTAATTTTAATATCACTTTTGATGAACAAATAATAATTGAGGAGAACGCAGATAATGATTCAATCAGTCTAAGACTCAATCAATGGTTGGAGAGTAAAATTAAAAAAAATCCTTCTCAATGGATATGGACACATGATAGATGGAAATAGTTTATTATTTATTTTTCTCTTCTCTTTTTAATTGAGCTTCTTTATATGAGAAATATGCTTCTTGAAGTTCAACATTCCAATAATTAAGATTTTGTAGATATATTTTCTGGCTAGAAACAGCACAAATAACATGGTCGCCTGGCTCAATTATTTCAAACTTATTAGGCAAGTATTTTAATTTAGCTAATTTATTTTTCATTTATAAGTTATAAGATCACTATAAATGAATGTAGGAATTATTGGAAGTGGTGGAAGGGAACATGCGATTTGTTTTATGCTAAATAAATCAAAAAAAGTGTCCAAAATTTATTGCTTTCCAGGTAATGCGGGCACAAGTCTGATTGCTCAGAATGTCATTTTAGATCCTGATAACTTTTCTGAATTAGAAAAGTATTGCGTAGAAAATGATATAAAGATGTTAGTTGTGGGACCAGAGAAACCATTGGTAAATGGAATTGTTAATCATTTTAAAGGTAAATCTATTAGGGTGTTTGGCCCAGATAAAATATCCTCAAAACTTGAAGGTTCAAAAATTTTTACTAAAAAAATTTGTCAAAAAAAGGATATCCCCACATCAAAGTTTAAGATTTGTAAAAGTTTGAGTGAAACAGTAGAATATTTAAAGGACAGTGAATTTCCTATGGTCATCAAAGCTGATGGACTTGCATCAGGAAAAGGTGTTTATATATGCAAAAATTTCAATGAAGCAAAAATAGCTTCTGAAGAAATTTTTAATGGAAAATTTGGTTCAGCTGAACAAATTTTAGTTGAAGAATTTTTAGATGGTGAAGAGATGAGTTATTTTGTGGTAACTGATGGAAAAAATTTTAAATTTTTTGGTTCAGCTCAAGACCACAAAAGAGTTGGTGAGGGAGATACAGGTAAAAATACAGGTGGTATGGGTTGTTACTCACCCTCAAGACTTTTAAATGATCATTTAGAGTCAAAAATTAAAACAAAGATAATTGAACCTACTTTAAATGCAATCAATGAATACGGTGGAGACTACAAGGGTTTTTTATATGTTGGTCTGATGATTAAAGATGGTGAACCTTTTTTGATAGAATTTAATGTAAGGATGGGCGATCCTGAGTGCCAAACAATCTTGCCTACTCTTAACACTGATTTAATGGAGATATTAATATCATGCTGTGACGGTACACTAAATCAATTAAAGATAAATTTTTCTAAGTCAAAAAGTATTTGTGTAGTTTTGTGTTCAAAAGGTTATCCGGAAAAATTTGAGAAAAAAATTAAAATAAAAGATTTAGAAGAACTTAAGCCACTTGAAAACCAATATATCTTTCATGCAGGTACATTAAAAACGAAAAATGGCATAGTTTCTAATGGTGGTAGAGTATTAAATTTTGTGTCAACTTCAGATGATTTTTTGAAATGCAGAGTCGAGGCAATTAATATGATTAAAAAATTAAATTGGAAGAATGGCTACTTTAGAGGAGATATTGGCTATAAAGTTATTAAAATATGAGAATAATTTCAGGTGCGAATAAAGGCAAAAAACTAATAATGCCAAATGATAAATCAACCAGACCTTTAAAAGATATAGCTAAAGAGTCTATTTTTAACATTTTGACTCATGCTAGCTATATTAATTTTCATCTCAAAGATAGTAAAGTTTTAGACCTATTTTCAGGTGTTGGTTCATTCGGACTCGAGTGTATCTCTAGAGGTTCAAAGTTAGTATTTTTTCTTGAAAATTATCCTCCAGTTATAAAAATTCTAAAAAAAAATATTTCAAATCTTAATTATGAGAATAAATCAAAAGTAATTAATATTGATGCATTCAAAATAAATAGTGATACTTTGGAGATTAATCAAAAATTTGAAATTATTTTTTGTGATCCTCCTTACAAAGAAAAAAAAATTGAATTATTGATAAAAAATATAATTGAAATGGATATCTTGGAAGAAAATGGTATTATTATTATTCACAGAAAAAAAGGTGATTTAGACAAATATCCTAAACAATTTAAGGTAATTGAAACAAAGAACTATGGATTATCAACTTTTTTATTTGGGAAAAAATCTAACTAAGTATTTTTTTTGTTTCTTTTTTGATCGACTCTACTGCTGGCTGATCAAATGGATTTAATTTCATTAGCTTTCCTAATAATATCGTTTCCAGCATTAAGTAAGTAAAAATTATTCCTAAACTTTCCTCATCTTTATTAAATATTTCAAAGTTTCTAAAATCTAGGCCTTGTTTTTTAAAAACTTTTTTTACTGCATTCTTCTGTGCTATCATAACTGATTTTATACTTTTATTTTTTAAAAAATAATAATCTGGAAGCAGTTTTTTATTATTAATTTTTGGTGCCTTATTATTAATAATATCAAAAATTGTAAAAAAATTATTATTATTACCATCTAAATAAAGTTGCATTAAGCTATGATTATCTTTTGGTAAGTTTGAAATGATTGGAAAAAAACCTTTACCTTTTTTACCTAAACTTTCTGATAACAGCTGTTGATACCATTCAATTAAGCTTACTAGGCTCTTGTCAAAATTGAGTATTACTGAATTAGTTTTACCTGATAAATAAAATTTATGCATCATATTGACGTTATTAACTAATGTGCTCGTAAATTTTTTGTTTTTTATCAGATTGTCAAACTTTTTAAATTTTTCACTTTTTAAACCTAAAAGCTCAGCTGGCAGCATTCCAACCTCAGATAAAGCAGAATATCTGCCTCCTACGAAATTTCGATGTTCAATAATTTCAGATTTCAATTTTAAAGCCAAGTCCATCAAGTAACTTTTTTTATTTTCTGTTATAAATAACTTTTTGCTTTTAGAGAAAA
>CACNXI010000039.1 GCA_902624345.1 uncultured Pelagibacteraceae bacterium | reverse complement strand
TTGGTTTTTTTTTGATTAAAACAAGAAATCTTAATTTTTTTAGAAAACATCAATCTTTAATTTTTTCCAAAACGAAACTTTCTGTGTCAGTTGAGGAAGATGACTCTAACTCCTCTTCATCATCTTTAATTGAACTTAAAAGATCTTCGATTTCATTTTCAATATTCTCAATTTGAGTATCATCGGTTACATCCTTGGGAGTGGGTAAATCATTAAAATTTGGTGGTAAAATTAAAGGATTTTTTTTTATCACTAGAAACTCATCGCTATTTTCGTATTTCTTACCACTTAAAGCATCTTTTACCCCTTGGCATGAACAAAGAGCAAACAAAGTTATTAAAAAAAAAAATTTATTCATTAACTTCTTTCTTATACAACAGTTCAGCTAAAATAAGGCAAATCACACCTACAGTTATGAAGATATCAGCTATATTAAATATAAACCAGTGAAAATTACCAATGTGAAAATCAATAAAATCTGGTACCGATCCATAGTAAAGCCTATCAAACAGGTTTCCAAAAGACCCTCCCAAAATTAATAAAAAAAAATATTTTCTGAAATCATTTGTGGCAATTATCAAATAAACAATTATTAAATTTATCAGTACAATAAGTGTAGTAAATAAATTGTAAGTAAGTTCATTTGAAAGTGAAAATAATCCAAAAGCTATTCCGGTATTCCAAACTAAATATGAGTTTAAAAAAGAAGTTATATATATTTCTGAAATTTCATTTTTTTCTGCAAGTTCAATAACATAAATTTTAGAAAATCTGTCTATAGAAAAAAGAATAAGAACAAATATTGAATTAAGTAAAAATTTAAACACCTTAAAATTTATTTGATCATGAATGTCTTTCACATCCATTTTTATTAATTTTCCAACAAACTGGACATTTTTGTCCTTCTGCTTTAACAGTATTCACTTTAATTATGTTCTCCTTTTTTTTTGTATTAACTATTTTTGCTGATGAAGTAATACATATTTCTGAAAAATCATAATTTTTTCCTAGGTTAAAATTTTCTTCATCTAATTCTATTTCAATGTTTGCTTCTAAGCTTGATCCTATAATTTTTTTAGCTCTCATATCTTCAATACTTGAGTTAGCCTCATTTCTAATATCGATTATCTTTTTCCAATTTTGTTCTAGCTGAATGTTATCCCACGCCTTTGGAAATATATTCAATTTTTTTAAATGAATACTTTTTTCGCTATCGTTTTTATTTATTAACTTAAATATTTCTTCTGTGGTAAAAGATAATATGGGAGCAAACCATTTTAATAAACTATCTAGAATTACATTAAGAAGTATTTGACAGTCTTTTCTTTTTTTTGAATTTTTCTCATCACAATACAAAGTATCTTTTCTAATATCAAAATAAAAAGATGAAAGATCGACAGTGCAAAAATTAAGTAACTCTTTATATATTAAATGAATATTATAAGAATTGAAATGTTTCATGAAACTTTCATTCAAATTATATAATTTGTGAAGCATAAGTTGTTCAAGTTCAGGCAGTGAATCAACTTTGATTTTTTCTAAATCAATTACAGTAAATTCATCATTTAAATTACCTAACAAATATCTAAACGTATTTCTAAGTTTTCTGTAAGCGTCAGAATGCTGCTCCAAAATTTTATGATCTATCCTCAAATCCTCAGCATAGTTTGATGCTGCAACCCAGATCCTTAGAATATCGGCGCCATATTTTTTTAAGATTTCTTCTGGTGAAATTACGTTTCCAAGTGATTTAGACATTTTTAGACCTTTGCCATCTACAACAAAGCCATGTGATAAAATGGCTTCGAAAGGTGCCTCACCTCTCGTACCACATGATTCCAAAAGAGAAGAATGAAACCAACCCCTATGTTGATCAGAGCCTTCAAGATATAAAGATGCAGGCCATTTTAAATCGTCTCTTTGTTCTAAAACAAATGAATGGGTTGAGCCACTATCAAACCAAACTTCTACAATATCAGTGGTCTGGTAAAAGTCACTTTCATTATATTTTTTTCCAAGAAACTTTTGTTTATTATTCTCAAACCAGCAATCTGAACCTTCTTTTTCAAAAATATCAGCAATGTTATTAAAGACTTCTTCATCAACTAAAACTTTCTCATCTTTTTTAGAAATAAATATAGGCAATGGAACTCCCCAAACTCGCTGTCTAGAAACACACCAGTCAGGTCTGGTTTCTATCATTGATTTAAGTCTCTCCTTGCCTTTGTTAGGATAAAATTTAGTTTTATCAATTGCAACTAAGGCTTTTTTTCTAAGTCCGTGGCTTTCCATAGATATAAACCACTGAGGAGTAGCTCTGTGAATTAATGGAGCCTTAGATCTCCAAGAGTGGGGGTAAGTATGGTTCAATTTTCCATTAGAAATTAATCTTTTATTTTTTTTTAAGCTTTCAATAATGATTGGATTGGCTTTAAAAACATGTATTCCCTCAAAATTTAAAATATTTTTTGTATATTTTCCGTCATCGTCAACTGTTTCAACTGCCTGAATTCCATTATTTATACATAAGTTAAAATCATCAGGTCCATGACTTGGTGCACAATGAACTATCCCCGAACCCTGCTCTGTTGTAACAAAACTCGCCTCTAACATTGGAATATCATAAGTATAACCCTCCTTTTCCAAAGGGTGATTACATATGATATTTTTAAATTCTTTACCTGGTAATTGACTTATTTTCTTAAATTTTTTAATTTCACATTCTTTCAAAACTTCCTCTAATAAATCAGAAGCGATAACAATTTTTTTGTTTTTAAAATCACCATCATCCTCGATCTTGATTATTTGATAGCTTATATTTTTATTATAGGCTAAGGCCTTATTGGCAGGTATAGTCCATGGAGTTGTAGTCCAAATAATTATTTCACAACCCTCAAGACTTTTGTTTGAAGTTTTTTTAATTGGAAATGAAACGTAAATTGTATCAGAAATATGATCCATGTACTCTACTTCGGCATCCGCTAAAGCAGTTTTTTCAACTGTGGACCACAAGACAGGTTTGTAACCTTTGTACAAGCTTCCCTCTTTTAAGAACTTTGCTAATTCCCTAACTATCTGAGCCTCAGCTTTAAAGCTCATAGTCGAGTAATAATCATTCCAATCTCCTATTACACCTAATCTTTGAAACTGTTTTTTATGAACATCGATCCATTTATTTGCAAAATCTCTACATTCTTTTCTAAATTCAACTATTGGAACGTCATTCTTGTTTTTTTTATTCTTTTTATATTGTTCTTCAATTTTCCACTCGATTGGTAAACCATGACAGTCCCATCCAGGAACGTACACAGAATCTTTTCCATTCATTTGATGAAACTTTGTAACAATATCTTTTAAAATTTTATTTAAAGCAGTCCCCATATGTATATTTCCATTTGCATAAGGTGGGCCATCATGTAAAACAAATTTTTCATTTCCTTTACTTTTCTCACGAAGCTTTTGATAAAGAGATATTTTGTTCCAATAGTCTATAAGCTCAGGCTCCTTAATAGGAAGATTTGCTCTCATTGAAAATGATGTTTTTGGAAGATTTACAGAACTTTTACTCATTCGATAATATTGCCTTTGCTTTTTTACAATCTATTTTAATTTGTTTTTTTAAGTTAAGTACTCCGTTAAATTTTTTCTCACCTCTTATAAATTTTATAAATTCTATTGATAGGTTTTTATTATAA
>CACNXI010000038.1 GCA_902624345.1 uncultured Pelagibacteraceae bacterium | reverse complement strand
TCTCCCCAAAAATTAACACTGCTTTGATTGCCTATTAATAGCTCTTTAAAAAAGAAACCTGCAAAAATTGAGCCTAAACCAAGAATTATAAGTGGCAAAACCATTACCGCTGGTGAATCATGAACTTTTTCGTATTTGACTTCTTGATTGTTATAATTTCCATGAAAAGTTTTAAAAAATAATCTCCAAGAGTAAATTGCTGTTAACATAGCCGTAACAATTCCAATACCAGCAGCATAAATACCTGTTGCATTTCCTCTTAAATAAGCAAATTCAATAATTGCATCTTTTGAATAAAAACCAGATAAAAAAGGGAAGCCAGTTAAAGCTAATGTGCCCACCAGCATTAAGGCGTAAGTGTAAGGTATCTTTTTGTAAACTCCGCCCATTTTTTCGATATTCTGTTCGTCTTTAAAAGAGTGTATTACAGAACCAGCTCCTAAAAAAAGTAAAGCCTTAAAAAAAGCATGGGTAAATAGATGAAACATTGCAACGTTATATGCGCCTACACCAGTTGCAAAGAACATATATCCAAGCTGGCTACATGTTGAATAAGCAATTATCTTTTTTATATCGGTTTGGACTAATGCAATTGTAGCAGCAAAAAAAGCTGTACTCATTCCAATAACAGTAATTATATTGAGTGCTAATTCTGAATATTCATAAATAGGAGAACATCTTACAACTAGAAAAACACCTGCAGTAACCATTGTTGCAGCGTGGATTAATGCAGATACAGGTGTTGGTCCTTCCATTGCATCGGGTAACCAAGTGTGTAAAAAAATCTGGGCTGATTTTCCCATTGCACCTATAAATAACAATATACAAATTAAATCTATTGATTTAAATTCAAAACCAAGAAAATTTATACTTTTTGCATTCAAAGTTTGAATTTGATCAAATACCTCATTGTAATTAACTGTTCCAAAATAATAAAAAATTAAAAAAATACCAAGAGCAAAACCAAAATCTCCAACTCTATTTACTACGAAAGCTTTAATAGCGGCCGCATTTGCAGCTTTTTTTTTAAACCAAAAACCAATTAAAAAATACGAACAAAGACCCACTCCTTCCCATCCAAAGAATAATTGTAAAAAATTGTCTGAAGTAACCAGCACTAACATTGCAAATGTAAATAAAGATAAATAAGACATGAACCTCGGTTTGTGAGGATCGTGAGACATATAACCAATTGAGTAGATATGAACCAACGCTGAAACAAGCGTTACCACAACCATCATGAGTGAGGATAATGCATCTACTTTTATGGACCAATTTACATTTAAAGTACCTGAGTTTATCCAACTAGAGATTAATAAATTATTTGAGTATCCATAATTTAATACTTTAAAAAAAATTATTATTGAAAGGATAGAAGAAATACTTACAAAAAGACTCGTCATAAATTGAGAATATTTTTGGTCAAATTTATTACCAAAAAAACCAGCAATAAATGCACCTAGCAATGGTAAAAAAATTATGAGATATTCCATATTAACCTTTTAGATTTTCAATTTCTTCTACTCTTATTGTTCCTGCGTTACGATAATAGACCACGATTATTGCCAAACCGATAGCTGCCTCTGCTGCTGCAACAGTCAAAATAAATAAAGTAAATATCTGGCCAGATAAGTTTTGAAGGAATATTGAGAAAGATACTAGATTAATATTTACTGCTAGTAATATTAATTCTATACTCATTAAAATAACAATTACATTTTTTCTATTTAAAAATATTCCAATTACACCAATAGTAAAAATGATTGCTCCTAATGTAAGATAATGTCCAAGTGAAACTTCAAACATCTATTTTAACTCCCTCATTTGATTTAACTTCTACTAACTCAACACCTTGATTTTTTTCTCTAGATATTTGGCTAAAATAATTTTGTCTTTTAACCCCTTCTCTTTTTCTAAATGTGAGAACAATTGCTCCAATCATGGCTACGAGTAATATCATCCCTGAAATTTGAAATAGATGAATATATTCTGTATATAAAACACTCCCAATGGTATGAGTATTTGTAGAATTAGAAATCAGATTATCAGAAAAGTTTTCGATAATGTCAGGTTTGTACTTCCATCCTCCAATTACAATAATCAATTCAAAAAAAATTATTAAACTTACAATTAATCCTATAGGTATGTGAGTACTTGTATCACTTGATTTAAACCATTGATTTTTTTGCTGAGCAACGTTCAGCATCATTACGACAAATAGAAATAAAACTGCAACAGCCCCAACATAAACAATTAACATTATCATTCCTAAAAATTCCGCACCTATCATAATAAAAAGGCACGATATCGATATAAAATCCAATATTAAAAAAAAAACAGAATGAACTGTATTCTTAGACACAGTTACCATTATTGCAGAAATTATTGCAACAAATGAAAAAAAGTAAAAAAATATAGCGTGTGCTAACATTTGCTATTATCTATAAGGGTTATCAGCTTTTATATTTGCAGCTAAAACATTCTCCCATCTATCTCCATTTTCCAAAAGCTTTTCTTTATTGTAGTAAAGTTCTTCCCTAGTATGTGTTGCAAATTCAAAGTTAGGACCTTGCACTATAGCATCAACCGGACACGACTCTTCACACAAACCACAATAGATACATTTTAGCATATCAATATCGTATCTAGTTGTTTTTCTACTTCCGTCTTCTCTTGCTGTAGACTCTATTGTTATTGCCTGAGCTGGACAAACAGCTTCGCAAAGTTTACATGCTATACATCTTTCCTCTCCGTTTGGGTATCTTCTTAAGGCGTGCTCTCCCCTATATCTTGGTGAAATCTTGCCTTTTTCAAAAGGATAGTTAAGCGTTTTTTTTGGTTTAAATGACTCCTTTATAGCTATCAACAAACCTGTCAAAAAATCTATTAAAAATACTGTTTTAAAAATTCGAATTATATTCATAGTTTAATATACAGGTAATAAGTCAAAATATAATAAATAACCAGAAGTTAATACCACCCAAATTAACGAGAAAGGTAGAAAAACCTTCCATCCAAGCCTCATAAGTTGGTCGTATCGATATCTTGGCACAATAGCTTTAATTAGTGCAAACAAAACAAACAAAAATAAAATTTTTAATATTAGCCATGCCGGTGGAGGTACCATTTCAAACAATGGGGTATCCATTGGTGCTAACCAACCTCCCAGAAAAAGAATTGACCCAAGTGCACACATAAGTAAAATATTTGCATATTCGCCCAACCAAAACATTGCATACATCATACCGCTATATTCTGTTTGATAACCTGCAACTAATTCAGCCTCTGCTTCAGGTAAATCAAATGGTGGTCTATTTGTCTCTGCAAGCGATGAAATAAAGAAAATCACAAACATTGGGAATAAAGGAATTACAAACCAAATTTTCTCTTGAGCTAAAACTATATCACTTAAGTTTAACGAACCAACACACAATAAAACATTGATGATTATCACTCCGATAGAAACTTCATAAGAGACCATTTGTGCAGCGGATCTTATTGAGCCTAAAAATGGATACTTTGAATTTGAGGCCCAGCCGCCCATTATTATTCCATAAACACCCAAAGAAGAAATTGCAAATATGTAAAGGATACCAACATTAATGTCAGCCAAAACATAATCTTCACTAAAAGGAATTACTGCCCATGCAATAAGGGCTAAAGTCATTGTAACTATTGGGGCTAAAATAAATATGATTTTATTCGAACTTGCAGGTATTATAATTTCTTTAAA
>CACNXI010000037.1 GCA_902624345.1 uncultured Pelagibacteraceae bacterium | reverse complement strand
TTTTTGATAAATAATATGCTGCACTTAATCCAGAAATTCCTGACCCAATTACAGCAATTTTCATCAAATTTTAAGCTGCATCTTCTTTAAATTCATCAATACTTGGACAAGTGCAGAATATATTTTTATCTCCATAAACATTATCAACTCTGGCGACAGGAGGCCAAAATTTATTTGTTTTTAAATATTTAGATGGATAAGCTGCTTCTTCTCTTGTGTATTTGTGTTTCCATTCGTCAGAAGACAGTTCAAGATCAGTATGTGGTGCGTTTTTAATTGGGTTATCTACTTTATCAAACTCCCCGGACTTAATCTTGTCTATTTCTTTTTTAATCTTAATTAAAGTTTCACAAAATCTGTCTATTTCGGTAAGACTTTCACTTTCAGTTGGTTCTATCATCATCGTGCCAGCTACAGGCCAAGACATTGTTGGCGCATGAAATCCAAAATCAATCAATCTTTTTGCAATGTCCTCTTCTGTGATTCCTGTCTCTGCTTTAATGGGTCTTATATCGATAATACATTCGTGTGCAATATTTCCATTTTTACCAGTATATAAAATTGGGAAATGATTTTTAAGTTTATAAGCTAAGTAATTTGCATTAAGGATTGCATTCTGAGTAGCCAATTTAAGACCTTCTGAACCCATCATCTTAATGTACATCCAGGAAATAGATAAAATACTAGAGCTTCCCCAAGGAGCTGCAGAGACAGATCCAATTCCTGAAACTGGACCACAATCTTTTACAATTGGGTGACTTGGTAAAAAAACTTCTAAATGTTTCTTACAGGCAATTGGTCCCATACCTGGTCCTCCTCCTCCATGAGGTATACAAAAAGTTTTATGTAAATTTATATGACAAACATCTGGTCCAAAATTACCAGGCTTAGCTATACCAACTAATGCATTTAGGTTTGCACCGTCCATATAAACTTGACCACCATTATCGTGAATTATTTTACAAATATCAGAAATTTTTTCTTCAAAAACTCCATGAGTTGATGGATAAGTTACCATTAAAGCTCCTAAATTTTCTGAATGAAGCTCTGCCTTTTTTTTAAGATCTTCTATATCGACGTTACCTTCTTTATCACAATTAACGACAACGACTTTCATTCCTACCATTTGAGCACTAGCAGGATTTGTTCCATGAGCTGAACTTGGAATAAGACACACATTCCTATTACTTTCTTCTCTATCCATATGATATTTTCTAATTACCATTAAACCAGCGTATTCACCTTGAGCACCTGCATTAGGTTGTAATGAAACACCAGAGAAACCTGTGATAGATCTCAGCCAATTTTTTAAATCTGTGAATAATTTTCTATATCCTTCCATTTGTTCTACAGGAGCAAAAGGATGAGGCTCTGCAAATTCTCTCCAACTAATTGGAATCATTTCTGCTACAGCATTAAGCTTCATCGTGCAGGATCCAAGTGCAATCATTGATCTATTAAGAGCAATATCTTTATCCTCTAACCTTTTTAAATATCTAAGCATTTCAGTTTCTGAGTGATAAGTATTAAACACGGGATGCTCTAAATATTTTGATGTTCTTAGAAGCTTTTTTGGTAGATTTGGTAAACTTCTGGTAGGGTTGTCTTTAATTGACTCAGTAGAATTAAATATTTTCAATAGCTGATTTGCTCTATATACATTTTTTCTCTCATCAAAAGAAACTGCTATCATTTCTGAGTTTACTTTTCTTACATTTATCTTTTGATCAAGTGCATTTTTGAAAATTTGATCAGTTTTTTCCTTGGTATAAATTGTAACAGTATCAAAGAATGAATCTGAATATAATTTGTATCCAGATTGTTTTATTTTATCTGCAAAGTTCTTTGTAAGTTGAGAAACTCTTTCAGAAATATTTTTAATTCCTTTAGGACCATGATATACTGCATAGGCCGCTGAAACTATGGCCAATAGAGCTTGGGCTGTACAAATATTACTTGTAGCCTTATCTCTTCTTATATGTTGCTCTCTTGTTTGAAGCGAAAGTCTGTAAGCTTTATTTCCATGTCTATCAACTGAAACTCCAATGATTCTTCCTGGCATCGATCTTTTAAATTCATCTTTTGTTGCAAAAAAAGCTGCGTGTGGGCCACCGTAACCCATGGGAATTCCAAATCTTTGTGAGCTTCCTACTGCTATATCAGCACCTAATTCTGCGGGAGTTTTTAATAAAGCTAAAGCTAAAAGGTCACAAACAAGTATCGCTTTTCCATTTTTTTTATGAATTTTACTAATATACTCACTTGGATCCTTAATATCACCCAAAGTTCCTGGATACTGAATAATACCACAAACTAAATCAGATGTTTCATCAATTACGTTATCCTCGCTTCCAACAACAACTTTTAAACCTAATGGTTCAGCTCTAGTCTTTACGACTTCAATTGTCTGCGGATGACAATTTTCTGAAATAAAAACTGTTTTTGAATCTTTTTTATCAAGTCTATAACTTAAACCCATAGCTTCTGCTGCAGCTGTTCCCTCGTCAAGTAATGATGCATTAGCAATATCCATACCTGTAAAATCAACAATCATTTGTTGAAAATTAAGTAGCATTTCTAATCTTCCTTGAGCGACTTCTGGTTGGTAAGGTGTATAAGAAGTATACCATCCCGGGTTTTCTAGAATATTTCTGATAATAACATTTGGTGTGTAAGTACCGTAGTAACCCATTCCTATAAAATTAGAAAATATAGTATTTTTTTTTGACAAATTTTTTAATTTTCTCAAAGCTTCATATTCAGAATTTGGTTCACCAATCTCTAAATCCTGCGTAAAAAGAATTTTTTCTGGAACAGTTTTAGATATAAGTTCATCAAGTGAAGTATATCCAAGAACTTTTAACATTTTAGTTTGTTCTTCTTCTGAAGTTCCAATATGTCTTTTTATAAAATCTTTTTCTGTATCGTGTAGCATTATGATGAGCTCTCCTTAGCAAATTTATCGTACTCTTCTTTGTTCATAAGAGTATCTAGTTCTGACTTATCTTTTAACTTTAATTTAAAAAACCATGCATCACCCTCTGGGTCAGCATTAATTTTTGATGGATCATCAACAATCGATTGATTAATTTCTACCACTTCTCCACTTACTGGCGTATACACATCACTAGCAGCTTTTGTTGACTCTACTACACCAGCAGTTCCATCTTTTTCAACACTGGATCCTTTCTCAGGCAATTCGGCAAAAACTATATCTCCTAACATTTCAGTTGCATGTTTTGTAATTCCAATAGTTCCAACTTCTCCAACTAGTGTAATCCATTCATGTTCTTTTGAAAATTTTGTATTAGACATTAGCTTCTCCTTTCACATAACTTTTTTTATAAAATGGTAAATCACAAACATTGGCAGGCACTTTTTTTCCTCTTACTTCTAAGTAAACTTTTGTATCTGTTTTAGAATGAGAATTTGAAATGTAGCCCATCGCAATTGAAGCATTAACGCTAGGTCCAAATGTTCCGCTAGTGACTTTTCCAATCTCATTGTCTTTTTCATCAAAAATTTTCGTTGACTCTCTTGCTATAACCCTAGTCTCTGGTTTAATACCAACTCTTAATTTTGACACACCTTCTTCAATTTGTTTTTTTATTTTTTGTGATCCTATAAAGTTATCATTTATTCTATTTTTTGAAATGGCCCACTTTAAATTTGCTTCAACTGGACTGGTATTTTCGTTTATGTCATGACCGTACAAGCACAAGCCCGCCTCTAATCTTAAAGTATCTCTAGCACCCAACCCGATTAAAGTTGAACCTTTAGAAATTAATTCATCTACAAAAGAAATTGCAACTTTATTAGGTAATGATATTTCAAAGCCATCTTCACCTG
>CACNXI010000036.1 GCA_902624345.1 uncultured Pelagibacteraceae bacterium | reverse complement strand
GAAAATAAAGTAAAATCAGTATTATAAATTTAATGCTTAATTTTATAATACCATTTTTAGTACTTATTCTTGTTGTCGTTTTTATACATGAATATGGACATTATTATTTTGCAAAAAAATATGGTGTAAAGGTTACTGATTTTTCAATTGGATTTGGAAAGGAAATATTTGGTTGGAACGATAGCTCAGGTACAAGATGGAAGATATGCTGGATTCCATTAGGCGGCTACGTAAAATTTTTTGGTGATAGAAATGTTTTTTCCCAAGCTGATCAAAAAGAATTGATTAAAAAATACGATGAAAAAGAAAGGCAAAAACTTTTTGTTTTAAAACCTCTTTATCAAAGAGCTATTATAGTTGCCGCAGGTCCAATAGCTAACTTTTTGTTAGCAATACTTATATTTTTCATGATCAATGTTTTTGTCGGTAAAGACTTTACTCCTCCAATGATAAGTGAAGTAACTAAAGAAAGTCCTGCTTATGTTGCTGGATTGGAAAAAAATGATGTAATTCTATCAATTGATAAAAATGAAGTAAAAAGCATTTTGGATGTTTCAAAGTTCATAACAATGTCCACTTCAGAATTTATTGACTTTAAAGTTTCAAGGTATGATAAAGAGATCTTAATAAAAGTAAAACCTCAGACCTTAGATGGCGAAGATAATCTTGGTAATAAAATTAAAAAAAGAACAGTTGGAATAAAAATTATTCCATATCAAAATACGATTAATCATCAAAAGCTGGGCCCAGCTAAAGCCATTTATTATTCAGTTTCTGAGGTATATTATGTCACCACCTCTACGTTAAAGTACTTAGGATCTATAATTGCGGGTTCAGGGGATAGTTCTCAATTAGGTGGTCCCATAAGAATAGCAAAAATTTCAGGCCAAGTTGCTGAATTTGGGATATTACCATTTTTAAGTATGATGGCTTATATATCTATAAGTTTAGGTTTAATTAATTTATTCCCAATACCATTATTGGACGGGGGTCATTTAATGTTTTATGGTTTTGAAAAAGTTTTAGGTAAGCCATTAAGCCAAAAAACACAGGAAGGTTTTTTTCGAATCGGAATGTTTTTGCTTCTATCTTTGATGTTTTTTGCAACTATGAATGACCTAAGAGATTTAGGACTTTTTTAACTAAAATATAAAGAGCATCAAAAAAACCAATAAAAATACGGTTTATTTGTACACAATATCTTGTGTTAAAAACCAAATTAAACACTAAAAAAATGCTTGATTTTAAAGGCATTTTGTAAACTATGTTAATTAACCTTTAAAACCGGAGCTAAAATGAACAAAAAACAATTAGTCGCTAAATTGGCAGGTTCTTTAAACCAAAGTAAAGCTGATGCTGAGCGAACTTTTGATACCATCACAAATACGATTTTGGATGCATTGAAAAACGATGACTCAGTAAAAATAGCTGGTTTTGGTACATATAAAGTTGCCAAGAGAAAAGCTAGAATTGGAAGAAACCCAAGAACTGGAGAACAAATCCAAATTGCGGCATCTCAAAAAGTAAAGTTTTTACCTGCAAAAGCGCTTAAAGAAATATTCAACAAATAAATATTTCCTCTGAACAGCCTTTATTAATATAAAAGTTAATAAAGGCTGTTTCTATATGCAAATACTGCATACCTATTTTATCCAATAAACATTAGTTTTTAATAATCCATTTAATAAAAGAACCTTTTTAACAAGGGAGAATATTATGAAAAAAATGTTTTTAAGATCAATGTTGGGTGTGTTTGGTTTCTTCTTAATGACAGAAACTAGCTTCGCAGAGACAACAATGTCTGCAGAAGGACAATACATATTCAATTCATTAGCTTTCTACATAGGTGGTGTTTTAGTGGCATTTATGGCTGCTGGATTCTGTATGTTAGAAAGTGGTTTAGTAACAAATAAAAGTGTTTCATCGATTGCTGCAAAAAATATCGGAAAATTTGCAATCTGCTCTCTTGTATTCTTTTTAGTAGGATACAATTTAGCATATGGAATTTCCGAGGGCGGTTACATTGGATCATTTAGTATTTGGGGTGACTCATCAAATATGGATGTAGGTTACTCAGACAGTTCTGACTGGTTTTTTCAAACCATGTTTGTTTGTGCAACTGTTTCAATAGTTTCAGGAGCTGTAGCTGAAAGAATTAAAATTTGGCCATTCTTCTTGTTTGCAGTAATAATGTCAGGATTTATCTATCCAGTATCAATGGGCTGGCAATGGGGCGGTGGCTGGTTAAGCGCAGCTGGGTTCTCAGACTTTGCCGGATCAACTGTAGTTCATGCATGCGGTGGTGCAGCAGCTTTAGCTGGTGTAATTGTTTTAGGTGCAAGAACGGGACGTTTTTCAGGATCTGGAAGCAAAAGAATAATGGTTCCATTTGCTGCATCTAGTATTCCATTAACAACTTTAGGAACTTTTTTACTATGGTTTGGTTGGTTTGGATTTAACGGATTCAGTCAATTAGCAATGGGAACGTTTGATGATGTAAACGCAATATCAAAAATCGCAGTTAATACTCACTTAGCCGGAGCAGCAGGTACATTTGCTGGTGCTGCAATTACAAGGTTAATTGGTGGTAAAACTGATATCGTAATGATGTTAAACGGTGCATTAGCTGGGCTAGTAGCAATAACAGCTGAACCTTTAGCTCCAACTCCAGGTATGGCAATTGTAATTGGAGCAATAGGGGCAATCATTATGTACTTTGGTACAAAAATGCTTGAAAGTTATGGTATAGACGATGTAGTTGGTGCAATACCAGTTCACATGTTTGCTGGAATATTCGGAACATTAGTAGTACCAGTAAGTAATGGTGATACATCATTTGGTTCACAATTCTTAGGCACTTTATCAATCTGTGCATTTAGTTTCATTTTATCTTACATCGTATTTAGTGCGATGAAAGCAACAATCGGTCTTAGAATTAGTAAAGAGGCTGAAAAACTTGGAACTGACAAAGCAGAAATTGGTGTAACTGCTTACGCAATAAGAGATTAATCATCTCTCCCTCTTGGTTAGACGATTAAAAGGCCTCCTAGAAATAGGAGGCCTTTTTAATTTAATTAACCTTATTTTCATCCCACAGTTTTTTATAATCTACAAATGGTGAGAGACCATAACTTGAATTTACATTAGTTAAGTGAATTGCAAGAGACATGACGGGAGAAATAGCAATTTCTTTTTGCAAAATTTCATTTAAATATTTTTCAAAAGGATCATGTCTTTTTTCACAAGTTTTTTCAAAATTATCTATATGTTTTTGAAACGTTTTTTTTGAGATCATAAATGTACAAAGCATTTTTGTTATTATTCTCCAATGTTGTCGACTTCCAATAAGTATATTTGTTTTTTCATTCGTCATATAATTGAAAGGATAATCACTTGGGCAAACTATAATTTCATCTTTGTGTTGAGAGCTTATTCTTTCGTAAGTATCCAACATATCAACTAATGAATGGTCGTAATGAAGATAATCATCCTCTACAAAATATATTAGATCAGATTGTTCTTTTTTTGCAATTTCGAAGCATTTTAATAAACTTGAAAGATTTCCGAATGTTTCATCATTATTTTCAGCTGCTATTTTTTCTTTATGTTCGCTTTTATTGTGATTAATAATTTCGCAGTCTATACCATTTGAGTTTATTAGATCCTTTATTTTTTTTAAATTTTCATCATTTGAATTATCATCAATAACTTGAAGTTTTATTAAAGTATCTGGCTTTTTCTCCTTAACTTTTTTTATTGATTTAATTAAAGAATTTAAACATCTTAAAGCATACTCAATTTTTGGTTTCTCAAATATTCTTTTTTTATTTTGGTCCCAAATTTCAATATTAGTA
>CACNXI010000035.1 GCA_902624345.1 uncultured Pelagibacteraceae bacterium | reverse complement strand
ATGCATCTAATCAATTTATTAAATATATATCTAAATTAACCAAAAAAGGAAATTCTAAAAATAAATTTAAGAATATAGGTAGTTTTGGTTCAGTAAATGAAATTCCGAAAAAATTTAATAATCCTCTATTAGTGAGTAGCACAGATGGTGTCGGAACTAAACTCGAAATAGCGAATATTTTAAAAAAGTTCGATACAATTGGAATAGACTTGGTCGCAATGTGTGTAAATGATATTTTGGTACTTGGGGCAAAACCACTTTTTTTTTTAGATTACATTTCAATTGATAAGATTAATTTAACAAAATTAAAAAATATTATTAAAGGGATACATCATGGTTGTAAAATAAGTGACTGTCAATTAGTAGGAGGTGAAACAGCTGAAATGCCAGGAACTTACTCTAAAAATAAATTCGATTTAGCAGGATTTTCTGTAGGTGTTGTAAATAGAAATAACCTATTAAAAAAGGAAAGTATAAAAGAAAATAATATAATTTTAGCAGTACCTTCCAATGGATTACATTCGAATGGATATTCTTTATTAAGAGAAGTTTTAAAAAAAAAGAAAATTAATTTAAGAAAAAATAAATTTTTACGAAATGAAATATTAAAACCTACCAAAATCTATGTGAAAGAAGTAATGAATTTAGTTGATATGAAATTAATTAATGGATGTGCAAATATAACAGGGGGAGGTATTGCCGACAACATTGAAAGAGTAATACCACCAAAACTTTGTGCAAAAATAGATTTAGACAAAATAAAGATTCATAAAATTTTTAGTTGGATTAACAAAAATGGTGTTTCTCAAAAAGAAATGCTCAAAACCTTTAATTGTGGCGTAGGTTTTTGTTTGATCATTAAAAAAAATAATTTTCATAAAATTTTAAAGTTTTTTTCAAAGCAGTACCGCCCCTATATTATTGGAAAAGTTGTTAAAAATAAGAGTAGAGTAAGATATACTGGCAATATACGTTGGTAATGTGATCAAGGAAAAAACTAATATTGCGGTGTTTATCTCGGGAAGAGGAACAAATCTAAAAGCATTAATTTTAAGGTCAAATAAAAATAGTTGTAATTATAAAATTGCGTTTGTTGTAAGTAATAAAAAAAATGCTGCTGGATTAAAAATTGCAAAAAAAAATAAAATTTTAACAAAGATTATTTCTAAACAATTTTTAAAAGCTGAACAAAAAAAATTAGCAAAAATCCTTATTAATAAAAATATACAGTTTATTTGCTTAGCAGGATTTATGAAAATTTTAAGTCCTTATTTCCTTAATTTTTTTAAGAATAAAGTAATTAATATTCATCCATCTTTATTACCTAAGTATAAAGGTCTTAATACACACCATAGAGCTTTAAAAGCTAAAGAAAAATTTTCAGGTTGCACAATACATTATGTAAGTAAGAAATTAGACTCTGGTAAAATCATTGCAAAAAAAAAGGTTAAGATTTTAAAAAAAGATACTATAAAAAAATTGGAAAAAAGGGTATTGAAAGAAGAGAATAAACTTTATCCTATCGTTTTAGAAAAACTAATTATGTCTTGAAGAAAAAATTAATTTCTTTTTTAGCATTTTCAATACTGTCAGAACCATGAACTGAATTTTTATCAATGGATAGTCCGTACTTTTTTCTTATTGTTCCCTCGTCTGCTTTAGCTGGATCAGTTGCTCCCATAACTTTTCGGTTTTCAGAAACTGCATCAACTTTTTCAAGTATCATTGCAACAATAGGTCCAGAAGAAAGATAATTGCAGAGATCATTATAAAAAGGTTTTGTCTCGTGTACTTTGTAGAAAATTTCAGCATCTTTTTTTTCTAATTGAACCTTTTTTTGTTTAGCAATTTTAAAGCCAGATTTAACGAAAAATTGTTTTATTTCCTCTTCTAAATTACGCTCAACTGCATCAGGTTTGATCAATGAAAGAGTTTGTTCAACTTTACTCATAGTTGTCTTCAATAAACTTATTCAACAATCTAACCCCGTAACCTGTTGCTCCACTTGAATTAAGAGCTCCAGCGTATTTTGAAAAGGCCATACCTGCAATATCTAAATGAGCCCAAGGTGTTTTGTTTAAAATAAATCTTTGCAAAAATTGGGCTGCGGTAGTCGACCCAGCTCCTCCAACATAATTTATATTCTGCATATCAGCATTTTTGGAATTCATAAGTTTATCGTAATTAGAGTGTAATGGAAGTCGCCATGCTTTTTCATCAACTTTTTCACCAGCTTCATGAATTTGCTTAGATAAATTGTCATTATTAGAAAATAATCCAGCATACTCTGAACCCAATGCAACTACTATTGCGCCAGTAAGTGTTGCTAAGTCTACAATCAAATTAGGTCTAAATTTTTTTTCTGTAAAAGTTATTGCATCTGCTAAAACTAATCTTCCTTCTGCATCAGTATTTAAGACTTCAATAGTTTTTCCACTATATGATTTTACAATATCACCAGGTCTTTGTGCATTCCCGCCTGGCATGTTTTCCACTAATCCAACAACACCAACTGCATTAACTTTTGATTTTCTAAGGGCTAAATTTTTCATAAGACCCACGACTACAGCAGAACCAGCCATGTCATAAGTCATGTCTTCCATAAATCTTGCAGGTTTTAATGATATGCCTCCAGTGTCAAAACAGACTCCTTTGCCAACAAAAGCTAATGGTTTAGAATTAGTTTTTTTTCCTTTCCATTCAAGAGTTACTAAATACGATCCTCTTATACTTCCTTGACCGACGCCAACTAATGCGTTGCAACCCATCTTCTTCAATTGTTTTTCATTATATACAGAAACTTTAAGACCAATTTTTTTTAATTGAGTTAACCTTTTAGCATATTCATCTGGATGCAATACATTTCCAGGTTCTGACACTAAATCTTTTGTATAGTTAACCCCAAATTCTATTGCTTTAAATTTATCGTAGATTTTTTTATTAAATTTTTTTGAAGAGGTTATATTTACTTTAAGAGTCTTTAATTCCCTTTTGGATTTATATCTATCAAAAGAATATGATTTTAATCTCATTCCATGTAAAAATTCATAGATGGCATCCGACTTTACGTTTACAGAAATTGTATCTGAAATAATATAAATAGCTTCTATACCTTCGCCCTTTAAAAAATCTGTGAGCTTCGCTCCACTTTTTTCTATTTCATTCGGTTTCTGGTTTTTTTTTAAAGAAATCAAAATTACTTTTTGCTTTGGACTCAGATCAAAATTCAAAAAACCTTTTTTTTTATTTTTATTTTTTAAAAGCGTACTTAAGTTTTTATGTTCTGAAGAACTTAAGTACTTCTTTAAATGAGTTATTTCTGACTTTTCGTTAGTAAAAAAGGCAATACACCCAGAAAGCTTTGAGATATTTGTAAATTTTGAAAAACTATCTTTTATAATCATAATTTTTTATTCATTTTTCTACCAAAACGTGTATATGTTTATTTTAAGGAATTTCAATGAAAAAAATTATTTTTAAAAACTTTTTACGTGAAACAACAATATTTTTTTTACTTTCTTGTAGTTCTGTCGCACTTATTGTTTGGGTTATTCAAGCTGTAAATTACTTAGGTTTTGTGACAGAGGACGGCCACGGTTTTAAAATTTATTTTCTATATACATTGTTAAGTTTACCAAAAATTATTAATGAAATTTTACCATTTATGTTTTTCTTTGCGGTTTTTTTTACGCTTGTAAAATACGAAGATCAAAATCAAACACTTATATTTTGGTCTAATGGAGTAAGAAAAAGTGAGTTCTTAAATATAATAATCAAATATTCTCTAATTTTTTTGATTTTTCAATCAATAATGAATGTTTTTTTAGTTCCATTTACTCAAGATAAAGCAAGATCATTTATAAGACAATCAAATGTTGATTTTTTACC
>CACNXI010000034.1 GCA_902624345.1 uncultured Pelagibacteraceae bacterium | reverse complement strand
CTAAAGATATCTCGCCAAGGTTATCTTTGTTAAAGGCAGTCTCAAAATCATTTAAAGCATATTTTACATCTCTATCAGATCTACCTTTTTGAGACGCCCTGCAAACTCCTAACAAGTTGTGTAATGTGGGAGACCTATCTTTTTCGGATGTTGAAGTTTCTATTTCAAAAATAATTTCAGAGAATTTTTTTGCTTGAAAAAGTTTTTGAATTTTTAATAAATCTACAGTCGACATGAACAAATATTATCAAATAAAAGGCTAAATTAAATAAATTATTAAACTGCTTATAATTAAGAGGGTTTGTTCATTGAATTGAAAAATTCTGAATTTGTTTTTGTATTTTTAAGCTTTGAATTTATAAACTCAATAGCATCCATCGATCCCATTGGAGCTATTATACGTCTTAGGACATTCATTTTTTGCAAGTCATTTTTGTCAAAAAGAAGTTCCTCTCGTCTTGTACCCGATTTTGTAATATCAATTGCTGGGAATATTCTTTTTTCAGATATTTTCCTATCGAGTATAGTTTCACTATTACCTGTTCCTTTAAATTCTTCAAATATAACCTCGTCCATTCTACTACCAGTATCTATCAAAGCAGTAGCAATTATTGTAAGAGACCCACCTTCTTCAATATTTCTAGCTGCTCCAAAAAATCTTTTTGGTCTCTGAAGTGCATTAGCATCAACACCTCCGGTTAAAACTTTTCCAGAACTTGGAACTACAGCATTATATGCTCGTCCAAGTCTAGTGATGGAATCTAAAAGAATAACTACATCTTTTTTGTGCTCTGTCATTCTTTTTGCTTTTTCAATAACCATCTCAGCTACAGCAACATGTCTTTGAGCGGGCTCATCAAATGTCGAGCTTATTACTTCTCCTTTTACAGTTCGCTGCATATCAGTTACCTCTTCTGGTCTTTCATCTATGAGTAAAACCATTAAATAACATTCCGGATGATTTGCAGTAATTGAGTTAGCTATACTTTGTAATATCATTGTCTTGCCAGCCTTAGGTGGTGATATTATTAGTGATCTTTGGCCTTTACCTATTGGGCTTACAAGATCAATTAATCTTGGGGTTAAATTGGGTTTTTTTTCGATCGTGTTTGTTTCAACTTCCATTACTATTTGTTTATTTGGATATAGTGGAGTTAAGTTATCGAAGGCAACTTTGTGTCTAGATTTCTCAGGATCTTCAAGATTAATCTTGCTTACTTGAAGTAGAGCAAAATATCTTTCTCCTTCTTTGGGGGCTCTTACAGGTCCTTCAACTGTGTCACCAGTTCTCAAACCAAATTTTCTAATTTGGCTTGGGCTTACGTAAATATCATCTGCTCCTGGTAAATAATTTGACTCTAACGCCCTTAAAAAGCCAAATCCGTCTTGAAGTAATTGAAGAACTCCCATTCCGGTAATCTCTTCACCTTTTTCAGCAAGTTTTTTTAATATAGCAAATAAAATTTCTTGCTTTCTAAGTGTGCTTGCGTTTTCAATACCTAGTTTTTCGGCTTGTTCAATTAATTGTGCTGGGCTATTTTTTTTAAGTTCTTGGATTTTCATGAATTAGGATTGTTTGTTTGGATACTTTAATATAGACATTATCTAATAATATTCAAGTGAAAACCTCAAAATTTTTTGTTTAATTCAGCAGCAAATTCATCAACCTTTAGCCAGTTGGTAAACTCATATGATTTCGAGGTATCCGTAGGGCCTTTTGTAATGAGCATAATAAAACGTATTATAATTTTCTCAAAAAATTTATATTTTGGGTAGTCAATTTTACCTGCAAAGACTGCGGTTATATCTGGTTTCCATTTAGTTTTATTGAGAAATTTTATTACGTAAGGGTTGTTAGTATAAAGATCTTTGCCAGGTTTTCTTGCAACAGCATTGACAGAAAAAAAGGCTGTTTTTTTATTATTAAAGACTTCTAAATTATTTTTTACTAATTCTGCAATTTCTGAGCTGTGTTTGCCGTACCTTATGCTAGCACCAATGATAATAATTTCATATTCATTTAAACTAATATTTTTTACGTCATGAATTGGTTTTAACTCAAAAGATATTGATGTTTTGCATTTTTCTCTCAAATATTCTGATATTTTAAAAGTTTGACCATCTATAGAACTGTAAATCAGTATTGCATTTTTAGACATGATATTTTTGAATCAAATGTGTTAAGAGTTTTATATGATCCTCATTATCATTGAGACAAGGAACAACATCAAATTCTTCTCCGCCGGCATCTAAAAAACTCTCCTTACCTTGAATTGATATTTCTTCTAGAGTTTCTACACAATCAGATGAAAATCCTGGACAAATAACTAATAATTTCTTTTTTCCTTCTTTTGGCAAGTTTTCAAAAGTTTTATCTGTATAAGGTTGTAACCATTCTTGTGGGCCGAACCTCGACTGAAAAGTTGTTAATAATGGTATTTTATTAAAACTTTCTTTAATTAATCTTGAAGTTTTCTGGCAATAACACTGGTAAGGATCTCCCTTGTCAAAATATTTTTTTGGTATGCCGTGATATGATGCCACTATTATATCTGGTGTCCATTTTATTTCTGATATTTTTTTTTTTATACTATTCACTAATGCTGTTATATAAAGTGGCTCTGACTCATAATGAGGGATAATCTGCAAACTTGGCTGCCACCTCATTTTCATTAAAGTTCTATAAACTTCATCACAAACAGTTGCTGTAGTTGCGGCTGCATACTGAGGATACAGGGGTATAATAATAAGTTTTTCGCAACCTTGTTCTTGCAACTTGTACATTTTCTTTTTTATACTAGGTTTTCCATATCTCATGGCATAATCTATTATTAAATTTTCACTAGATATTTTTTCATTTACTTTTTTTGATTGCATCTGCGTATAATATCTTAAGGGAGACATGTTTATATCCTTCATCCATATTTCTTTATAAGCTTTAGCTGTTTTTGAGGGTCTAAATGTTAAGATGAACAAGTTTAAAATTATTTGCCATAAAAAAGGATTTACCTCAATAACCCTGCGATCTGACAGAAACTCTTTAAGATATTTTCTAATGTCTAACCAGCTTGTTGATTCGGGTGTGCCAAGGTTAATTAATAAAACACCAGTTTTTCCAAAATTTACTTGCGGATGATTACTGTCCACTAAAACTCCTAACTATATCTACTAAATATTTTACCATATCTGGGTTGGTATCCGGTAAAACCCCATGTCCTAAATTGAATATATATCTTTTTTTATCAAAAGTTTTTAAATATTTTGTCACTTCATTTCTCAAAATATCTTTGTTTTGTAATAAAATTTTTGGGTCAAGGCCGCCCTGAACAGTAATATCAATGGTATCTCTTATTGTTGAAGGATCGATATTATAATCAATGCTAATTATATCTGGGTTTACATTTTCTACAAATTTTTTGTAATTATTAATATTTCTTGGAAAACAAATTGAGATTGAATCTTTTTGTCTAATAAAATTTACTAAACTTTTTGTGGGCTTATAAACAAAATACTCCAGATCTTTTTCTGGTAGAAGCCCAGCCCAACTATCAAATATTTGAATTATTGATGCGCCACTTTTAATTTGGGCTTCTATATGTATTTTTAAAAATTCATCCAATTTTAACATGATATCATGGACGTATTTGTCTTTTTGAAATACATTAAAATTTCCTCCTTTGGGAGATTTTCTATTAAGCATATACAATAACAGTGTCCAAGGGGCTCCTATAAAGCCAATTGTATCTTTATTGTTTACAGACAATCTAGTTTTTGTTTCTTTAATTGTTTCGTAAACTGGGTTCAGCTTTTTAAGGAAGGCTTCTTTTTTAGCTTCATTTAATATTTTTAAATCAATTTTTTGTAAATCAGGTCCAAAATCTTTTTTAAAACTTACTTGTTGACCAAGTGCATATGGAACAAGAAGAATATCAGAAAATACTATGGCTGCATCAAAATCAAACCTAGTAATTGGTTGTATGGTTATTTGTGATGATAATTTAGTATTTAAACATAACTTAATAAAATCCTTATTTTTT
>CACNXI010000033.1 GCA_902624345.1 uncultured Pelagibacteraceae bacterium | reverse complement strand
TTGTAAGCGTCTGCACTTTAAGCTTATGGTTTTTCCTGAAACAAAAACCCGGTATCGGGACAGTTTTTAATATAATCATTATAGCTGCAATGATTGATTTGACTATTTTTCTTTTTGTTACACCAGAAACATATTTTGGAAAATTGTTAATGGCAGTATTTGCAGTTTTATTAGTAGGTTTGGGAAGTGGTTTTTATTTAATTGCAAATTTAGGTCCTGGACCAAGAGATGGATTAATGACTGGAATTCAAAGAATAACAAATTTTCCAATAGCTGCAGTCAGAGCGGGAATCGAGATTACAGTTGTATCAATTGGCTGGTACTTGGGAGGCATAGTTGG
This sequence comes from uncultured Pelagibacteraceae bacterium, assembly GCA_902624345.1. GTDB lineage: Bacteria > Pseudomonadota > Alphaproteobacteria > Pelagibacterales > Pelagibacteraceae > Pelagibacter. Next base: position 4,132 of record CACNXI010000033.1, on the reverse strand, counting down.
TGTAGGAACTTTATTATTTGCCTTTGGAATTGGTCCTGCTGTGGCACTTGGTCTTTATTTAGTAGGAAAATTCTTTAATTGATTTTTGTCTTAAAAAAAACTATTAATTTTTTATGTCATTAAAAAATTTTATGGTCGAATCAGCAAACATTTTGTTTGATGATAGTAAAAATGATTTAAGAGCCCTACCGAAGACAGTAAGGCTTCAAATTTTATTAGTTTTGAGTTTTATTTGGTCAGTAGTATTTAGTCTATACATTTTTACATACACAACATTCATTTTTGGTTGGGCGGGGGTATTTCTTGCTCATTTAGGATTAATTTTTGCGGTCTATCATACCTTCAAGCAGTTTCATAAAGCTGAAGAAAAATCAGCGAGTGTTTTTGAAACTAAAAATTTCAACCCTTTCAAAATTATGGCAATAGTTTTTGTGATAGTTTTTATATTTGTTTTTTCAAAGGGTATTGAGGTATTAACAAATACTAACTCATATAAAATACCTTATGATGGACCGGATAAGTCTGCTATAGAAAAATGGTTACCATTTACTAAAAAAAAAACAGAAGATTAACCATATATTTTAATTCCAGAATCAGTTATAATTAATTCAGTGAAAAATCTTGTTAAAAATTTGCAGCTTCTTTTATTAGGAATAATTTTACTCAGCACAATTATTGCAGTGGTGCTTGAAATAAGAACTATGTTTTTGAATCAAACTGTTACATTAGCTGATTTATTATTAATGTTTCTATACTTAGAGGTAATGGCAATGGTAAGAGTATTTTGGGAAGAGCAATCAATAAGCATTTCTTTGCCTTTGTTGATTGCAATTACTGCATTAAGCAGATTTATTATTTTGCAAGGTAAACAGATGGACGCTTCTCAACTTCTTTATGAATCAATCGCAATAGTTTTAATTGCTCTCGCTATAGTAGTATTGAGACTAAGGCACAGTGATAAATTGGGCTTATCTAAAAAGAAAAAAAGAAAATAAAATATTTAATACAACCAAATAAACTGTTATTATTTATTTATGTGGTTTACAAGAATAAGGCTACATAAATTTGTAAGATTAACTTTTCATCCACCATGAATTAAGAAGAGTTCAAAAAGTTAAGACAAAAAAAAACCCTCAATAGAGGGTTTTTTTTTAAATCCATTTTAGTGGAATTTTACATTCCCATTCCACCCATTCCACCCATACCGCCCATACCTCCAGCTGGCATACCTGGTGTTGAGTCTTTTTCCTCTGGTTTGTCAGCAACCATTGCTTCTGTTGTGACCAGCAAACCTGAGATTGAAGCTGCATCTTGAAGAGCAGTTCTTACAACTTTGACAGGGTCAATGATTCCTTCTTTGAACATATCAACATATTGTTCTGACTGTGCATCGTAACCGTTTGAGCTCTTGTTAGTTTCTAACAATTTTCCAACAACAACAGATCCATCAACACCCGCGTTTTTAGTAATTTGTCTTATAGGAGCCTGTAGTGCACTTTTTACAATTTCAACGCCTGCTTTTTGATCGTCACCTTTTACTTTTACTTTATCAAGATCTTGTGAGGCATAAAGCAATGCACAACCACCACCAACAACTATTCCTTCTTCAACAGCTGCTCTTGTTGCATTAAGTGCATCTTCTACTCTATCTTTTCTCTCTTTAACTTCAACTTCAGTAGCACCACCTACTTTTATCACCGCTACTCCACCAGCAAGTTTCGCCAATCTTTCCTGCAGTTTTTCTCTATCGTAATCTGAGGTAGTTTCTTCAACTTGTTGTTTGATTTGAGCGCATCTAGCTTCTATGTCGGATTTTTTTCCTGATCCACTTACTATTGTGCTGTTTTCTTTGTCAACTTTTACTCTTTTAGCTGAACCTAAGTCATTAAGTTTAACATTTTCAAGTTTGATACCTAAATCTTCTGATATTACTTGGCCACCAGTTAAAATTGCAATATCTTCAAGCATTGCTTTTCTTCTATCGCCAAAACCAGGTGCTTTGACTGCAACAACTTTAAGACCACCTCTTAATTTATTCACAACCAGTGTAGCTAAAGCTTCACCTTCAACATCTTCAGAAATTATCATAAGAGGTCTACCTGCTTGAACAACTGCTTCTAAAAGTGGTACCATTGGCTGAAGATTAGTTAATTTCTTTTCATGCAACAATATTAGTGGGTTTTCTAATTCAGTTGTCATTTTATCCCCGTTAGTAATGAAGTATGGAGAAAGGTAACCCCTATCAAACTGCATACCTTCTACAACATCAAGTTCAGTCTCAATACCTTTTGCTTCCTCAACAGTTATAACACCTTCATTTCCAACTTTTTGCATTGCTTTAGAAATCATATTACCAATTTCTTTGTCACCGTTAGCCGAAATTGTACCAACTTGAGCAATTTCATCACTATCTTTAACTTTTTTGGCTGAGGAAATTAATTTTTGTTTCACATGATCAACGGCTGAGTCAATTCCTCTCTTAACATCCATTGGATTCATTCCAGCTGTAACATACTTACAACCTTCTTTTACAATTGCTTGCGCCAAGATCGTAGCTGTAGTTGTTCCATCCCCAGCTTCATCATTAGTTTTGCTCGCTACTTCCTTAACCATTTGAGCACCCATGTTTTCAAATTTATCCTCGAGCTCTATTTCTTTAGCTACCGACACTCCATCTTTAGTAGTTCTTGGTGCGCCATAAGATTTATCTATAACAACATTTCTACCCTTTGGACCAAGCGTTACTTTTACAGTGTTAGCAAGTATATCAACACCTTTTAGCATCGCTGTTCTTGCATCTGAGTCAAATTTTACTATTTTTGCCATTTTCTACTCCTTTATTAAAAATTATTTTTCTGTTGATATTCCCATTATGTCAGATTCTTTCATAATGCTATATTCTTTCCCACCAATTTTCACTTCGGTGCCTGACCATTTACCAAATAGTACTTTGTCTCCAACTTTGACATCCATTGGAATGATTTTTCCATCTTCAGTTTTAGCTCCACCACCAACTGCAACAACTTTTCCCTCTTGAGGTTTTTCTTGCGCTGTATCTGGTATGATAATTCCACCTGCAGTTTTCTCACTGCTATCCAAAACTTCTATCAAAACTCTGTCATGTAACGGTTTAAACTTCATAAATCTCCTATAAATATTGAAATCATATAAATACCAAAAGATAATTTTTCAAGATAAAGGATAAAATATATATTCTAAAAAAAACCAAGAAATATGCATTTTTTTGAGTTATATCATAAAAAATGACTTCAAATTTAGATGAAAAAGGACTTAGATCAATCGCTGGGGAATACGATGTGTTTTTTATAGATATCTGGGGAGTTTTACACAACGGTCTAAATCTATTTCAGAATTCAGTCGAAGTTCTTGAAAAGTTAGAAAAGAATAAAAAGAAATATGTATTGCTAACAAACGCACCAAGACCAAATCTTACTGTAATTAAATATTTAAAAAAAATGGGTTTAGATGAAAAAAAGGCTCAACAAGTTTATACATCTGGCCAAGCTGCTTTGGATCAACTCAAAACTATGAATTCTAAAAGCTTTTTTCATATAGGCCCACCGAGAGATTTTGATTTATTCAAAACATTTAAAAATCAAAAGACTGAAAAAATAGACAGTTGTGATTTTTTATTATGCACTGGATTATTTGATTACCATGAATCAGAATTAATATTTTATGAAAAATTATTAATAGATCATATTGAAAAAATAATGATTTGTACCAATCCAGATCTTGTTGTTGATCGAGGCGAAGAAAGAGAATTCTGTGCTGGGACAGTCGCAAAAATTTTTGAAAAGTTAGGAGGTAAAGTTAAGTATTTTGGCAAACCTTTTCCGGAAGTTTATGAAAAAGCAATAAACAATTTACGAGGAAAAAAAGTGATTTGTATAGGTGATAATCTAAATACAGATATCAAAGGTGCGAATATACAAAATTTTGACTCTCTTCTTATAAATAATGGAATTCACAAGAATGAAATAAGTAATGGTATTAAAGAATTAATAAAAAAGTATAATGTTAATGTAAACTATACTCAAACAGAACTAAAATGGTAAGTAAGTTTAAAATTTATAAAAACTTTAATTTGTCTAAAAGGGATAAAGAGGCA
>CACNXI010000032.1 GCA_902624345.1 uncultured Pelagibacteraceae bacterium | reverse complement strand
ACAATTTAAAGAAAAAGAAACTGTTCAAGAAACTTTTAACCTCAGTGAGTCCATCTCTGAGCCTAAAAAAGTAGGCGCTTTCAAACTTCCGTCACTTGATTTCCTCAAGGTTCCAGAAAAGAAATTTAAGAATGCAAAAGAAGAAAAAAAAGTTGATGCTGATTTTTTGGAAAAAGTGCTGTTAGATTTTGGTGTACAAGGAAAAATAACAAAAATAAGCACTGGCCCAGTTGTTACTCTTAACGAGTTTGAACCTGCTGCGGGAGTTAAAGTTTCAAAAATCGTAAACCTCTCTGAAGATATAGCGAGAAATACAAGCTCTGAATCTGCAAGAATTTCAACAATTCCAGGATCTAGTACAATCGGTATTGAACTCCCGAATTCATTTAGAGACAATGTTATGTTGAGGGAAATAATATCAAGTCCAAAATTTAACAATAAAGATTTAAAATTACCGATAGCCCTTGGTAAAAGTATTTCTGGTCAACCATTAATTGGAGATTTAACCTCAATGCCTCATCTTCTAATTGCTGGTACCACCGGCTCTGGTAAATCTGTATGTATAAATACGATTATTCTTTCATTGCTATACAGACACAAACCAGAAATTTGTAAGTTTATTTTAATTGATCCTAAGATGTTAGAGCTTTCGACATATGAAAGAATTCCCCATCTATTATGTCCTGTGATAACTGAGGCAAAAAAAGCTGCCTCAGTTTTAGGTTGGGTAGTAAAAGAAATGGAAAATAGATACAAGTTAATGACTAAGGTTGGCGTTAGAAATATTGGCAGTTACAACGCTAAACACAAAATTTCTATGCCTTACATTGTAGTTATAGTAGACGAAATGTCAGATCTTATGTTGGTTGCTAGTAAGGACATTGAAAATTGTATTCAGAAACTTTCTCAAATGGCAAGGGCCGCGGGTATTCATATAATAATGGCAACGCAAAGACCAAGTGTTGATGTAATAACGGGTACTATCAAAGCAAATTTCCCAACTCGTATATCTTTTCAAGTGTCTTCAAAAATTGATAGTAGAACAATTCTCGGAGAACAAGGTGCTGAACAATTATTAGGGAAAGGGGATATGCTTTTCATGTCCTCTGCTAATCGAATTACAAGAATCCATGCGCCATTTGTTTCGGATAATGAAATTGAAAAAATTAATTCTTTTCTTAAATCACAAGGAGATCCGGAATATGTTGATGAAATTTTAAATTTATCTTCTGAAAGTCCATCTAATGATGGATCTGAAGACTCAGATCAAGATGATGAGCTTTACAATAAAGCCCTTGAAATAGTCAAATCTGAGGGAAAAGCATCAACCTCCTTTTTGCAAAGAAAACTTCAAATAGGTTACAATAGGGCTGCGAGAATAATAGATATTATGGAAAGTAGAGGCATTGTCAGTAAAGCTAATCATGTTGGCAAAAGAGAATTGTTGTAATGAGAACAATTTTTCTGATTTTAATCATTTTTTTTATATTTACTCAAAAACATGCTTACACAGAACCTAAAATTATTAAAAAAATTTCTGAGATTGAAAATTTTGCATTTGATTTTGAACAACTAATTAACGATAAAAAAGAAACTGGTAACTGCATTATTTCATTCAATAATAAAATGATGTGCAAATACGATGAGACTGGGAAGTTAATCGTATCTAATGGAAAGACACTTTTAATCAAAAACAAAAGCTCAAATTTTGCGAATACTTATAAAACTGAAAATACTTACTTTAAATATTTTCTTAATAAAGAATTTTTAATTTCGAAAATTATGGGAAATGTAGTCGAAAAAGAACAAAATTTTCTCCTATTAATTAATGATCAAAGTAATCAATTAAGTATTTTTTTTGATAAAAAAAATTACTTAATTAACGGATGGGAAACTATTGATTTGTATGGCAACAGAGTAAGGTCCAATATTATCGTTAAAAATATTAATCAAGAATTGTCTAATAAAATTTTTGATCTTAATCTTTATAACTAGCTAGCTCTGATATTAAGGTTTTCTTCTTTAAAAATTTTCATCCCTCTTGCTAAATAATTTTTTATCGCATTAGGATGATCTAGTGTACAAGTATGAACCCACATTCTTTTAATTTTTTTTTCAAAGGATTTTAAAATTGCAGTTGTTAAAGCATAACCACCAACTCCTTTACCAAAATAATCTTCAAACAAACCTAAGTATGCAAGTTCTGTCTCATTTTTTTCTGGATGATGTATAAGTTCAAAATATCCAACTAAATCTTCGCCATTCTTTATTACGTAGGTTTCTAGATTTTTATTTGAGACATAATTTGACCACTGAAGATCTGTCCAAATCAATCTATCAGTCCATCGATATTTCTTACCAATTTGTTTATAGAAAAACTTGTTCAGTTGGAAATCTGGTTTTGTTTTTTCCACCGAATAATTATCTTCTGGCTTATCTTTTTTAATTAGATCATTGATATTTTTTAATTCTAAAAAATTTCTTTTTACACTAATTATCATTGAACCATTCTCCCTACTTTTTCACCACCAAACAAATGAAAGTGTAAATGAGGCACTTCTTGGCCACCATTATCTCCAACGTTTGATAAAGTTCTAAATCCTTCATTATCGATGCTCGATATACCAATCTTTTTTGCAACAGTTGAAATTCCTTTCATAAGTCCAACTATTTCGTCTGAACTGGCTTTAGAAGTAAAATCCTCTAAATTTACATATTTACCTTTTGGAATCACCAAAGCATGAACTTTTTTTTGTGGATTTATATCATGAAAAGATAAAACAAATTCATCCTCATAGATTTTTTTGCATGGTATCTCGCCTCTCAGGATTTTTGCAAAAATGTTATTGTCGTCGTAGCTCATTTTTTTCTTTTATCTAGTTCTTTCATAACATCTTCCATTTTGACGTTATTTGCTTCGAGATACACAATTAGATGATACAATACATCGGCTGTCTCATGAACTTTATTTGTATTATTTTCCACAGCCTCAATTAATTCTTTAACTTCCTCTTTTACCTTTTCTACTGACAATTCTTTGTTAGCTAATAATTTATTTGTATAAGATTCGCTTTGAGGTTTAGTCTTCCTCTCTCTTACCATTAAAATTATATCTTCCAGAGTTTTAAGCATATTATGTTCTAACAGGAATTCCTTTAGACTCCAAATATTGCTTTGCTTCTTTCACTGAGTATTTTCCATAATGAAATATTGATGCCGCGAGAACTGCGCTGGCTTTACCTGATTTAATACCCTCAACTAAGTGATCAAGATTTCCAACACCACCAGATGCAATTAAGGGAATATTTACTCTTGAAGATATTTTAGACATTAAATCAATATCGTAACCTACCTGTGTTCCATCTCTATCCATTGAAGTTACTAATAACTCACCAGCTCCGCTATCTTCCATTTTTTTTGCATATTCCAATGCATCAATGCCGCTGTTGTTTCTTCCTCCATGAGTGAAAACTTCCCACTTATCTCCGTTTTTTTTTGCATCTATTGCAACAACAATACATTGGGAACCAAATTTTTTAGAACTATCAACCACGACTTTGGAATTTTCTACTGCAGCAGTATTAATTGAAACTTTGTCAGCACCGCAGTTCAATAATTTATTAATATCATCAACACTCCTTACTCCACCACCTACTGTTAGAGGCACAAAACATTTCTTTGAAGTCTTCTCGACAACCTCATAAATAGTATCCCTATTCTCATTTGAAGCAGTAATATCTAAAAAACAAATTTCGTCAGCTCCACCATCACTATAGATTTTTGCTTGTTCAACAGGATCGCCAGCATCTTTTAAATCAACAAAGTTTATACCTTTAACAACACGACCATTCTTAACGTCTAAGCAGGGTATAATTCTATTTTTAAGCATCTTCTTTAGCTAGCTCCTCTAGTTTAACATCGCCATCGTATATTGCTTTACCAACTATAACACCCTCAACATTTTTAAGTGTTTTAGCTTTTTTGATATCTTCAATTGATGATACTCCGCCAGAAATTACCACTGGGCAATTAGAAATCTCGGCAACTTTCAATGTTTCCTCAAAATTAGGACTCTCTTTTGTTCCATCTTTATTTATATCAGTAAAGATTAATCTACTGATACTATAATCATTTACTTCATTTAAAAAATCTAAAGTTGATATGCCTGAACTTTCTTTCCATCCTGACACTAAGAGTTTTCCATCTTGAGCGTCCAAACCCAAAGCAATTTTTTTCGGAAATCTTTTACAAGCTTTTTTCAAAAAATTTTTATCTTTTATAGCTGCACTTCCTAAAATAACTTTATCTACACCTATATCAGCATATTCTTGAATACTATCAAAATCTCTCACTCCTCCACCTACCTCTACTTTAAAATCAAATTTTCTCACAATCTCTTTAATAATATTAAGATTTACTGTTTCTCCAGTTAAGGCTCCATCCAAATCTATGATATGAAGATTTTTAAAACCTTTATCAATAAATTGTGTTGCTTGTTCGACTGGCGACATTTCGTATTCAGTCTTTTGATTAAAATCACCTTTAATTAGTCTTACACATTTTTTATCTTTAATATCAATTGCTGGAAATATCTTCATTTATAGATTTGTAATATAATTTATTATTGAGTAA
>CACNXI010000031.1 GCA_902624345.1 uncultured Pelagibacteraceae bacterium | reverse complement strand
GTGGTATAATAGGAGCTGCAACAGCTTATTTTTTGTCAAAAGAGGGAAGAAAAGTAAAAGTTATTGAAAGAGATCCAACATATAGAACAGCATCTTTCCCTTTATCATTAGGCGGTTTCAGAAGACAATTTTTTCAAACAGAAAACATTCTTTTAGGGAAATTTGCTAGAGAATTTATTTTTCAAATACCAGAACTTTTAAAAACAAAAAAAAATCCCAAACCAACAGCTAGTATGGTGCCTAATGGATATTTGCTTATGTTTGGAGCAGAACATGCTGAAGAACAATATAAGGCTCTTGAAAATCATAAAGCATGCGATGCAGGGACTAAAAACATAAAAGGTTCTGATTTAAAGCAATACTTTCCTTACATAAATAACGAAGGGATTGAAACAGCAACCTTTACAGACAACAAAAGTGAAGGTTGGATTGATCCATTTATGTTTCATGGAGCACTTAAAAGTAAAGCAATCGAGCTAGGCGCTGAGTTTATAAAAGGTGAAGTCAAATCATTATCAGATATAAAAGCTAAAACTATTGTATCAGCAGCTGGATGTTGGACAAAAGAATTATTGGAAGATATTCCAGTTGAGCCTCAGAAACATACTGTCTTTAGAGTTAAGTGTCCCAAACATATTCCTGAAATGCCTTTGACTGGAGATTTAACTACTGGAGTTTATTGGCGACCAGAGGGGAAAGAATATCTTGCAGGATCTCCTAAATCTGTTTTTGATGCTAAAGACCTAGAACCTGCATGGGATGATTTTGAGGAATTAGTTTGGCCAGCTCTTGCTCAAAGAGTTCCAATATTTGAAGAGTTAAAACTAACAGGCGGTTGGGCTGGATACTATGATTGCAACAGACTAGATAACAATGCTGTAGTTGGCAAGCACCCAAAGTTTGAAAATGTTTACCTAGCAACTGGTTTTACAGGAAGAGGATTAATGCAAGCTCCTGGTATAGGAAGAGCTTTAACAGAATTAATTACAACCGGAGCATATCAGTCTATTGATATTTCCAATATGGCAGTCGAAAGAGTTTTAGGAAAAGAAGCAAGACCTGAGCCTTACGTTCTTTAAGAGTCAAGTTCCACAAAACGTTTGATATTTTTTATCACTTTTAGGTGGTGGAGACTGATATTTATTTAAAACCTTTTGATTTGTGTATGGATTTTTCAGAGCTTGAAGCAAATCATTAAATGGTGTCAGATCACTATTTTCAGCTGATTTTAAAACATTTTCAACGTTGTGATTTCGAGGAATTATTACAGGATTATTTAGTTCCATTAAATTTTTGCTATCTTTAGTTAATCTTTTCTGCCATTTCATCTTCCAATTATCAAATTTTTCATTTTGATAACTTTTTTTATCGTCTATTTCATGGTCCATTAAAAATAAAAAAGTGTTTGTGTAGTCTAATTCTTGTTTTTTCATAATCTTTAATAATTCAAAAATAATTAAATTATCTTCCTTATAGTCACCAATTAGACCTAACTTACTTTTCATCATATTAAACCATTTTTCCTCATAAATTTTATCGAATTTATCGATAAGTTCTGTTGCCATTTTTAGAGCATCCTCTTTATTTGGGTTAATCAAAGTTAGTAAACATTCAGCAAATCTAGCCAAATTCCATTTGGTGATAGCTGGCTGATTTCCATATGCATATCTTCCCATATGATCAATAGAACTGAAACAAGTGTCTAAATTATAACTATCCATAAAGGCACACGGACCATAATCTATCGTTTCACCTGAAATCGCCATGTTATCAGTATTCATTACACCGTGAATAAATCCTACACGCATCCAATTGACCACTAATTCAATCTGCTTATCAATCAATTTGCTGAGTAAGTCGTAAGCATTATTTTTTGATTTTGATATTTCAGGATAGTGTCTTTTAATTGTGTAATTAACTAAAGTATTGAGTTCATCTAAATTTTCTCTTGTTCTAATAAATTGAAAGGTTCCAACTCTAATATGACTTGATGCAACTCTTGTTAATATTGCACCCTGCAATGGTTTTTCTCTAATTACATTTTCTCCAGTTTTCACAACTGCTAAACTTCTAGTCGTCGGTATGTTTAATGAGTGCATAGCTTCACTAATTAAATATTCTCTTAACATTGGACCTAATGCTGCTCTTCCATCTCCGTTTCTTGAAAAGGGTGTTTGACCTGAACCCTTAAACTGAATATCAAGTCTTTGATTACTTTTAGATATATGTTCACCTAGTAAAACTGCACGACCATCACCCAACATTGTAAAATGACCAAACTGATGACCCGCATACGCTTGAGCCAAAGATTTAGATCCCTTTGGGAGCAAATTTCCAGAAAACATTTTTGCTAGCTGTTTATTATCTACATTAGAAAAATTCAAACCCATTTGATCAGCTAAATCATGATTTAAAATTATTAACTCTGGACGTTTTACTGGAACAGGAGAGATTTCATAAATAAAAGATTTTGGTAAATTTGAATATGAGTTATCAAAATTCCATCCAATTGTTTCTTCTTTATTCATCATTTCCAATTTTCTTTACATACAAACCCAAAACTCCATTAAAGATTGAAACAGCAATTATAATTGATTGACCCTTAAAAGAGTAAAAATCGAAAGTTGGGTAAAAACCTATAGCAACACTTAAGAAAAGATAAGTTAAAATAAAAGGTCTTAAAAATTTCTTTATTCTCAATTTTTATTTTTTTTTATATTTTGCGGCCTCCTCAGAACCACTTGTTGCTGACCCTTTACTGTAAGAGTGTGCACCCATTCCAGCCAATTGGCCATCTTTTACAATAAGGTATTGATCTCTAATTGGTTTTTTATCGAAGAAGCACTCTAATATTTCTCTTACACCATCAGCATATCTTGCTTGAGCAGAAAGTGATGTTCCAGATGTGTGTGGAGTCATTCCATGATTTGGCATTGATCTCCATACATGGTCATTTGGAGCAGGTTGCGGGAACCATACATCTCCAGCATATCCACTTAATTGACCAGATTTTAATGCATCTGCTATATCGTTTTTGTTACAAATTTTTCCTCTCGCAGTATTAACTATGTAGGCACCTTTTTTCATTTTACTTATCATTTTTTTATCAAATAAGTTTTCAGTTTCAGGGTGCAAAGGACAGTTAATAGTAACTACGTCACAAACTTTCACCATTGACTCCACAGAATCATGAAAAGTTAAATTTAATTCTTTTTCTACACTGTCAGGCAATTTATGTCTGTCAAAATAATGCAAATGTACATCAAAAGGTTTCATTTTTCTTAGAGCATCAAGACCTATTCTTCCAGCAGCAACTGTTCCAATATGCATTCCTTCGACATCATAACTTCTATGAACAGCATCAGCTATATTCCATCCACCTTCATTAACGATTCTATGTTGATTATGGTAATCTCTAACCATTGATACAATCATCATTACAATATGTTCAGCTACAGATCTTGAGTTACAAAAAGTAACCTCAACAACATCGATCTTATTATCCATTGCTGCTTGTAAGTCTACGTGATCAGAGCCTATACCAGCAGTAATTGCCATTTTTAAATTCTTAGCTTTAGCTATTCTCTCTTTGGTTAAATAATACGGGAAAAATGGTTGAGAAATTACGATATCTGCGTCTACAATATGTTTGTCTGCTTCACATCCATCACCATCTTTACTATTAGTAACAATAAACTCATGACCATTACTCTCTAAAAATTTTCTAAGTCCTAGTTCTCCTGATACACAACCAAGTAATTGACCAGGTGTAAAATCTCTTCCTTTAGGAGAAGGTAAAGTCATTCCATCAGGATATTTTTCAAGTTTTGGTAAATCACTCAAAGGATAAGATTTTGGCATTCCACCTTTTGGGTCGTCGTATAAAATACATAATATTTTCATTTTTGTTCTCCTAGTTGTTTATAAAAGCAATTATCTTGAATTTATAAGGAAGACTGTAGCACAATAATAAAGCGTCTAGCAAATAAATAGTGTTTATTTTGGATATTTTTTTTTGAGTATAAATTTGTTTAATACAACCCCAAAAATTATAATAATCACAGAGCCAGTGATGACGGGGCTAATTAAGTAATCAAATGAGGCAGAACCTATGATAACAATTATAGGATTACCTCCTGCCGGAGGATGAGTAACATTTAACATAATCATAAAAAAAACTCCAAGACCAACTGCAATGGGAATTAAAATGTACTCTGGTAGAGAAATAAACGTTAAAGCAATTACTCCTACAGTAGCAGTTACTAGATGACCAAAAAAAATATTTTTGGGATGTGCAAAAGGACTTTCTGGATAACCATATAGTAATACCATTGTTGAACCAAACGAGGCTACTAGAAAGAGTCCATAATCAGTCTTATAGGTTAGCAGTGTTAATACCCCAATTGTAATAGCTGAAAAAAGACCAGCTATAGAGTTGTCGATAATTTTTTTAGTTTCCATTTGTTAAGCCTTTCTTTAAAGCATTGAAAGGTAAAAGTATACATTCTTTTCTACTAATATTTTTTGAGCTTATTAATTCTTTATATTTTTTTAAGTTATTGGGTAAGTCACCTTTGTTTTTAAAAAATTCGTTTGCACAATCGCAAACTTCAATCATTTCTTCAACTTTTTTTCCATTTGAATTACTTGA
>CACNXI010000030.1 GCA_902624345.1 uncultured Pelagibacteraceae bacterium | reverse complement strand
CTTAAAAAATCAGATATAATTTTATGTGAAGACACAAGAAATTCAAAAAAACTACTTAGTCATTATGACATTAAGTCTAAGTTGATTTCTTATCATAAATTTAATGAAAAAAAGATTTCTGAAAAAATAGTTTCTGAAATTCAAAAATATAACATAATATCTCTTATTTCAGATGCCGGCACGCCAGTTATTTCTGATCCTGGTAAAATACTTATCAAAGATTGTGTTTCAAAAAATATACCAATAATCCCGATTCCTGGAGTTTCCTCGGTTATTGCAACAGCATCTATCAGTGGTTTTTCAGAAAAATTTATTTTTTTTGGTTTTCTGTCTGAGAAATTATCATCATTAAAAAAGGAACTCGAGATTTTAAGCAAAATTGATTGTGCTATTATCTTATTTTCCTCTCCAAGAAAATTTCTTAAAAATTTAGAAAAATTTCAAGAATATTTTTATGATAGAGAATTAGTAATTTGTAGAGAGATAACAAAATTACATGAAGAGTTTATTAGATTAAAAGTTAGTGATTTGAATAAACTTGATTTGAATATCAAAGGCGAATTAACAGTTATTTTTTCTGAAAAGAAAGATTCAATTAACAATTTTAATTATCTTACCGAATCTGATAAGAAAATAATTAATAAGATGTTACCAAATAAAACAGTCAAAGATATTGTAGATTTTTTTAAAGAGAGAAATATTTCAAAACGCATAATTTATAACTATTGTCTTGAAAAAAAAAAATGAAAATTAAGTATTTATTTTTATTGTTAATATTTTTAAATTCTTGTGCTGGAACAGGAACAAGTGGTTTATTTGGAACTGGTGTATCGGTCGCGGTCGATCCAAGGTCAATCGGAACTCAGATCGATGATACTATTATGCAAAAAAATTTATCAACTAGACTCACTTTAGAAGACAAAAAATATTTTTTAGCCGTAAAATCAAAAGTTCTTGATGGAAGAATATTTATAACTGGCAAGGTTGATAATCCGGAGGATAAACTCAAAATTACTAAAATAGCTTGGGAAACAGAGGGCGTAAGATCTGTAAGAAATGATATTAAGATTAAAGAAGAATTTAATTTTAAACAGTCGGCTAAGGATCTTTTAATTACTTCTCAATTAAGATCTGCCTTAATTTTTAATAAAGAAATTAAATCAAGAAATTATCAAATAGATACATATAAGAAACATATATATATTTATGGTATCGCTGAAACCAAAGATGAGCTTAAAATGGTAGTTGATGAAGCCAAGTCAATCCTAGATGTTGAAAAAGTGATAGCAAGTATTCTTTTAATGGAAGATTTGAGAATTCAAAGGAATTAATTTTTTTTATTATAATCAATAACACCAGCTGAGTACGCCGCAACGGATGCTAAGTTTAAAATTTCTGAAGTTGAACTTCTAAGGGGAGCTATCTCTATTGCTTGTCCTAATCCTATAAGAAGTGGACCAATTACTTTCGCTCTACTCATTGATTTCATCGTTTTAAAGGATATCGCTGCACTGTGCTGGCTCGGCATTATCAAAACATTTGCATTACCAACTATTTCTGAAAATGGATATAATTCCTTATAAGTTTCCTCTAAAGCGACATCGGGTTGCATTTCCCCATCAAATTTAAAGTCGACTTTTCTATCTTTTAAAATTTGCACTGCATCACTTATCCGTTTGGTTCTATCTGTTGCAGGCTGACCAAAAGTTGAATGGGATAAAAAGGCGACCTTTGGATCAAAACCAAATAATCTCACTACTCTTGCCGTTGAAATTGCCATTTCTGCCAATTGATTTGCATCTGGATACTCAATTACGGAGGTATCACAGACAAATATTGTTTTACCTCTGTTAATTATCATGTTGAGACCAAACATTATCTCTCCTGGTCTAGAATCAACTACTTTTGTGATTTTTTCTAATGATGAGGAATAACGCCTAGTATTTCCAGTCACCATAGCATCAGCATCTCCACATGACACCATACAAGCACCCCAGATCACTCTATCATTTCTTATTAATTTGTCACAATCTCTCTCTAATAAACCCTCTCTTCTTTGAAGTTTTTTAAATAAAAACTTCACATATCTCTCTCTTAATTCTTTGTCAGTTGAATTAATTATTTTAATATCGAGTTTTTCTTCATAACCAATCTCATATAACTTTTTTTTTACTATATCCTCCTTAGCAATTAATATGGGTTCACCAAGTCCATTATTTTTAAATGCTATTGCTGCTTTCAAATTATTTTCATCTTCTCCATCTGCGAACACTACTCTTTTTTGATTTTTTTTAATTTGGGAGTTTATTCCCTGAATTACCGCCACAGATGGATCTAATCGGTTTTTGAGTTGTTCAGCATAAATATCGAAATCTTCAATATTTTTTCTTGCAACGCCTGTTTCGATTGCCGCTTTTGCAACTGCAACCGGAATTACGCTTATTAATCTAGGATCGAAAGTTGACGGAATTATATAATCTCTCCCGTAATGAGGCCTGTCCCCACCCATTGCAGCCACAACTTCATCCGGGACTCTTTCTCTTGCTAATGTAGCAATAGCTTTTACAGCAGCGACTTTCATTTCTTCATTTATTGTTTTAGCTCTTACATCTAGAGCTCCTCTAAAGATATACGGGAAACCAATTAAATTATTTACTTGATTTGGATAGTCTGATCTTCCGGTAGCTATAATAGCATCATCTCTCACATCTTCAACGTCCTCAGGAATGATTTCTGGATCTGGGTTTGCACATGCGAATACAATTGGATTCTTAGACATTTTTTTAACCATCTCTTTTTTTAAGACCCCAGCTTGAGAAAGACCTAAGAACACATCTGCCCCAGTAATTGCATCTTTTAAAGTTCTATTTTTTGTTTTGATAGCAAATTTCTTTTTCCATTCATTTAAATTATCTCTTTCAGAATGAATAACACCCTTTGAGTCAAGCATTGTGATATTTTTATCTTTTACACCTGTATTTATAAAAAGATTTGCACAAGCCATTGCAGATGCACCCGCACCATTAATGACCACTTTTACATCCTTAATATTTTTTTTTGCAATATCACAAGCATTAATAAGAGCTGCACTTGTAATTATAGCTGTACCATGCTGATCGTCATGGAACACAGGAATATCTAATAATTTTTTTAATTCGTTCTCTATTATAAAACACTCAGGTGCTTTTATGTCTTCTAAATTAATTCCACCAAAACTTTTTGAAATATTTTTTACAGAATTAATAATTTCTTTTGTATCTGAAGAATCAATTTCAATATCAATGGAATCTATGTCTGCAAATCTTTTAAATAAAACTGCCTTTCCCTCCATAACTGGTTTTGAAGCTACTGCACCCAAATTTCCAAGACCTAAAATTGCTGAGCCATTACTTATTACGGCTACTAGATTACCTTTAGTAGTATAGTCATATGCGAGATCTGGATTTTTTGAAATTGCTTTTACCGGCGCAGCAACTCCAGGTGAGTATGCTAAAGCCAAGTCTCTTTTTGAAGTCATTGGTTTAGAGGAAATAATCTCAATCTTGCCAGATTTATTAGTATTATGAAAATCTAATGCTTCTTTATCTGAGTAATGTTCAATTTTATTTTTTTTCATTTTGATTATTTATGTATACAAATGAGCCAATAATAAGACTAATATGATTTATGAATATAATTAAGTCAACTGGGACTTTTAGTTTTTATACCATAATTAGCAGAATATCTGGGTACGTTAGAGACATTCTCATTGCAATATTTCTTGGTTCTGGACCTATTGCAGACGCCTTTTTTGTTGCATTTAGGATTCCAAATACGTTCAGGAGAATCTTTGGAGAAGGTTCCTTCAATGCAGCTTTTGTGCCAAGTTACGCAAAAGAGTTAATAAAATCTAAAAAAAATTCTGAAAGCTTTGCAAACAAAGTTTTTAGTTTATTAACTTTTTCACTGCTTGGACTTGTAATTCTCGTTGAATTATTTATGCCTTTATTTGTATCACTAATAGCACCAGGTTTTAAATCAGATCCTGAAAAGTTTATTATAGCAACCGACTTAACAAGAATTACATTTCCTTTTATATTATTTATAAGTTTAGCATCTTTTTTTTCAGCAATTTTAAACTCACAAAATAAATTTGCAGCTGCTTCAGCCGCACCAATAATATTAAATATAGTTTTAATAATTATATTATTATGCGCCAAATACCTTGACGATCATCTTGTTATTTATATGTCTTATGGCGTATCAATAGCTGGACTCATTCAAATGATCTTCCTTATTTTAGTATTGAAAAAAATTTATAAGCCCCGGTTTGAAGTAAATTTAAATATTGATAATAAAACAAAAAGTTTTTTTAAAAAACTTTTGCCAAGCATTTTTTCTTCAGGAGTAACTCAAATTAATATTTTAATTGGAACTATCATCGCCTCTTTTCAAGCTGGGGCTGTATCATATTTATATTATGCTGACCGAATTTATCAAATTAATCTTGCCATTGCAGGTATAGCAATAGGAACTGTTATACTTCCAAAACTATCCTCTTATATTGCTCAAAAAAAATTGAAGGATATTGATTTGATACAAAATAAGTCATTGGAACTATCACTTTTTTTAAGTCTTCCCGCGATGGCAGGTCTATTAATAGCTTCAGAAGAAATTGTTTCATCTTTATTTGGATATGGATCTTTTAACAAAGAAGGTGTTGAAAATTCTGCAAAAGCATTATTTTATTTTGCTTTAGGTTTACCTGCGTTTTCACTCATTAAAATTCTCTCAAATTTTGTTTTTGCTAGAGATAACACAAAGATACCG
>CACNXI010000029.1 GCA_902624345.1 uncultured Pelagibacteraceae bacterium | reverse complement strand
GTATATGAAATTGGCTTAAATTTGCTAGTTGATAAGTTATCCAACTCAAATCGGACGAAAATTGATATAGATTTTTGTTGTTAAAGATTAAGAATAATAATATTAATTTGAAATGTTAGAGCTGAGAAATGAGAAAGTTGCTATCCCTGTAGTTCTGTTAGCCGGTATTTTGTGGTCTTTTGGACCTTTAGTTGTAAGACATATTGATCAGCCTGAATTAGTTCCATGGCAGTATCTTCTTGGAAGAGGTGTTACAATTTTCTTAATTCTTAATTTGTATTTATTCTTTGAAGAGGGAATTTCTTTTTATAAAAATTATAAAAAAGTTGGAGTATCAGGATTAATTGGCAGTACTGGGCTGGGTATTGCTATGATCACGTTTATTTGGTCAATAACAAACACTTCAGCTGCAATCACTTTGTTATGTTTGGCAGCCATGCCTTTCATAACCGCATTTTTAGGTTTTTTGTTCTTAAAGGAAAAAATTTCCACAAATGTTTGGATTGCAATAATCATTGCTGCTGTTGGTATAATAATTATAGCATTTGGTAATACTAACAAAGGTTCATTTTTTGGTCTTTTGTTTGGAATTCTATCAGCAGTAGGTTTTTCAGTGTTTTCAGTATCTCTTAGATGGAGACCTGAAACTCCAAAATTTACAACAGTCGCAATCGCAGGTTTGATTTGTGCGATTGTTTCAGTTGTAATATTAGTAGAAACCGACAGTAATTTAATTTCCTCAAGCCGTAATCAAGGCTTGTTTTCAATTCACGGCACTTTAGTTTGTGTGGGACTAATTCTTTATTCACTGGGTTCTAGAATGATACCAGCCGCTGAACTTACACTTTTATCATTAACAGAAGTGATTGGTGGAATTTTTTGGGTTTGGTTACCAATATTAGGAATTAATGAAGTTCCTACTAATAACACAATTATCGGTGGGTTTTTAATTTTTATTTCAATAATTTATTATAGTTTAATTATAAAAAACAATAGAAGATTTATTGCATTAAACTAAATGACAAATAAAAAAATTGTTAATAGTTGGAATGAGTGGGATCCGCTTAAACATGTGATTGTTGGAAGAGCAGATGGTTGTTGTATACCAGCGCCAGAGCCAGCTTTAGATGCTAAAGTTCCCGAAGACTCAGATATGAAAGGTCAACACGGTCCTCGGACTAAAGATACAGTCGATAGAGCCAATCAACTTTTGAATGACTTCGCTTCCTTACTTGAAAAAAGAGGTATCAAAGTCGATAGACCCGTTCCTTTAGATCACAATCAAAAAATTTCTACACCAGATTGGGAAGTTGAAAGCATGTTCGGTTGTATGCCTGCAAGAGATATAATTTTAACAGTTGGAAACGAAATGTTAGAAGCCACGATGAGTTATAGATGTAGATGGTTTGAGTATTTAAATTACAGACCCTTACTTAAAAAATATTACGATCAAGATAAAAATATGAGACATGAGTCAGCTCCAAAACCTCGACTTACTGATGCAGATTATAGAAAAGATTATTTGTCTGATAAGATTGGTGTAAAAAAAAGACTGGAGTGGACTGAAAAAAAATTTTTTGTTACTACAGAAGAAGAACCATTATTTGATGCTGCGGATATATTACGATTTGGTAAGGATTTAATAGTTCAACACGGTTTTACTACAAACTTAAGTGGAATTGATTGGTTAAAAAGACATTTTCAAAACCATAGAGTGCATGCTGTAAATTTTCCAGGAGATCCATATCCAATTCATATCGATGCAACTTTTACTCCTGTTACAGAAGGTATAATTATAAATAATCCTCAGAGAAAGCTACCCGCTTCACAACGGAAACTTTTTGAAGATAATGGCTGGAAAATATTGGACTCAGCTCAACCAGCTCATAATACTCCACCTCCATTATGCTATTCTTCAGTTTGGCTTTCAATGAATGTGCTTGTTTTAGATCCAAAAACAGTTTGTGTTGAAAAAAGTGAGGTTTATCAGGCTGACCAATTAGACAAACTTGGTTTAGAAGTTGTTCCGGTAGATTTAAGAGATGCTTATGCCTTTGGAGGGGGTCTTCACTGTTGTACTGCAGATGTATATAGAGAAGGGGACTTAAAAGATTATTTTCCGAAACAATAATTAATTCTTAGAAGAATTTTCAACATCGAGAGCCTCTAATTGCTGAGCAACTTCTTCATTGTTATTAGAGTAGTTTGAATCATTGCTTTTCCTATTGCTTTCTCTCATTCTTAATCTTTCTTCTTTTAATTTTTCTTGCTCTTCCCTTGCTTTTTGTTCACGATCAAATTTTTCTTCCCATTCTTTTAATTTAAGAGCCTCAAGATTTCTTTTCTCTTGTTCTTTTTCATCTCTTAATTTTTGTTCTTTTCTTTTTCGTCTTGTCTCTTTTAATTCTTTTTGTCTTTGTTCATCTTCCCTTACTTTTAAATCAAATCTAGTTAAAAGATTTATTAAAAAAAATGGTCATATTATGTGTCAAGAATTTCTTCCAAAAATAAATAAAGGAGACAAAAGAGTTTTTGTTATAAACGGGAAATTATGTGGTGTTATTTCAAGAATTCCAAAAAAAGGATCATTTTTAAGCAATATGAGCAAAGGAGCTAAGGTAGTAAATACAAAATTAACTAAGGTAGAAAAACAAATTTCAAATCTAATTGCTAAAGATTTAAAAAAAGAGAACATTTTTTTTGCTGGAATTGACTTGATTGATCAAAAGCTTAACGGTGATATAAATGTTACATCTCCCACAGGAATAAAAACTTACTATGATCTATCAGGTAAAAATCTAGCAAAAACTTTTTGGAAAGAACTTAAAGCATGAATAGTTTAACTGATCAAAAAAAAGGGTCTTTAATGGCTTTTGTGGCTGTGATGTTTATAACGCCAGACTCTTTATTTATCAGACTATCTAATGTTGAGACTTGGAGTTTGGTTTTTTATAGAGGCATCATACCGTTTGTTTTAGTTTTTATTGGAATGCTTTTAATTTACAGATTAAAATTTTTTAATTTATTAAGATCAAATGGCTATTATGGTTTCGCTTATGTTTTAACTTTTTCAGTTACTAACATTGCTTTTGTTGTTTCGATCCAAAATACAAATGTTGCTAATACCTTGATAATGATTGCTACAGCACCAATGTTATCCGCCATTCTTGGGTCATTTTTCCTCAGAGAAAATCCTGATAAAAAAACCTGGGTAGCAATTTTTATAACTTTTTTTGCTGCACTATATATTTTTTACGACTCAATTAAGTTAGGAAATTTTTTTGGTGATATTTTAGGATTTGTTGCTGCCATGGGTCTAGCAGTAGGTGCTGTTATAATTAGATCTGCAAAAAAATTAAACCTGGTCCCTTCTGCAGTTATTGGAAAGTTGATCATAGCTCTTTTTGCAATGCTTTTTGTAAAAGATTATTCTCTGAATAATAACGATATTTATATTGTTCCTTTAATGTGTGTAATGTGTGTGGCTATACCATTCGTTCTTGTTACTATAGCACCTAGGTTTATAACAGCAGCAGAGGTAAACTTATTTTTTTTGTTAGAAACTATAATAGGTCCGATTTGGGTCTGGCTCATTATTAAAGAACAGCCTACACCTGAAACAATCGTAGGGGGTGCTATAATTGTATTAACAATAGCCACCCACTCTTTCTTAAAATTAAAAAAGTCATAAGTTCGTCATAATAATTTCTTGATTTAGTCTCAAATCAGAAATAATAAGCTGCCAGTTTATGAATAAAGTATTTAAAAATTCTTGGGCATTATTTTTGGGTATGGGTGCGATTATGCTAGCCTATGGTTATCAAAATGCTTTATTAGGAGTTAGAGCAGTTATTGAAGAGTTTAGCCTTGCCTCAACTGGATTCATGATGTCTGGCTATTTCGTAGGTTACTTTATAGGTGCGAGAACTGTTCCTTCAGTTATATCAGGTGTTGGCCATATAAGAGTATTTGCTGCTTTTGCATCTGTGGCTTCACTTGCAATACTAGTTCACTCAGTTTTTGTAAATCCCTTAACTTGGTTTTTATTAAGAGTAATTACAGGATACTCAATGGTTTCAATCTATACAATTGCTGAGAGCTGGTTGAACGATAGATCAAATAATAAAAATAGAGGTAAAGTTTTATCTATTTATATGATTATTTTATATGGATCTATGGGATCGGGAATGTTTTTATTAAATTTTAGTAGTCCTGAGAATTTTCAGCCTTTCATTTTAATATCTGTGTTAATGTCATTAGCGCTCTTACCAATTCTATTGACTAAAAGAAAACCACCTACTTTTAAGAAAATTAAAAGTATGAGTTTAAAAGAATTATATTCATCATCACCTCTTGGAGTGGTAAGCTCTGTTCTTTACGGAACAATTCAATCAGCATTGTTTACCTTATTAGCAGTTTATGCGGCTGCAATGAATTTTAGTATATTTGATATATCTTTAGTTACTTTTATGTTGGCAATTTCAGGTGCTGTCTCTCAATATCCTGTGGGCTACATTTCAGATAAATTTGATAGAAGAAAAGTTATTATTTATTCAACTTTCGGAGCTGCATTATTTGCCTTCTTTGCAATCTTTTCAGTTGGCACAATGTATTTACCAGATGGTCTGGGATCTTCAAAATTTTGGTTTTATATTTTTTTAATAGCCTTTTCTATATGTAGCTTACCAATGTTTTCTTTGATACTTGCGCATACCAATGACTTTATAACTAGAGATAAGTTTGTTGCTGCAGGAGCAGGTTTGCAATTTGCCTTTGGTTTAGGAGCGATCAGTGGACCATTTTTATGTTCCTTATTTATG
>CACNXI010000028.1 GCA_902624345.1 uncultured Pelagibacteraceae bacterium | reverse complement strand
ATAATCCACAAGGTGGTGTAAGAAGCGTTATACCTTCAAAACAACATTATACTCGAAAAATTAAAAAATAATGTTCTTATTGGGCAAATAGTGCGCTTTAATCACTGTTGAACTATTTTTTTAAGTATACTAGTAATAATAAAATTTTTATAAAAATATGCTTACAACCAATCCATTTGCAATTTTAGCCGAAACAATCCCAATGATGGCAATTCAATCTTTTGTAATTATCATGGTTGGGTTAGTTATTTTAGGCACAGTATTAGATATGATACATAAAAAAAATGTTAAATATTTTTTTAATAATGCAAAAAAAGCTAAAAAATCAGCTAAAAGAGAGTTGGGTACTGGTGAAAGATTAGCCGTTATCGGCAAGACAATAATTCATGATATTGGAACAACAGCGGAGTTAGGTTGGGGTAAAAGAAGAATTGCTCATGTCTTAGGAATGTATGGAACAATCCTTTTTTGGATTGGTTCTGCTGCAATGATATTTTTTTATACAGATTCTCAAACTCCAAACGTTTGGCCAATTCTTTGGCATGTAGGAGCAATAATGACTTGTTTAGGTGGATATTGGTTTTGGCTTTTTTTAAGAGTAGATGTTGCAGCTGAAGCAAATTCGGTATTTAGAATAATTACTGCAGATTTATTTGTGTTAGCACTCTTAGCGTCTGCTACTTTTGGTTTAATCTGGTCTTACTTACAGTTTAATCAAATGGTTGGATGGGACACTTTATTTCTAGTGCTTTTTGGGGTTTCAAATATAGTTTTATTTGGTGGCGTTTACTGGTCTAAGTTCGCTCACATGTTCTACAAACCTGGAGCAGCGATACAAAAAAATTTGGCTGAAGCTGATGGTTCAAGAGATAATCTTCCCCCACCAGCTAATGCGCCAGAACAGTTTGGGCTTGGAATAAAAAGAGAAGAGCCAAAACACTATTAATATGTTAGAATTAAAAAAGGAGATAAAATAAATGTCAACATTTGTATACATGACTAGGTGCGATGGTTGTGGTCACTGTGTAGATATCTGTCCTTCAGATATCATGCATATAGATAAAAATATTAGAAGAGCAAAAAACATTGAGCCAAATTTTTGTTGGGAATGTTACTCTTGCGTCAAAGCCTGTCCTAATCATGCGATAGATGTTAGAGGCTATGCTGACTTTGCCCCTATGGGTCACAGTGTAAGAGTCAGAAGAGAAGAAGAAAAAGGGACAATTTCTTGGAAAATAAAATTCAGAAATGGAACAGAAAAAGATTTTGTATCTCCGATAACAACAAAGCCCTGGGGTAAGTTCATTCCAAAACTTGCTGATGGTGACAAACCTAATCAAGGAGAAATTAATTCTCAAATACTTTACAATGAACCTCATGGTTTGAATACTGATAAAGATCTTCCAACATTAGATAAGAACTCCTTTAAAAAAGGAGTTTATTATTAATGCCTAAAAATAAAACTGTCTTTGAAGACTGTGATGTACTAGTTGTTGGTGGTGGTATGGCCGGTACTGGTGCTACTTTTGAAGCCAGACACTGGGGAAGAAATTTAAAAATCATCTGTGTTGAAAAAGCAAACATCGATAGAAGTGGTGCAGTGGCTCAAGGACTTTATGCAATTAACTGTTACATGGGAATGCAGTGGGGAGAAAACCAACCTGAAGATCACGTACGATACGCTAGAAACGATTTGATGGGATTAGTTAGAGAAGACTTAGGTTACGACATGGCAAGACATGTGGACTCAACTGTTCATATGTTTGATGAATGGGGATTGCCTATGATGAAAAATAAAGAGACAGGAAGATATCAAAGAGAAGGAAAGTGGCAAATAATGATTCATGGTGAAAGTTACAAGCCGATCGTTGCTGAAGCTGCCAAAAAATCAGCTGATAAAATTTACAATAGAATAATGATAACTCATCTTCTTAAAGATGAAGAAAATGAAAATAGAGTCGCTGGAGCAGTTGGTTTTAATATGAGAACTGGTGACTACCATGTATTTAAAGCTAAAGCAGTAATTATAGCTGCAGGAGGGGCATCACATATATTTAAGCCCAGAGCAGTTGGTGAAGGTATGGGAAGAACTTGGTATGCACCATGGAGTAATGGCTCAGCTTACGCATTACCGATAGCAGCAGGTGCTAAGATGACACAAATGGAAAACAGAATTGTACTTTGTAGATTTAAGGACGGTTACGGTCCAGTTGGAGCTTATTTTTTACATTTAAAAACTTATACCCAGAATGCTAATGGGGAGAATTATGAAAAGAAATGGTATGATGCTACCAAAAAACTCGTTGGAGAATATATAGATCATCATCCAACTCCAACTTGTTTAAGAAATCATGCTTTCATTCAAGAAGTAGCGGCAGGCGGTGGACCAATCCATATGGTAACGAAAGAGGCTTTTCAAGATCCCCATCTGGAAACTGTTGGTTGGGAAAACTTTTTAGGTATGACAGTAGGACAAGCTGTGGTTTGGGCGTCCCAAAATATCGATCCAAAATATACAAATCCAGAATTAACAACATCAGAGCCTTACGTCATGGGTTCACACGCAACATGTTCAGGAGCATGGGTTAGTGGCCCAGAGGACATTGCACCAGACGATTATTTCTGGGGATATAACAGAATGATGTCAGTAGAAGGTTTATTTGGTGCGGGCGATACCGTAGGTGGAAGTGCTCACAAATTTTCATCAGGTTCTTTTACTGAGGGAAGACTAGCTGCAAAAGCTGCTGTTAAATATATCGAAGATAAAAAAGCAAATAATATTAAGCTAAGTGAAAAACAGTATAATGATTTAAAAGAAGTTATATATAAACCTTTGGAAAACTATACAGTCGGAAGAAATGAAATAACTGGAGGTACAGTTTCACCAAGTTATATTTCACCCATACAGGGCCTTCAAAGACTTCAAAAAATTATGGACGAATATTGTGGTGGTATCACTAACAACTATATGACAAATGATAACCTTCTTAAAAAAGGTTTAGAATTATTAGATTGGCTTCAAGAGGACCTAGAAAATGTAGGAGCTGAGGACTATCATCAATTAATGAGAGCTTGGGAGTTAAAACATAGAGCTTTGACGTCCCAATGTGTTACTGAACATACTTTATTTAGAGAAGAAACTCGTTGGCCAGGATACTACTACAGAGGCGACCACATGAAATTAGATGACGAAAATTGGCATTGTTTAACAGTATCAAGAAGAGATCCTGAGACAGGTAAGTTCACAA
The DNA here is from genome assembly GCA_902624345.1 of uncultured Pelagibacteraceae bacterium. GTDB lineage: Bacteria > Pseudomonadota > Alphaproteobacteria > Pelagibacterales > Pelagibacteraceae > Pelagibacter. The sequence continues at coordinate 1,632 of CACNXI010000028.1, read as the reverse complement.
TGGAAAAAAAACCTGTCTATCACATAGTAGACGATAAAGAGAAAAAAAAGGCATCTTAAAAGGACTTCTAAATTATGAGCTTCACATCAAAGACTGATGATGAAATTATCAAATTGGCTAATCCAATATGGTTAAATCTTATTAAGTCCTCAAATATGAAAGATTATGGTGGTTTTACTAGGGATTTCTCTTCACAAATGCTTTATGGGGCTAATGAGGTGGAGCTTGGTAAACAATGGGCAAGTAATAAATTAATCTCAAGTTTGACAGATAATTTCAAAGCTTTTGGCTGCTTAAGACGAGGAATGCACGTAACTGTATTATTTAAACAGACTAGCACTACAGAAGAAGGTGAGTTCTTAGGAAGACTTGTTCTTGGAGAAGAGGGTGGTATCGTAAAGGTATTTGGAGCAACTATTTTTTAAAAAATTGTTGCAAAGATCCTTATTAAGGTGTACTTGATTAATATGCTTGAATATTTCCAAAAACACACAAACTCTTTCAAGCATATATTTAACCTTAAAATTTTATCAAATATAAATACTAAAATTGCTCTTTATATAGGTTTAGCAGCATACTGGGTAGTAATGTTATCTAGTACTTTTTTTGGATTTTAAATATCAAACAGTTGACTTTAATAATTTTGAGGAATAACTAATCCCAATGGAGTTCTTTCTTCCTATTGCAGAAGTAAATGTAAGCTTACCTTTTATCTTTTTTTTAAGTTTATTTGTCGGAATTTTATCGGGATTATTCGGTGTCGGTGGTGGATTTTTAATGACCCCTTTCCTCATTTTTTTAGGTATTCCCCCAGCTTACGCAGTTCCAAATGAGGCTAACAATATTCTAGGTACATCTATATCAGGATCTACAACACATTATTTGAAAGGTACTCTTGATTATAAAATGGGTTTAATGATTGTAGTTGGTGGCGTTATGGGAACCGTCTTAGGTATTTTGACTTTTACTTATTTTCAGGACATTGGAAAAATTAATATCGTTATTTCATTAGCATATATGTACATATTAGCAATTATCGGAACTATGATGCTGGTTCAAGGTGTTACAGAAATAGATAGAGCTAGAAAAAAAATTATTGTTAAAAAAAAATTACATGATCATAACTGGTTACAAGGTCTTCCTTTTAGAATGAGATTTAGAAAATCTAAACTTTACGAAAGTGCATTTACACCGATTATTATGGGATTTATTGTAGGTTATATAGCAGCTATTCTTGGTGTTGGTGGTGCCTTTATCCTAGTGCCAGCAATGATTTACATAATTGGAATGCCTACAAAATTAATTCCAGGAACGTCTTTATTTGTAACTATATTCATTAGTGCTATTGTAACTATTCTTCATGCTTTTAATTATGGAACAATTGACTTGATATTAGTTACAGTTTTAATTTTAGGTTCTATTCTTGGAGTTCAAGTAGGCCAAAAAATTGGAGAAAAAGTGGATAGCTCTCAATTTAAAACTATTTTAGCAGTTCTTTTGCTATTAGTTGGTATTGCAATTGCGTACGACACTTTTTTTGTAGAGGAAATTGCAAAGAGTACATTAGATAATAAACCACTAAATTTGGGACCGGTTTCACTATTCGTAAGAGATCTATCCAAAAATGTTCCA
>CACNXI010000027.1 GCA_902624345.1 uncultured Pelagibacteraceae bacterium | reverse complement strand
GGCCTCTAAAATAATTTTTCCAAAAGGCCTTGAGTATTCAGGGCCACGTGTATATGGAACTACACAAAAACTACAAAACTTATCACATCCTTCCTGAATTGTAAGAAATGACGAAACGTTACTGGATTTATTCTTTATCTTATCTAAATAATCGAACTTATCTTTTGTTTCAAATTCTGTAAATTCTTTACGACCTTTTTTACAATTTGAAATTAAAGAATTAATTTGGTGATAAGATTGAGGACCAACAACTATATCAATGTAAGGTTCTCTTTTTAACATTTCCTCATTTTCTGCCTGAGCGACACATCCTGCAACAACAAGTATTGGTTTTTTCTTATCTCTAAAGATTTTTTTAACTCTACCAACTTCATGATAAACTTTTTCTTTTGCTTTATCTCTTATATGACAAGTATTTATAAGATAACAGTCTGCATCGGATTGATTAGATGTTTTAGAAAAACCAATTTTTTTTACAGTGTCAAAAATTCTGTTTGAGTCATATTGATTCATTTGACACCCAAAAGTTTTGATGAATATTTTATTTGCCATTAATGAAGTTATTTTTTAACACAATAAAGTTCTAACTTAGAGTCAACAAGTTTATAACCATGTTTTTCAGCTATTCTTTTTTGAATTTTTTCAATTTCTTCGTCTGTAAATTCTATAATGTTTCCAGATTTTATATCTATTAAGTGATTATGATCATCGTTTAGCTCATATCTAGCTTTTCCATCTTTAAAATCGTGTTTCATTAATATACCAGACTCCTCAAATAATTTTACAGTTCTATAAACGGTAGCGATACTTATCTTAGGATCAATATTTGAAACTCTTTTATAAAGTTCATCAACATCAGGATGATCGGCTTCGCCATAGGTTTTTTTTGACTCTGATATTACCCTAGCAATTGTTCTCCTTTGATCAGTGAGTTTAACACCATTTGCTAAACATTTTTTCTCAATTGAATCTGTCATATTTTTTATCTTAACTCAAATAAAGTGGTTTAATCAAATTTTTTATCAATTTTTTTTGTCTAAATAGTTGTAAAATTTTACTGTAATCTCCATCTATTATATCTTTATTGTTAAAACCATAATAATTAAAATCATAAACAAGCTGCAACGCCTTTATTGTGGCCATTGAAGTTCTTATACTTGTATACTTACCAGGGCCTTGATTGATGAAAACATTTCTTACGTTTTCTAAGGAATGTCGTTTTTTGGTTAAAAACTTCATCAATAAAATAGAAAATTTATCAAAATTTTTTCTACAGTTTTCATGCTCATTGGTATAAATCTTGTTTTTAGAAATGAGTTTAAATAAAATTTTATCACTTGTTGCATCTATAATTAAATCTACTATTTTATTTTTGCTCATTTTTTTTCACTCAAATATATCATCTGAAGAAACGACACAATATAACCCAGATGATCAAGGTGTCTTGTCAATAATGTATCACAGATTTGACGAAAATAAATACCCATCCACAAACATTAGAATGAACATTTTTTTAGAACACATTGATGCTATAAAAAATAATGGTTTTGAGTTTTATAATCCAAAGTTATTTGATGAAGAATTTGATAAACCTAAAGATAATAAGAAGATACTGTTAACTGTGGACGACGCTTTTTTATCTTTCTATGAAAACGCATGGCCAATTTTAAAAAAAAATGAAATACCTTTCATTCTTTTTGTTTCTACTGAACCAATCGGAAAAAGGGGTTATATGAGTTGGGAACAGATCAAAGAAATTGAGAAAGAAAAATTTGCTTTTATAGGTAATCATTCACATACTCACGAATATTTAATAAATTTTTCATTTTCTGATTTTAAAGATGATATTAAGGAATCAATCAAAATTTTTAATTCAAATTTAGGATATAACCCAATCTTTTTTTCATATCCTTTTGGGGAATATTCTTTAGAACAAAAAAATTTTATTAAGAAAAATTTTGAGTATGCATTTGGTCAGCATTCAGGTGTAATTGACAGTACTAAAGATAAATATGAACTACCTAGATTTCCTATAAATGAAAATTACGGAAAAATGGAAAGGTTTAACTCAATTATCAAATACCTGCCCTTACAGTATAAAAATTTCAAACCTGAAGATAAATATGTGCTAGCAAAGAATAATCCTCCGTCAGTTAAAATTAAATTTTTTGATAATCAAAAAAATATAAAAAATATTAATTGTTTTTCCAATGAAGGCGATAATTGGGGAAATCCAAATATTTCAGTAAATGAAAATAATGAGATGAAAATTTCATTTAGAGAAAAGTTTACTTTCAGACGAGGTAGACTAAATTGTTCTTTAAATGAAAGTGGTAAGTGGAAGTGGTTTGGTCACCAATTTACAATCGAAATTCCTAAATAATATTTTTATACTTTATGCTAAGAGGAAGTAATTTAACTTCATCAAAATCTTTTAATTGGTTTTGTTGAATAATTTGTTTTAACACTTTTGTGTATTCGGTTCCAGTTTGAGCATAATTGTCTAAATACTCAGCAAGTTTAAGACTATCTAATTTTTTATTATCATCCCTTAACTGTGCTCGAACAAATCTAAATTTCTTATAACTGGAATGAGTATTTAAATTTCTTTGGTAAGCTCTTACTGATGCTTTTAGAACATTAAATTTCATTACTTTGTAAGTTGCATCTGTGTCAGCTCCTGCAGGTTTTATACCTTCTCCCGACCAAGTCCATTGACCAAACAATGCATTACCTTCAATTGCAAATCTTGAAGTTCCCCAGCCAGTTTCTTTTGCTGCTTGGGCGATTGCAAGAGATACCGGAATTATATCCATTCTTACTTTTAGTGTTGCTAAATCTTTATTCAAAACACCATATTGTTTAAATTTTTGATTAAGCCATTTAATTTCATCTTTTGAATTTTTGTTTTTATTTAAGATCGAAAATAACTTTTTTCTATCAATTATAATTCTGTTATTTTCCTCGAGAACTAAAGGTAATATAATTTTAATGAATAAGCTCTTTCTTTTTCCAGAACTCTCAATTGATTTCATCTCATTAGGCAGTAAAGATAATCTTATTGGTTTAACTTTTTTAGTACGTCTAACTTCGGATAAAGAATAGTTTGTATCTTTAAACAATTGCTCAATTGTAGAAGCGCTTAATCGTACTGTATCCTCTGGCAATTCATCAAATTTAAACACATCCTCAAGTATGTTTGATAAATCAAGACCTTCATCAACTTTTTCTTTATCATCAATACTTTCTCCACTTAAAACTTTTTCAAAATCTGTTTTTGAATTATTTATTTTAGAATTGTTTTTACTTACTATTTGATTATCAATGTCGACTGACAATGGTATTATAAAAGAAAACATTACTATTAAGAAAGAGGCTATTCCAGTAAGATATAAAGACTTAAACTCTTCAAATCTAAAATTTATACTCGAAAAGGGTTTTCTTTTTATTACAATGCCTTGTTTTGATAAAATTCTTTTTAATTCCTTAAATTTTTTTAAATCAAAATTTTTTTTTGATAAACCAGAAAATAAATCTTTTTTCATATTGCCTCAACTTCCTTCACTTCAGGAACATAATGACATAAGAGATTTTGAACACCTTTTTTAAGCGTTAGTGTTGAGCTTGGACATCCAGAACAACTTCCTTGTAATTCAACTATAACTTTACCATCTTTGAAATCTTTAAATTTTATATCGCCTCCATCCCTAGCAACTGCGGGTCTAACTTTAGTCTCCAGTATCTTGATAATCGTATTTTTTACGCTTGATAGTTCCTCTGAATTTTCAGATCTTTTTTCTGAAATTATACACACGTTACCTTGGTCGTAAAAATCATTAATATACGAAATTATTATGTGTTTAAGATCTTCCCATTCAAAATTTGCGTCTTTATTTACTGATAAATAATCATCAGATAAGAAAATTCCAGTTACTCCATTAATTGATAAGATGTTTTTAATAAGGCTGACGGATGTCTCACTTTTATCTTTGAATTCAATAGGGCCAACTAATGAAACCTTTTTTTCAGTGAGAAATTTTAAAGAATTGGGATTTGGAGTTTGTTGTGTCTGTATAAACATTTTATTAATATAGTAATTGAAGTCTTTTTTTAAAGTAAAATATTTTTAAAAGCCAATAATTTCTTTAATTTTTTTTACTTTTTCTGAAGCAATTGCTTCAGCTTTTTCACTTCCATCTTTTAAAACTTGAAGAATATAACCCTTATCTGATTTTAATTTTGATATCTCTTTTGAAATAGGTGAAATATTTTCTATCACAACCTCTGATAGTTTTTCTTTAAAATTTGAAAAATTTTTTCCCTGAAATTCATTTATTGTGTCTGTAATTTTTTGGGATTTTAAACTTGAGTATATACCTATCAAATTTTGAATTTCTGGTCTTTTATTTAAATCTTTTTCATTTGCAGGAAATGATTTCGTGTCAGTTTTTGCTTTTTTAATTTTATTATGGATTTGTTCTTCTGTGTCAGTTAGATTTATACGACTAGCATCAGATGGGTCTGATTTGCTCATTTTATTTTTTGCATCTTTGAGACTCATAATACGAGAGAATTTTTCCTGTATCAGGGGATCTGGTATTTTAAAAAAATCTTGTACTTTAAAATCTGTATTAAATTTTTGAGCAATATCTCTTGTGAGTTCTAAATGTTGTTTTTGATCTTCTCCAACAGGCACATGAGTTGCATCGTACAAAAGAATATCAGCTGCCATTAAAATTGGGTAAATATACAATCCCACACTTGCTTTCTCTTTATCTTTGCCTGCCTTTTCTTTGAACTGGGTCATCCTGTTTAACCAACCCATTCTTGCAATACAGCTCAGTATCCATGTTCCCTCTGAATGAGCAGGTACCATAGATTGATTAAAAATTATACTTTTGCTTGGATCAATTCCACTTGCTAAAAAAACTGCAGTCGTCTCAAGGATATTGTCCTTTAATTTTTGAGGGTCCTGTTTTGTAGTAATTGCATGCAAATCGACAACACAATAAATACATTTAGAGTCATTTTCAGATTGTAGTTTTACAAAATTTTTAATTGCACCAATATAATTACCTAAAT
>CACNXI010000026.1 GCA_902624345.1 uncultured Pelagibacteraceae bacterium | reverse complement strand
GATTTAAAGATATGCCTACTTTTTTTTTAAAACTTCTTATTTCATCAATGGACTCTTGTAAATTAGGAGTAGCCTCTGGATGAATTGTAATAATATCTGCTCCTGCATTTGCAAAGTCCTTTATATATTTATGAACTGGACTAATCATTAAATGAACGTCAAATGGAAGTGAAGTTTTGCTTCTCAGCGCTTTAATAACAGGTGGTCCAATAGTTATATTTGGTACAAAGTGACCATCCATCACATCTACATGAATCATGTCTGCTCCTGCCGTTTCAAGTTTCTTTATATCTTTTTCTAAATTACTGAAATCAGCTGAAAGAATTGATGGAGATATTTGAATTTTTTTCATTGATACTTAGAATACTAGTATCAATTTTTGTTTTTTTTTTGAATCAATTTTTACCGAAAATTTGGTATATCTGAATAGCAATTTCACTTTCTAATGGAAATGACAACATTCCCATTACAGAATAGCCTAATAGATAAGGCATTAAGTAAAATCTAAACATATAGAAGAACCAAGCAACATAAAGTGGCACCAAAGGCTTTATGATGAAAGATGGAGTGATAAATGCAAATATTCTTATAAATGGATCAGTCATTTTCACAAATATCCTCATAAAGAAGAAATTAGAGTCCTCCCTTTGAAATATGTTCATCGCAACTCTTCCAATTAGTGTCCACATAATTACGCCCATGACGTAATCGATTAAATAAACCATTGGATGAAAATTTGCGTACATGATTTTAAAGAGATTGAAGGGGCGAAAATTCGCCCCTTCGAAAGTAATTATTTAGTGTTGTTTACCAAGTATCGCTTTACCGCTTGGTATTCGTACTTCGTCAACCATTCTTTGAGTAGCAGCATCAGGTGCTTTAGTCATCAAGCTGACTACCACCATTAATACTAAGCTTACTAAAGATCCAACAATACCAAATGTTAATTGAGTAACTCCCCAGAATCCAGGGTAACCGCTTCTTACAGCAATTAGATATGCTGAGCCAGCGATTAAACCACCTAACATTCCAGCGACTGCTCCTTGAGCGTTAGCTCTCTTCCACCATACTCCTAATACAAGTGGGAAGAACAATCCTGACATCGCAAAGTCAAAAGCCCAGATGACTGAACCTAAGATACCTTGAATCTCAAGAGCTGCAATTGTTGCTCCTGCAAAACCAATTAATACAAGTAACACCCTTGCAACGATAAGTCTTTTCGCTGTCTCTGCTTTAGGGTTAATCATCTTGTAGTAAATGTCATGCGATAGAGCATTTGATATCGCTAATACTAATCCGTCAGCTGTTGACATGGCAGCAGCCATACCTCCAGCAGCAACTAGACCAGAAATTACATAAGGTAATCCTGCTATCTCTGGAGTAGCCAATACAACGGCTTTACCACCCATGAAAAACTCGTTTAATTCAAGTGTTCCATTTCCGTTAAAGTCGCTTACAAACATTAAGTTTGCTTGGTTCCAGTTTTGATACCAGTCAATCGCTTGAACTTCAGAGATTGATTTACCAATAATTCCAGTAGCTAAGTTTGGATCCATTAGTGATAGTTTAGACAAAGTCGCTAACATTGGTGCTGAAGAGTAAAGTAGGAATATAAAGAATAGTGACCAACCTACTGATCTTCTTGCAGCTTTCACACTTGGAGTTGTGAAATATCTCATCATAACGTGTGGTAATGAAGCTGTTCCAGCCATCATACAAACCGCTAATGAAATAAATTTCCAAGGTGTTGTGTTAACTTCTGCGTGCGCTTTAGTTATACCTGCTAAGCCTTTTGGTACCTGTTTTAGGTCAGCTGCAGAGTTTTTAATTTCACCAAGACCGAATTGCGCTTCTAACTCAGCGATCCTCGCTACTTCATCTGCTAACATAAAGTGTGGAAATACTCCCGCACCCATTTTGTTACTGATCCAGAAAACTGGTAACAAGTATGCAATAATCAGTACTATGTACTGCGCAACTTGCGTCCAAGTAACTGCTCTCATTCCACCAAGCATTGAACACATCAATATACTTGCAAGACCAACATACACAGCAATCTCGAAAGGAATATCAAGTGCAACTGATGCAATTGTTCCTGTCGCATTTATCTGTGCAGTCACGTATGTGAATGATGCAACTGTTAAGACTATTACCGCAGATAGTCTAGCTAAGTTTCCGCCATATCTAGTTCCGATAAAATCTGGAACTGTGTAGCAACCAAACTTTCTTAAGTATGGTGCTAATAGCGAAGCAACTAGTACGTATCCACCCGTCCAACCAACAAGCAATGCCATATAGCCGTAACCTTTGAAGTAAATTCCTCCAGCCATCGCAACGAATGAAGCACCAGACATCCAGTCTGCTGCAGTAGCCATTCCGTTGAATACTGTTGGAACCTGTCTTCCAGCTACGTAATATGCATCTGTTTGCATTGTACGTGATAGGTAACCAATCAACGCATAAATTAAAACTGTAAACGCAACAAAGAAAATACCAATTAACTTTGCTGACATCCCAGCTTGTTCAGCAATCGCCATTAAGATTATGAAAACGATAAACCCGCCGGTATATGTTCCATAAATCTTAGGAAGATTGTCTATAAATTTACCTTTAAACATTAGTCATCCTCTCTTTCAGTGTAGCCGAACTCTTCGTCAATTTTTTCTTGTCTATTCGCAAACCAGAAAATTAGTATTACGAAAATTCCAAGAGAACCTTGACATGTCATGTAATAAGACAACGGATATCCTAGTGGTCTTATAGATGACGCTTCCATCTCGGCGCCGAAGAAAAAGATGCCAATAGAGAAAACAAACCAGATTGCTAATGTTATAAATAGCAACGTCCTAGTTTTTTCCCAGTGTTGTTGTTGTTTTGACATTTTTTTTCCCTCCCTATAGGTTAAAAGACGAAACATTACCCAAAATGACATAGATTGGAACCCCTAAAAATGTTACAATTGTGTGTGTTTTTACATAGTTAAACAACTTGAAGTAGAAAATAATGCTAAAATACAAATTCAATCTAAAAGATATAAGTATCGCTGATTTTAAAATCTATTTGGTTGCAATGTTTAAAGCAGTGCTTCCAAAGAGTAAGTTGAGGAATTTAGACGACCTTAAAAAATTTATTCAACAAAAATCAGCTTGGGTAACACAGGTTACTCTTTATAACTATTTAAAAACCAGAATGGGAACAAGATACGTTTTGCATTTTGATAATGAAGAATTTTTATCTTCAATAAATAAAGCAAAATGGAATATTTATTATGTAGCCCTTCAAGATCTTACTTTCTACAGCTTCTCTTATCTAAATTATTTCTTTAAATACGAAGACACAGCCAAATCGAAAATGATTTATGAAGAGATCTTGCACGATGAACTTAAGAATGGAATGCCAGATGATATAATTGCAAAAGGAAAAGCCACTTTTGACAAAAGATTAGAAGAAATTGATTGGAAAAAATATTTTAGCTCTTTGCCATTTAACAAAAGTGCTTTGGCATTGTATGAATGGGCGCCAATTGCTGAAGAGCTTAAAACTTTAGATAGAAAAATTGTTTTAAACTCTATGATACTGAAGTGGGATAATATTAAAGAAGAATTCGAAAAGAGAATTAATTTTTAAATATTTTTTCTTTCATCAACAAGACTTTTTACAACACTAGGATCTGCTAACGTTGTAGTATCACCAAGTTGATCATGTTCATTTGCTGCAATCTTTCGTAAAATTCTTCTCATTATTTTTCCAGATCTAGTTTTTGGAAGTCCTGGTGAAAAATGAATTATATCAGGTGTTGCTATCGGTCCAATTTGTTTTCTTACCCAAAGCTTTAAATCTCTTTCTAAATCACCATCAGGATTTTCACCTACGTTGAGGGTTACATAACAATACAGTCCATTTCCTTTTATGTCATGAGGATAGCCTACAACTGCAGCTTCCGCTACTTTAGGATGAGCAACAAAAGCACTTTCTATTTCAGCAGTTCCTAAGTTATGACCTGATACGATTATAACATCGTCAACTCTTCCAGTAATCCAATAGTAACCATCTTTATCTCTTCGACATCCATCTCCAGTAAAATATTTCCCATCGAATTGAGAAAAATATGTTTCAATAAATCTATTATGATCTCCATAAACTGTTCTCATTTGTCCAGGCCATGATTGAGCAATACATAATCTTCCTTGTGCCTCACCTTTTAACACGCTTCCATCTTTATCAACTATTACAGGTTTTATTCCATAGAAAGGTTTGGTTGCTGAACCTGGTTTAAGATCTATTGCTCCAGTCTGCGGACTAATTAATATACCACCTGTCTCTGTTTGCCACCAAGTATCAACAATTGGACACTTACTATCGCCTACTGTTTTATAATACCATTCCCATGCTTCAGGATTAATTGGTTCTCCAACAGTACCTAAAAGTTTTAAGCTCTTTCTAGAAGTTTTTTTAACAGGTCCTTCTCCCTCTCTCATCAAAGCTCTAATTGCGGTAGGAGCGGTATAAAAAATGTTTACTTTATACTTGTCGACAATTTGCCACCATCTTGAACTGTCGGGATAAGTTGGAATTCCTTCAAACATTATGGTCGTTGCTCCGTTAGCTAAAGGTCCATAAATGATATAACTATGACCTGTAATCCAACCAATGTCTGCGGTACACCAATAAATATCTTTTTGTTTATAATTGAATATGTATTGATGTGTCATAGAAGCATAAACCATGTAACCTCCTGTAGTATGAAGCACACCTTTGGGCTTACCCGTTGAACCAGATGTGTACAAAATAAAGAGAGGATCTTCTGCATTCATTTCCTCAGGCTCACACACAGCAGGAACATTTTTTGTTATGTCATGGTACCAGACATCTCTGTCTTCATTCCAATTAATTCTATTTCCTGTTCTTTTAACAACAACACATTTTTTTACATTCGTGCAACTTAACAAGGCTTCATCTGTAATTTCTTTCAATGGAATAATCTTTCCACCTCTGACCCCCTCATCAGCAGTTACAACATAATCTGAGTTACAGTCATTAATTCTACCTGCGATACTGTCGGGTGAAAACCCGCCAAAAATTATTGAGTGTATAGCACCAATTCTCGCACATGCTAGCATCGTGTATGCGAGCTCCGGTATCATAGTTAAATAAATTGTTACCCTGTCACCTTTCTTAACACCAATATTTTTTAGTCCGTTTGCAATTTTAGATACTTCTAAGTGGAGTTGTTTGTAACTTATTTTCTTTTGAATTTTTGGATCATCCCCAACCCAAATTATTGCGGTCTTATCTTTATTGTTTTTAAGATGTCTATCTATACAATTTGCTGAAGCATTGAGAGTTCCGTCATAGAACCATTTAATATGTACATCAGATTTACTATACTTGACGTCCTTAATCTTAGAATATGGCTTAATCCAACT
>CACNXI010000025.1 GCA_902624345.1 uncultured Pelagibacteraceae bacterium | reverse complement strand
TGTTAGGTAGGGCAAAAAATCATCCACATAAAACTAAAGACATGTATAGGGCAATTAAAGAATTTGAAAAATGGATGAAAAATTATAAAGACTAATTAGTTATTTTATCTACAAAGTTTTTTGTAATTGGACCAACTATTAAGGCGGCTAGTATTGCAATAGGTAGACTAACAACCCATGCTTTTAAAAATCTATTTATGTACTCACTATCCATTCCTGTATTAATGTATGTAATAATTAGTGTCATCATGAGACTCATTCCAAAGCCCATAATTAGAATAAATAGTAAGTTTGAATATTTTTTAGGAAACATTCGATAATTTTTTAAACTCTATACGTAAATTTTGTCAGCTAATCCGTAACAAAGAACGGCACTAATAATAACTAAAACTAATGGAGCATATATTCCATCATTTCTAGTTTTCTCAGTCAAACCTGTCTTATCAATTTTTAAAGTATAAAAATTTGCACACAATATTGTAACATTAATCATAAAAACTAAATTAAAGAATACTCCAGTTGCATCTAAGCCACCTGATCTTATAAAAGCGATATAAATTGCCATTAAAACCAAGGCAACCATAAATGAACCTGCAAATCTTGTTAATAAAGTAGCTGTCTTATCTACACCTCTACCTTCAAGAAATTTTTGAGTTCCAAAAACTAATTGGAAAGCGTAGCTTCCAACAATAATGAAATGAACTAAGTAAATTATTAAATAAAAAATATTCCCAAATTTGTCTATCATTCTATCTCCTTTGTTATACCCCTTCGATAATTATAATATTACCTTCAGATCCCTTTTGGCGCAATTCTTTTAATGGTTTATATAGGTCGGAGTTGTACCATTCTAATGCTTTTTCATAAGTTGGAAATTCAATAATTACATTTCTTGTGAAATCCCAATTTCCTTGCATAGATTTAAACTCTCCAGCTCTAACTAAGTACTTGCCACCAAATTTTTTTACAGATTCAGGCACTGTTTCAGCATAAAGCTTAAAACTTTCTTTGTCTGTCATGTTGAGTTGAGCAATTAGATAGCCGCTCATTTACTAATATAGAGTTTGAGCAACTTTCTTCACTCTATCCTTGCCATTAGGGATAGTAGCTTCTAGAAAACTATGACACTGATTAGTCGCTTTTTCACTATATTTTGATCCATAGTGTTTATCGACAGCTTTATTTACACCATTATCCCAATCAGTTTCTTTAATTCCTACTTCGAGAGCATATTCTTTCCAAACTTTTACTGATGCCATCGATTTTTCTTTCATTCCATACTCAAATTTTTCACCAGAAGGTAAAAAGTAGTTAGCCATGTAAATTCCTACACAATCCCATGCTTTTTCTTTATTATTTTTTGTTAAATCAGCTAAAGCTAATGAAAAAATAAACAAACTAAACAGAACAATTAATAAAAGTGAGAAGAAATTTTTTTTTAGTAGTTCGTTCATAGTCTTAATAATGAAAATTATTTAACTACAATATTTTTATTATGTAAAAGATTTATTAAAGAGTGCGCGAAAAAAAATTAAATCCAAGCGGGAATCGGAAGGCCTTTTTCTTGTAAAAACTTCTTATTAAACAGCTTAGAGTTGTATTTATCCGATCTGTCACAAAGAATAGTCACAATTGTCTTACCTGGTCCTAATTTCTTACCAAGTCTAATAGCTCCAGCAATATTTACACCACAACTCGTACCTAAACTTAAACCTTCGTTTTGAATTAGGTCATATAGCACTGGTAAAGACTCTTTATCCTCTATTGAAAATGCTCCATCGATTTTTGCTTCAGCAAAATTAGCTGTAATTCTACTAGATCCTATACCTTCAGTTATAGAATTGCCTTCACTCTTTAATTCTCCTTTTTCAATAAAGTTATAAAGTGATGATCCAGCAGGATCAGATAAATAAATTTTAATATCTTTGTTTTTTTCTTTCAAAAAACTACTCACACCAGCAATGGTTCCACCAGTACCCGATGAACAAACAAAACCATCAACCTTTCCATCCGTTTGCATCCATATTTCTGGTCCAGTAGTTTCATAATGCCCTTTAGAATTAGCGGTGTTATCAAATTGATTAGCCCAAACCACTCCATGGTTGTTGCTACTCTTTAATTCATCAGCAAGTCTTCCTGCAACTTTTACAAAATTACCATCATCTTTATAAGGTTTAGGTGGAACTAATCTTAGATCTGCACCAATATTCCTTAACATATCTTTTTTTTCTTGAGTTTGATTATCGTTCATTACAATGATTGTTTTATATCCAATTGAATTTCCTATTAGGCAAAGACCAATACCAGTATTACCTGCTGTTCCCTCAACAATCGTTCCACCTTTTGAAATTAATTTTTTTTCTTCAGCATCTTTTATTAAAGCTAGAGCTGCTCTATCCTTTACTGATCCACCTGGGTTTAAATACTCTGCTTTACCAAAAATATTACACCCAGTCACTTCTGAAGCAGCTCTTAATTTTACTAATGGAGTATTTCCAATTCCTTCAATAAAATTATTTTGAGCATTTTTCATATTAACTTTTATCGCTTTCAGGTGTTATACCATAAGGTTTAAAATTCTCATCGGAGCCTGAAGTCTCCCCAACATTTTTTGCTGGTATTCCAACCATAACTGCATTTTCTGGAACATCTTTTGTTACAACTGCGTTTGCACCAATCTTCGCATTTTTACCAACTGTTACTGGCCCGAGTATTTGTGCGCCAGATCCAACCACAACATTATCTTTAAGTGTTGGATGTCTTTTAACATTTCTTTGCTCATTAGAGTTTACGCTTGGCGAGATACCACCTAATGTTGCCATGTGATAGATCGTTACATTATCTCCAATCTCTGAAGTTTCACCAATCACAACTCCCATTCCATGATCTATAAATAAATTTTTTCCGATGTTTGCTCTTGGATGAATTTCTATTCCAGTTAAAAATCTTGAAAATTGTGAGATTATTCTCGCAACTAAATGAAATTTTGCAATTGCAAAAAAATTTGCAATTTTGTGAAAAAAAATAGCTTTAGCACCGGGATAAGTTAAAATTATACTTAACTTTGATTTTGCAGCCGGATCTCTCTTAATTATAGACTCTAAAAATTCATTCATAATTTTGTGAAATTAAATTAGCTTATTAATTACAACAACAACAGACACCTTCAGGTTTGCAATTACATTGCATATCCCCGTCGCAAGCACATGTGTCGTTCGTGCAGTTTGTGCAAATACATTTTGAGTTGTCGCAAGCCATAATTGATATATAGAGTTAATAAACAAATAATCAACCCAAATTTTATCCTCCTAAACTTGATTTAAAGTAAGGCCTTTTAGGTTAGCTGGTACAGCCACATCCATCATTTTTGGATTTGCTAAATTTAAATTGTTCATGATCTCAACATATTGATCTATTGAATTAACCTGTAATCTTGGATTATTTTTAATCTCATTTCCAATTGTAGAATTCTTTTTGCCATTATAGTCATGTGCTGGAAAAACAATTGTACTCTCTGGAAGTTTAAGTAATTTATTAAATAAAGAGTCGTATTGTTGTTTAGCATTTCCATTTTGAAAATCAGTTCTTCCAGTCCCATTAATTAACAAAGTATCTCCGGTGAAAACTCTATCTTTCATTAAAAAACTATACGAACAATCTGTGTGCCCAGGCGTATATAGAACTTTTAATTCTATTCCATCTAAATTAATTTTTTCATTCTCTTTTACCCTTAAATCAACTACTTCAGATTTTGAATTGTCACCCATTATTTTTGTACAGTTTGTTCTTTTGCTAAGTTCGTTAAGTCCTGTTATATGATCAGCATGAATATGAGTGTCTATTACTTTAACTAATTTTAATTTTAATTTTTCTAAAAGTTTTATGTACTCTTCAGTATGTTCTATTACTGGATCGATGATTAAAGCTTCTCGACCTTCGCCACTAGAGAGCATGTACGTATAAGTTGAAGACTTATTATCAAATAGTTGTTCAAATATCATATTAATAATCATCTTATAAAAAATTGCATAGCAAATCAATCTTGCATATAATTTGTTTTTAAAAAGGAGATGTAAATGACTTTAAAAATAAACAGTTTAGCACCAGACTTTAAAGCTAAAACAACTATTGGTGACATTTCATTTCATGAGTGGTTAGGTGACAGTTGGGGTGTTTTATTTTCACATCCAAAAGACTTCACTCCTGTTTGCACAACCGAACTTGGTTCTCTTGCAAAACTAAAACCAGAATTTGAAAAAAGAAATGTGAAAGTTATTGGTCTTAGCGTTGATCCAGTTTCAGATCATGTGAAATGGTTAGAAGATATAAAAGACGTGACTGGGAAAAAACCTGACTATCCAATTATAGCTGATGAAGATCTTAAAATTGCAAAACTTTATAACATGTTAGAAGGTGATGCGGGAACTACCTCAATGGGCAGAACTGCGGTTGACAACCAAACAGTTAGAACAGTTTTTATAGTAAGACCAGATAAAAGAATTGGTTTGTTCTTAACTTATCCAATGGCAACAGGAAGAAACTTTATGGAATTATTGAGATCAATAGACTCAATGCAACTTACTGCAAAACATAAAGTAGCAACTCCTGCAGATTGGAAAAAAGGTGAGGAAGTTATAATTGTACCTGCGGTAAAGGACGAAGAAGCTAAGAAGCTTTTTCCTAAAGGGTGGAATGCAGTTAAACCTTATTTAAGAAAAGTTCCAGATCCATCAAAATAGATTGGATAAAAAACTTTTAGATCAACAATCTCAGCATTGGGAAAGCAATTTCTCGAGTAAGCCTGAGATGTTCGGTTTAGATCCAAGTTACGCAGCCCAAAAATCTTTAGAAATATTCAAAAAAAATAACATAAATAATATTATTGAGTTGGGCTCAGGACTAGGCAGAGATACAATTTACTTTGCTAAAAATAATATTAAAGTTCATGCATTAGATTTTAGTCCCACAGCAATAAATAAAATAAACGAAAAATCATCAAGTTTAGGTTTGGATAAACTTATAACCACTGAAGTTTTTGATGTTAGAAAAGACTTTACTTTTGTCAAAAAAGACTTCGATGCTTGTTATTCACATATGCTTTATTGTATGGCATTAACATTAGATGAGTTGGAAATATTAAATAAAAAGATTAACATAATACTTAAAGAGGGTGGGTTAAATATTTACACTGTAAGAAATTCTTCAGATGGTGATTTCAAAAAGGGATTGCACATCACTGAAGATCTATACGAGATGAATGGTTTTATTGTTCATTTTTTTTCTGATGAAAAAATAAAGAAACTTTTGAATGGTTATAAAAATCTTGAAATAATAAGATTTGAAGAGGGCAATTTTCCAAGAAAGTTATCTATGGTAATTAACAAAAAAACGTCTTAAAACTCCTCTCAATAAAAATTTTTATCTAAAAATTAGTATGGATTTTTTAGCGCTCGGTTTTTTTACTGGACTTAGTTTAATCTTGGCTTTTGGTGCTCAAAACATCTTTGTGATGGAACAG
>CACNXI010000024.1 GCA_902624345.1 uncultured Pelagibacteraceae bacterium | reverse complement strand
TGAAATTTAAGCAACTAATAGATATAACGGCGGTCGATTACCCAAATAAAAAGAATAGATTTAGAATGATTTATTTGCTGCTCAGTCATGAGTTTAACAAAAGAATAATTATTGATTTTCCTTTAAATGAAAATGAAAAAGTTTTTTCAATAACAAGTATCTTTCCATCCGCAAATTGGATGGAACGGGAAGTTTTTGATATGTATGGGATTTATTTTCAAGATCATCCAGATTTAAGAAGAATTTTGACAGATTATGAATTCGAGGGATATCCATTAAGAAAAGATTTTCCAATCACTGGGCACAAAGAGGTTAGATATAGTGAAGAGAAAAAAAAAGTTATTTATGAACCAGTTAAGTTAGAACAGGACTATAGAAATTTTGATTATAATAGCCCATGGCAAGGAACAGAATACCTAAAAGAAATTAAAAAAAATAATGAGTAAACAGACAAAGACACTTAATTTAAATTTTGGCCCACAACATCCAGCCGCGCACGGAGTTTTAAGATTGATATTAGAGTTGGATGGAGAAATTGTGGAAAAAGCTGATCCCCATATTGGCTTACTTCATAGAGGCACAGAAAAATTAATTGAAAATAAAACGTATTCGCAAGCAATACCTTATTTTGATAGACTTGATTATGTAGCTCCAATGAACCAAGAGCATGCTTTCGCTTTAGCTATCGAAAAAATTTTAGACATCGAAGTTCCAATTAGAGGTCAATACATAAGAGTTATTTTTTGTGAAATTGGAAGAATTTTAAGCCACATATTAAATATCACAACACAAGCTTTAGACGTTGGTGCATTAACTCCTTCACTATGGGGTTTTGAGGAGCGAGAAAAACTTATGGAATTTTATGAAAGAGTTTCAGGATCAAGATTGCATGCCAACTATTTTAGACCAGGAGGTGTTCATCAGGACTTACCAAGAGGACTTGACTCTGATATTTTAAAGTTTTGTAATGAGTTCCCAAAGATAATCGACGATTTGGAAACTTTACTTACTGATAATAGAATTTTTAAACAAAGAAATGTTGATATTGGAATAGTTTCAAAAGATGATGCATTAGACTATTCATTCTCAGGTGTAATGATGAGAGGTTCAGGTGTGCCTTGGGATTTAAGAAAATCTCAACCTTATGATTGTTACGAACAATTATTATTTAAGGTGCCGATAGGGAAAAACGGAGATTGTTATGACAGATACCTTTGTAGGGTTGAAGAAATGAGAGAAAGTGTAAAAATAATTAAACAATGTTTAGAACAATTACCAAAAGGACCTGTAAAATCTCAAGACAATAAGATTACTCCTCCACCAAAGAAAGAGATTAAAGAGTCAATGGAAGCATTAATTCACCATTTCAAATTATTTACAGAAGGCTATAGAGTAAAAAAAGATGAGATTTATACTGCAGTGGAAGCACCGAAGGGTGAATTTGGTGTTTACTTAATTTCTGATGGTTCAAGCAAACCATATAAATGTAAAATCAGAGCTCCTGGATTTTCTCATCTTCAAGCAATGGATTATTTAATTAAAGGACATATGCTAGCTGATGTACCAGCTGTATTAGGTTCATTAGATATAGTTTTTGGGGAAATAGACAGATGAGTTTAAAAAAAATTTCAAAAGAGCAACCTGAAAAGTTTGAATTTAATCAACAAAGCTTAGAAGCTGCAAAAAAAATCTTATCAAATTATCCGAAGGGAAAAGAGAAAAGTGCTGTTATGGCTTTACTTTATATTGCTCAAAGGCAAAACAATAACTGGATACCTTTATCGGCAATTAAATACATAGCTAAGTTTTTAAATATGCCTTACATTAAAGTCTACGAAGTAGCCACTTTTTACTCAATGTATAATCTTTCTCCTGTAGGAAATTTTCATGTCCAAATTTGCACTACAACTCCATGTATGATCAGAGGAGCGTATAAGATTGTAGATGTATGTAAAAAGAAAATATCTGAGAAAGAAAATGTATTATCTGAAAATGGAAATTGTTCTTGGACAGAGGTAGAATGTCTTGGTGCTTGTATAAACGCACCTATGATGCAAATAAATAATGATTACTATGAAGATTTAGATATTAAACAAAGTGAAAAAATTATTGATGAATTGCTTATGGGCAAAAAACCAAAACCAGGTTCATATAGAGGAAGAATTAACTCAGAGCCTGAAAACAACAGAAAAACATTATTGGATTTAAAAAATGCTTAAAGACGAAGATAGAATATTTAAAAACTTGTATAATGATTTAGGAGCTGACTTAAACTCTTCAAAAAAAAGAGGTGACTGGACAAATACTAAAGATTTATGTGAAAAAGGTAGAGATTGGATTATTGATGAAATTAAAAAATCAGAATTAAGAGGGAGAGGTGGCGCAGGTTTCCCTACTGGGTTAAAATGGTCATTTGCACCTAAGGAAGTTGGATCAAGGCCTCACTACCTTGTAATTAATGCAGATGAGTCTGAACCTGGAACTTGCAAAGATAGGGATATTCTAAGATTTGAACCTCATAAACTTTTAGAAGGTTGTTTAATTGCTGCCTACGCTGTTAACTCGCATAAATGTTATATTTACTTAAGAGGTGAATATTACAACGAAGGTATAGAATTACAAAAAGCTATTGATGAGGCTTATAAAGATAATTTAATTGGCAAAAATGCTTCTGGAACTGGTTGGGATTTAGATATTTACATTCATTATGGAGCTGGAGCTTACATATGCGGTGAAGAGACAGCTTTGCTTGAAAGTATTGAGGGTAACAAAGGTCAACCAAGATTAAAACCACCTTTTCCTGCGCTAGTTGGATTATATGGTTGTCCAACTATAGTTAATAATGTTGAAACTGTTTCAGTTGTTCCTACAATTTTAAGAAAAGGTTCTAAATGGTTTGCATCATTAGGCAAACCAAAAAATACTGGTACTAAAATTTTTTGTATTTCTGGAAATGTAAACAAACCTTGTAATGTTGAAGAGGAAATGGGAGTTCCTTTGAAAGATTTAATTGAAACCCACGCAGGTGGAGTAGTAGGTGGATGGGAAAATTTACAAGCAGTTATACCAGGTGGCTCCTCAATGCCCTTGTTAAATAAAGAAATTTCAGAAAAGATAACTATGGATTTTGACTCATTGGTTGAAAATAAAAGTGGGTTAGGGACCGCAGGAATAGTCGTAATTAACAAAGATCAAGATATTATTAAATGTTTTGCAAGAATAGCGCGATTTTATAAACATGAAAGTTGTGGTCAATGTACTCCTTGTAGAGAAGGTTCAGGTTGGATGTGGAGAATTTTAGAAAGAATGGCTAAAGGAGAAGCATCGAGAGAGGAAGTTGAAATGTTATTTGATGTTACAAAACAGATTGAAGGTCATACCATTTGTGCTTTTGGAGAAGGATCTGCTTGGCCAGTTCAAGGTCTTTTAAGAAATTTCAAAAAAGAGATTATAAAAAGAAATAATTTTGATCCATTAATAAAGTCAAATAAAGATATCCCATACCTAGTAGATCAACACTTATTAGAAAAAGATAATGCCCAAAATAAAAGTTAACAATAACGAATTAGAAGTAGAAGATGGCTTAACGGTTTTGCAGGCATGTGAACAAGCCGGAGCTGAAATACCAAGATTTTGTTATCATGAAAAACTTTCAATAGCAGGAAACTGTAGAATGTGCCTAGTTGAGATTGAAAAATCCCCAAAACCGGTTGCATCTTGTGCAATGCCTGTAGCGGATGGAATGAATATAAAAACAAATACTGAATTTGTTGAAAAAGCAAGAAAAGGTGTTATGGAATTTTTATTAGCAAACCACCCACTCGATTGTCCAGTTTGTGATCAAGGAGGTGAATGCGATTTACAAGATCAATCAATGTTTTATGGAATTGATAAATCAAGATTTAAAGAAAATAAAAGATTTGTTCCTGAAAAATATATGGGTCCTCTAATCAAAACTCAAATGACTAGATGCATTCACTGTACAAGGTGTATAAGATTTGCAACTGAAGTTGCTGGTGTTTCTGAAATTGGAGCAATTGGTAGAGGCGAAGATACTCAAATAACTACATATTTAGAAAAATCTATGGAGTCAGAGCTATCAGGCAATGTCATTGATTTGTGTCCAGTTGGCGCATTAACATCGAAGCCATATGTTTTTGAAGCTAGACCATGGGAATTAAAAAAAACAGAGTCGATCGATGTAATGGATGCAGTTGGCTCAAATATAAGAATTGATACATATGGTTGGGAAGTAAAGCGTATACTTCCAAAAATTAATGAAAGTATTAATGAGGAGTGGATATCAGATAAAACTCGTTACGCATGCGATGGCTTAAAATATCAAAGACTTGATAGTCCTTATACAAGATCTAATGATGGATTTAAAAAAATTTCATGGGAAAATGCTTATAAGACCTTAACTGATAAAGTCAAGATCACAAATGCTGATAAAATTGGATGTATAACAGGCGATCTTACCAACATGGAAACTCTATTTTCTGTTAAAGAGCTTTTTAATAAAATTCTGAACTGCAAAAACTTAGACTCAAGACCTGTAAGAACTTATGTAAACAACAGTTCAAGAACAAATTATGTTTTTAATACTCAAATATCAAATATAGAAAAATCAGATTTTATTCTTTTAGTTGGCACTAATCCACGTCACGAAGCAACAATTTTGAATTCAAGAATACGAAAAGGTTATTTAAAGAATAATATGGAAATTTATTCTTTAAATGATGTTGGGGATCTAACATATCCTTATAAAGTAATATCAAGCAACACTGATGAACTAAATAAAATAATTTTAAATGAACACGAAGTCTCAAAAAAAATAATTTCTGCAAAAAATCCTATTGTAATTTTTGGACAATCGGCTCTTAAACTTAACTCCTCAGGGTACTTATTTGAAGGAATGAAAAAATTTTTATTAGAAAATAATAAAATAAACGATGACTGGAATGCTCTTAACGTTCTTTCTAATAATGCATCAACTGTTGGTGCATACGATTTGGATATTTTAGACAACGAAACTATAGATAAAGTGTTATCAAATCAATTTGAATTAGTCTTCTTATTTGGTCAGGATAATTTGAATATCAAAAGGAAAAATGAATTTATTGTTTATATTGGAACTCACGGTGACAGAGGAGCGGAAATGGCAGATCTAATATTGCCTAGTGCGGCATATACAGAACAAGATGGATATTTCACTAATCTTGAAGGTAACTTACAATTAGCTTTTAAGGCTTCCTATCCACCTGGTGAAGCAAAGGAAGATTGGGAAATTGTTAATGAATTGTCAAAGAGACTTAATGGCAAAAGTCTTTATACAAATAAACAAGAACTTATAGATAACCTTTTAAATTATCTCAATCAAAAAACAAAAAAAACCGCTGAAACAGTAAAAAATGATTTTACGAACGAAGAAATTTTCGTCGATAAAATTGATTATTATTTTACTAACGTTATAGCAAGATCTTCAAAGACAATGGCAGAATGCAGAAATTTAAAACTTGTTTCTTTGAAAACTGGAAC
>CACNXI010000023.1 GCA_902624345.1 uncultured Pelagibacteraceae bacterium | reverse complement strand
ATAGACATTGTATTGTCAGATTTGGAACAATCCAAGTTTATTAATGATAAGTTTTATTCTGAGAGCAAAGCGAAAAATTTGATTCAAAGAGGTAGCTCAATTAACAAAATTAGAAGCTACCTGATGTCAAAAGGAATTAATGATAAATTTGTTAAGGAAACTTTAGATAAAATTAAAGAAAATAATGATGACCAAGATTTTTTTTCTGCAATAAAACTTTGTAAAAAGAAAAAAATTGGCCCACATAGATCAGAAGATAATAGGCCTATTTTTTTTAAAAAAGATATTGGCATATTGGCTAGGAATGGATTTAGTTTTGAAACGTCAAAAAGAATAATGGATTTATCAAAAGATGAATATGAGAAAATTATTCGTCTTTTGTAGTTTTCTCGTTTTTTTTATTTAAATAATAATCTATCTTGGATTTGATATAGTTTTTTACTACTACGAAAACTATCAAGCCAAAAATAGAGACTGATACTATAATAATTAAAATAATTCTTAACTGTTCATCCATTATTTAGTCTTGCACTTTTCAAAATTATACCTGGGTTTTTAAAATCCTTTTTTCCGTAATAAATTTTTTCTCCATTCATGTCAGTAATAGACCCACCAGAATTACTTAAAATTGCATCTCCTGCTGCGATATCCCATTCAGATGCTCTTGGTTCAGCCACATAAAGATCAAACTCACCCGCTGCGATTACACAAAACTTAAGAGAACTTTTCATTTTTGTGTAACTAGCTACTTTAAATTTGTCATGGATATCTTTAATTTCATTTTTAAGTTTATCTGAATAACTTACAGCCTTAATATTTTCATTGTCACTGGTATTTATTTTAGTGTTTAACAACTGAGCTTTATTATTAATTATTTCGAATGAATTCCCATCGCCATATGTATAAAATAATCTATTTTTTGCTGGAGCGCTGATAATACCTATTTCAGGAACTTTATTAATAATTAGGGCAGCGTTTAAAGTAAATTCGTCTTTATTATTAATATAATCATAAGTGCCATCTATTGGATCGATAAGCCAAAAAGTTGATAAGTTATTTAAATTTTTGTTTGATGAAGTTTCCTCTGAAACTATAAGAATATCTGGTGTTAACTTGCTAATTTTATCTATCAATAAATTATTAACCTCAAGATCCCCATTTGTTACAGGGGTATTATCTTCCTTAATGGTTTCTTTAAGACCTTTCTTTCTTAATGACAAAGATAATTTACTTGCTGTTTGGAAAGTACCAATTAAATCTAGTACAATTTTTTTTTTATCTTCTAAATTCATTTTTTATCAAATCTTTGTTAATTCAATTAAGTTAGCGTTGATTACTTTTTTACCAACATTTTCAAAATTTACAGTAACTTTTTCTTTTAAAATTGATTGTACTTGGCCGATTCCCCAATCTTTATTTTTAGGATTAATCACTTTGTCACCTGGTTCATAATCTAAAATCATTTAATTTAGTTTTTTAAATAAAAATAGTATAATTTTAAAGTTTATGAAAAACAATTTAAACTCAATAGGAATTGATAAAAAGACAAAAGATACAGTCGTAGTTGTTGCAATGTCAGGAGGAGTAGACTCTTCAACAGTTGCTGGATTAATGAAAAAAGAAGGTTACAAAGTTATAGGTATTACACTTAAACTTTATGATGATACCAAACAAGTCTCCCAATCGAAACAATGTTGCGCTGGACAAGATATATTAGATGCAAAAAGAGTGGCCCATAAATTGGATATCGATCATAAAATTCTATATTACCAAAATAAATTTAAAGAGGGAGTTATTGATAATTTTGTTGAGAGCTACTTAAAAGGTGAAACTCCGATACCGTGTGTTCAGTGTAATCAAACAGTAAAATTCAAAGATCTTTTTATGGAAGCAAAAGATTTAAAAGCAGATGCTTTGATAACTGGTCATTATGTAAGATCGATATTTGATGGAAAAAAAAATGAAATGTATCGTGCAGAAGATCATAATAGGGATCAAAGCTATTTTCTATTTAATACAAAGAGGGATCAGCTTAATTTTCTAAGATTTCCTCTAGGAAACTTACTGAAAGATGAAACAAGAGAAATTGCAAAAAAACTTAATTTAAATGTAGCAGATAAACCAGATAGTCAGGATATTTGTTTTGTTCCTAACGGTGACTATTCCTCTGTAATTAAAAAATTTGAACCTAAAGCGTTTGTGAAAGGAAATATCAAAAACATTGAAGGAAAGGTAATTGGGGTTCATGATGGAATAGTAAATTTTACAATCGGACAAAGAAGAGGCATTAAGGTTTCTGATAAAGATCCATTGTATGTTATAGAAATTGATCCAAAGAGGAATGAAATAATTGTTGGACCAAAAAAATGCTTAGCAAAAAGAGTTATCAATTTAGATAATCTTAATATTTTATGTGCTGGTAGCGAATTAAATGAAAAAGTTTATGTAAAAATAAGATCAACAGGGAAGTTAATTCCTTCAAAAGTTGAGGTATCGGGTTCAAAAGCTAAAGTAAATTTAATGGAGGATGAATTCGGTGTTTCACCAGGTCAGGCATGTGTTTTTTATCAAAAAAATAAAAATGGTTATAAAGTTTTAGGTGGAGGTTGGATAAAAAACTAATTACTCTTTTTTTTCCACAATAAAAAAGTAAATATATAAAAAGTAATCACCCCCAAAAAATAATCCCATTCTAATGCATGTTTAAGGTGTTTATTACCTGGCATACTTACCAAAGGTAAGGCAAGGATGCCTACAAAAATCAAAATTGATACTAAAACAGCCTTGCATTTCAGATATGTTTCATTAATAAATGATTTTAGTTTTGATTTGATAGAATAAAAAATTAAAACAAAATAAGTTTGGGCGGCTATCTCAAATATAATGAATGCCAACATTATTACTCGTCTAAAAAGTTTATACGCATCAATATCAAATTTTATGCCTAGAAAAATTGAATGGATTATAAGACAAATTGCAGATCCAATTCCAAAGAAAAGCATTTTTTTTAAGTGTTTATGACTTCCATGTATGTTTAATATAATTTGTTTATTAAAGATCCAATATTTAATTAATAAATAGGCGGTTAAAAACATTGCTGGCTTAAATACTAAGTAAGTTGGAAAATATCTTGCTGTCCTGCTTATAGAGGCTCCACCATCTATATAAGGTAGTGTAGGAAGTATTATATTTTCTTTATTTGGAAAAAGTTCGTGAAATTGAGTTATTAAAATTAAACAAGTGTTAACAGCAACAAATGGAACTATAAAAATCCAAATACTTAAGGACTTGACCCTTTTAATATTATCCATTTTGAGCAGAATTATTTCTTTTTATTTTTTTTTCTAGCTCTTCTTTTTTTTGAGCCCATTTTTCTACGGCCTCTGTGTTTCTTTGGATAACCCATTATTATCTCCTATTTATTATTTTATTGACTTATATAAGGGATATAGCATTGTCCCAATTAGTATTCAATTTTTTTATGGGTTATTCTTTTAAAACATTTTTAAAACATACTGCAAAAGATTTTCATAATCAGTCCGTGAATCCTCCCGTTGTTAGGGCATCAACTATTATTTTTAAATCCATGCAAGATATTAGAAAAACTCAGAAGAAAAATATCAAAGACCCAACTGGGGGACACTATGATTATGGAAGACAAGGAACATCAACGACACATACACTTTCAAAAATTTTAACAAAATTAGAAGAATCTTATCATGTTTTTCTAACACCAACTGGTTTTGGCTCTGTTTTTTTAGCAATATTTAGTATTGTAAGACCAGGTGACGAAATAATAGTTGCTGATCCTGTTTACAGTCCTACACGATTGTTAACTAAAGATTATTTAAAAGAATTTAATATTAATACGAAATTTTATAATCCTCATGACCTAAATACGATCAAAAAAAATATAAGTAAAAAAACAAAACTTATATTTGTTGAGTGTCCTGGTAGTAATTCCTTTGAGTTTCAAGACCTATCAAAAATAATTTCTATAGCAAAAAAAAATAAGATTTTTACAGCAATTGATAATACGTGGGGAACACCATATTTTCTTAAGCCAATTAAGTTAGGTTTTGATATGTCCATTGTCTCAGCTACCAAATATTATTCTGGACACTCTGATGTAATGGGTGGCAGTTTAGCAGTAAACAAAAAAGTATTCAAAAAGGTACAACTAGCTGAAAAAATTACAGGACTTAGAATGGGGCCCGACGATGCTTATTTAGTAACTAGAGGTTTAAGAACTCTAGATGTGAGATTGGATAGACATCAATCGAATGCTATGAAAGTTGCAAGTTTCTTGTCTAAGCACAAAAAAATTAAACTTTTATATCCATTCAAAAAAGGTTCCTTAAACTACGGCCTTTGGAAAAAATATTATAAAGGAGCATCTGGTTTAATGGGTTTAAGAATTAAATCATCAAAAAAGAATGTTATAAAGTTTGTTAATTCTCTAAAATTATTTGGATATGGATATAGTTGGGGAGGTTTTGAAAGTTTGGCATTACATCAAGAAATTAAAGAACAAGGAGATAGATCTTACTTAAATTTATCAAAAGACGAGCATATAGTAAGATTACATATAGGATTAGAGGATCCAAAAGATTTGATTGAAGATTTAAGAAGATCTCTTAAATTCATCAAATGAGTTCAGAAAAATTTATTCAAAATAATCTAGCTCTAACGACATTGATTTGTGCGTGTGTAGTAGTTTTAATGTCTTTGAGTGTAAGACAAGTTTTTGGAATGTTTTTCATTGACTTTAATAATGATTTAGGAATTTCAAATACTGAATTTGGTTTAGCTATAGGTATTCAAATGCTAGGTTGGGGACTATCTGGCCCAATTTTTGGAGTTCTCGCAGATAAATATGGAGGCCACAAATCAATTATCCTTGCATTTCTTTTTTACATCCTTGGAGTTTATTTTTTATATGCAGGTCCTAATACTGGGATTTACTTTCAAATCAGTTTAGGAGTTTTAATTGGTATTGGTTGTGGAGGTACAGCAATTAGTATCCCAATGTCAATTGTTGGTAAACACTTTCCATTATCTAATAGAACAATTGCAATGAGCATGGTTACAGCTGTAGGTTCTTTTGGTTATTTCCTTTCACCACTTTTTACAAATTATTCCTTACAAAATAATGGATGGGTAAATACCCTTTTTTATTTCATGATATTTTTGTCTATAGGATTAATATTTGCTTATTTTGTTAGATCACCACAGCTAGATAAAACGAGTGATGCTCACAATGATCAAGGATCTTTAGATGCTCTTAAAGAAGCATTTCGAAACAAAAGTTATGTTTTGTTAGTTTCAGGATTCTTCGTATGTGGTTTTCATATTACTTTAGTTGGAACTCATGTTCCAAAATATGTAGCAGACAGAGGTCTAGATGATTGGACAGCAGCGATGATTTTATCTTTAATAGGTTTTTTTAATATCATTGGTTCATTGTTAAGTGGCTATTTATCTACAAAGATGAGTAAAAAAATTATTTTAAGTTCTATTTATTTTTTAAGAGGTGTCTCAATTTGTTTTTTTATTTTTTTACCTCCAAGCACTATTTCATCAATAATATTTGGTGCTAGCTTTGGTTTTTTATGGTTATCCACTGTTCCAGCTACGAGTGGAATTGTAGCTCATATTTTTGGGACTAAGTATCTTGGCCTTTTATATGGTTTAGTTTTTTTAAGTCATCAATTTGGATCTTTTTTTGGAGCATATCTTGGTGGACTTTTCTATGACATATATGGCTCTTATAACTATGCGTGGTATTTAGCAATTGCATTATCTGTTTTTGCAGGCTTAATACACTTACCAATTAAAGAGCAAGCAATTGATAGATTACAAAAAGCATAAATTGAATTTTAGT
>CACNXI010000022.1 GCA_902624345.1 uncultured Pelagibacteraceae bacterium | reverse complement strand
TAAAAGATTTGAAAAAGAAGCTAAAGATTTAAATATTTATAAAAATATAAAAATATATCGCAAAAAAGACCTATCTAATGAAACTGTTTATAGAATTAAAAACTTTAATTATCCTGTTAAAAAAATGAGGTTGTATGGATATGCTTGTTGGAAACCGCAAATAGTTTATAATTTTTTTAATCAAATACCTGAAAATTCCATCCTTCAATATACGGATATTGGTTGCCATTTTAATGCACGAGGAATGAGCAGATTAAGGGAATATTTTGAATTATGTAAAAAGAAAAATATTTTAGTTTTTCAATATAGAATACCTGAATGGAGTCAAAAATTTAAAAAATTAAAATTTCAACAATATTTTGAATATGAATATACAAAAGCTGATACATTTGAAGGAATAGGAATACATAATGATGCAAACATGATAAATACCGAGCAAATTTGGTCAGGATGTTTTTTTATTAAAAAAAATCTATTTGGTGAAAGAGTTTTAAAAAAATGGATGATTCATTGTGAAAATAATAACTTAATTAGCGATGATTTATCTAAATCAGCAAATCATCGAAAATTTATAGAGCATAGACATGATCAAAGTATTTTTTCAATAATTTGTAAAGAAGAAAAAGCATTTTCATTGAGTGCATCAGAGTGTGAATGGGCTGAAAAAGAAAATAAAAGGACATGGGAGCATTTAGATAACTTTCCAATTTTAGCGAAACGAGATAAAAAATTAAATATAATTAAAAGATTTTTTAATAGACAAATAAGAAATTTTAATAGGTGGCTTAAATAATATGAACAATATAGATATGTATTGTATAACTGACAAAAAAATAAATTTTTTGGAAAAACTTCCATTTAACCTAGGAGCTGTTGGGCATGATAAATTTAATGAAAGGTATATTTTATCTAATACCCAGAAAAATATATATTATAAAGAAAAAAATTATTCTGAATTAACATTTCAATATTGGTATTGGAAAAATCAATTAAAATTAAATAAAAACGAATGGATTGGTTTTTGTCAAAAAAGACGTTTTTGGTTAAACCCAACAGCAAATATAGAAACTATTAACGAAAAAAATTATTTGGATAACCTTTTATTAAATATTGATAAAAAATATCAACACTATGAAAGTTTTATATGCAAACCAATCAAAGTTTCTGGTGTTAAAAAAACAAAATTATTAAAAAGAGGATGGAAAAGTATAATTAAAGAACCATCAATCCTTTTTGATGAAAGTAAACAAACAATCCTGTTACATTTTGATATGCATCATGGATATAATAATCTTGAAAAAGCAATTAACCTTTTGGATAAAAGTGACAGAGATGAATTTTATCAATATGTTAAAAATAGAAACTATTTTAATCCACATATAATGTTTATTTCTAAGCCGTATATTACACAAAAATGGTTTGAAACTTTATTTCCATGGCTTGAAAGATGTGAAAATATTTTCGGATTTAAAAATTTAAAGGATTACGACACAACAAGATTGTATGCTTATTTGGCAGAAAGATATTTGTCTTTTTGGTTTAAAAAATACACTAAATATTTAGAATGCCCTTATTTTACATTAACTATAAGGAGAGATGGCCGAGTGGTTTAAGGCGCACGCTTGGAAAGCGTGTTTAGGGGAAACTCTTTCGTGGGTTCGAATCCCACTCTCTCCGCCATTTTATGTTGAATAAGTGAACTTTTATAAATTTCGATGTAAAAAAAAAAAAAATTGTTAAATTAATCAACAATAATAAGACTAATTTAATGACTATTTTGAAGTCGATTTTATCTCAAGATATAAAAATGATATAGTATTTCTTTCCGTAAAAATAAAATTATGTCAAAAATACAACAAACTTCCAATTATAAAGCTGATTCCATAAAAGTTTTAAAAGGCTTGGATGCTGTGAGAAAAAGACCTGGGATGTATATCGGAGATACAGATGATGGAACTGGTCTTCACCACATGGTTTATGAAGTTGTTGACAATTCTATTGATGAAGCATTAGCTGGTCACTGCAAAACTATTACTGTTGAGATAAACAAAGATGGAACGATAACTGTTTCAGATGATGGCCGAGGTATACCTGTTGATTTCCATAAAACTGAAAAAAAATCAGCTGCAGAAGTGATAATGACACAACTTCATGCTGGGGGAAAATTTGATCATAATTCTTATAAAGTTTCTGGTGGACTTCACGGAGTTGGTGTTTCGGTTGTTAATGCATTATCTGAAAAACTTGAGCTAGAAATTGAAAGAGATGGGAAAAAATATTTTGTAGAATTCAAAAACGGAGATCCAAAATCTCCACTCAAACAAGTTGGAAAATCAAAAAATACTGGGACTAAAATCACTTTCTTACCCTCAAAAGAAATATTTTCATCAACAAAGTTCAATAGCACAATTATTCAAAAAAGGATGCGTGAATTAGCTTTCTTAAATAGAGGGGTAAATTTAGTTGTTTTAGATAAGACCTTAAAAAAAGAGAAAAGGATAGAATTTAAATATGATGGAGGAATAGTTGAATTTGTTAATTTTTTAAATGAGAGGAAAGAAAAGCTAAAAAATAAAAATGGAAACGATTTATTTAAAAAACCAATTTACCTCGAGGGCGATAAAAATGGCATTAACATTCAATGTTCATTAGAGTGGAACTCAGGGTACTCAGAAGACATGCACGCTTATACAAATAATATATTTCAAAAAGATGGAGGAACTCACCTTCTGGGCTTTAGAAGTTCACTTACAAGAATTTTAAACAAAT
Source organism: uncultured Pelagibacteraceae bacterium (assembly GCA_902624345.1). Taxonomy (GTDB): domain Bacteria; phylum Pseudomonadota; class Alphaproteobacteria; order Pelagibacterales; family Pelagibacteraceae; genus Pelagibacter. The sequence continues at coordinate 3,441 of CACNXI010000022.1, read as the reverse complement.
ATGTAAATGAAAATAATATTTTAAAAAAGAATCAAGTTTCAATTACTGGAGATGATATTAAGGAGGGCTTATGTGCTGTGTTATCTATAAAGATGCCTGACCCCAAATTTTCTTCTCAAACAAAAGACAAATTAGTTTCTTCAGAGGTTAGAAATATTGTTGAAAATTTCATGAACGAAAAATTATCTACTTGGTTTGATCAAAACCCAAGTATAATAAAGATTGTTTTGTTAAAAATAATCCAAGCGGCTCAAGCAAGAGATGTTGCTAGGAAAGCGCGGGAAAGTGTTCGAAGAAAAGGAGCGCTTGAACTTACAGGCTTACCTGGAAAACTCGCGGATTGTCAAAACTCAAAAAGGGATGGAACAGAATTATTCATAGTAGAGGGAGACTCTGCTGGTGGTTCAGCAAAACAAGGAAGGAACAGAGAGTTTCAAGCAGTTTTACCTTTAAGGGGAAAAATACTAAACACATATGTTGAGGAAGGTAACTCTAAAAAGAATGGAAACTCGAACGATAGCAAAACTAAAGCACTATCAAAAATGATTTCATCAAATGAAATTGTTACATTGATAAATGCTTTAGGTCTTGATCCAAAAGCTGAGGAAATAGATTTAGATGACCTTAGATATGGTAAAATAATTATTATGACAGATGCAGATGTAGATGGGTCGCACATTAGAGCGTTACTATTAACGTTTTTTAATAATAAACCATTTAATAAACTTATAGAAAATGGAAATATTTTTTTAGCTCAACCGCCTTTATTTAAAATAAATAAATCAGGTAAAAGCATTTATATTAAAGATGAAAAAAGTTTAGAAAATTTTATTTTAAATAATCTTAAAAATTCAAAAAAATTTAAAAAAGGTTCAAAGGAATTCGAAAAAATGTTGTCAGAGGAAAAATCAAAAATAAATATTCAAAGGTTTAAGGGCCTTGGTGAAATGAACCCAGATGAACTATGGAATACTACTTTAGATCCAGATAAAAGAAATTTGCTTCAAGTCAAATACTCTAGTGACAAAAAAAAAGATCAGAAAATTATTCATACTCTAATGGGTAATGATGTATCTATTAGAAAAGACTTCATAATTTCAAATGCATTAGAAATTAGTAATTTAGATGTTTAAGTATGGAGCCTAAGTCAGTTTCGAAAATATATACATTAAACAAAACTACCTATATCAATCTTCGTTGGATAGCAATTTTAGGTCAGTTCTTAACAGTCAATGTTGTTAAATATGTTTTCAATTTCGAATTTGATATTTTAATTGTCAATGTTGTTATAATTCTAGGGGTAATATCCAACATAATTTTAATTTATTTTTATGAAAAAAATATTCTTTCAAATAGAGCGTCATTTTCATTTTTATTGATAGATATACTTCAATTAAGTTTAATACTTTACTTTTCAGGGGGAGTTATAAATCCCTTTTCAATTTTTTTAATAATTCCAAGCGTTTTTTCTTCATCTAATCTGTCTTTTAAAACAAGTTTAGCATTAATTTTGATAACAGTATTTTCAATAATTTTACTTACCCTTTTCCATAAACATTTGATTTACCCTTCAGGCAAAAGATTAATTATTAGTGAATTTTACCATTATGGCACATCCATATCCTTAATTATTGCACTTATTTTTCTTAATTATTTTGCAATATTATTTGGAAGAGAGTCTAATTTAAGAAAAGAAGCACTAAATAAGATTGAGGAATTCATTGCAAAAGAACATGAGTTAGTATCATTGGGAGGACAGGCTGCAGCTGCTGCTCATTCTTTAAACACACCCCTTTCGACTATAAAAATAATTTCCCAAGATCTTCACGATCAATTTAAAGATAAAAAAGAACTCACAAAAGACCTTGAATTACTTGTAAACCAAGTTGAAAGATGCAGTCAAATTCTTAAAAGATTGTCACTAAATCCTGGTGTTGAAGATGATTTTATTGATCAAGAATGTTCAATGTTTGATTATGTAAATGAAATAATCAAATCGTTTGAAGACATTTCAAGTAAGGAGTTTATATTGAACAACAGCCAAGACACAAATTCTTTTAAGATAACAAAATTAATAGAGATTGTTTATGGAATAAGAAATTTTGTTGGTAACGCAAATAAATTTGCAAAAAAAAAAATATATATATCGATTAAAAGTGATAATCAATTAACTGAGATATCTATAGAGGACGACGGAAATGGTTATTCAAAGGATGTTTTAAACAAAATTGGAGAACCTTACATTAAGCCTTCGTCTAATGATGACAAGTCAAAATCAGGACTGGGTCTTGGTATTTTTATTGGAAAAACTTTACTTGAAAGAAATGGTGCAAAAGTAATTTGTAGAAATTCAAAAACTAGATCAGGGGCAGAAGTTTTATTAATTTGGAAAAATAAAGATCTTAAAAATCTTTAGTTTAATTTTTTAAGACTCTTCTTTTTTTCAAATAGATTGCTGAGTTGAGAAATCATAACATCACCTAATTCTTGCACATCAGAAATTTTGATTGCCTTTTTATAATATCTCGAAACGTCATGACCAATACCAATTGCGAGTAGTTCGATGTCTGAGTTAGTTTCTATAAATTTTACAGTTCTTTTTAAATGTTTCTCCAAATAATCACCTGAGTTTACCGATAGAGTTGAGTCATCAACAGGAGCACCATCAGAAATAACCATCATTATCTTTCTCTCTTCTTTTCGTTTAACAATTCTATTAAATGCCCATAGTATTGCTTCTCCATCAATATTTTCTTTAAGCAATCCTTCTTTGAGCATTAGTCCAAGATTTTTTTTTGATTGCCTCCAGTGCACATCAGCTGCTTTATAAATAATATGTCTTAAATCATTTAGTCTTCCTGGATTTTTTGGTTTACCATTCTTGCTCCATTTTTCTCTTGCCTCTCCACCTTTCCAGTTCTTGGTTGTAAAACCGAGTATCTCCACTTTAACGTTGCATCTCTCAAGTGTTCTTGAAAGTATATCTGCACATAATGCAGCAATAGTAATTGGCCTTCCTCGCATTGATCCTGAGTTATCAATTAAAAGTGTTACCATAGTATCTTTAAACTCGTAATCTTTTTCTTTTTTAAATGACAGAGAGTTTTGTGGATCTATAATTATTCTGCTTAATTTCGAACTATCTAATAAACCTTCTTCCAAATCATATTCCCATGATCTATTTTGCTTTGCTAACAATTGCCTTTGCAATTTGTTAGCAAGTTTAGTTATAACATCCTGAAAACTAGTAAGTTGTTGATCTAAATTATTTCTTAGTTTTTTAATTTCATCATCTTTTTCTAAATTTTCAGCTTTTTCAATTTCATCAAAATTACTTGTAAAAATTTTATATTCTTTGTTGCTTTTTGAAACATTTAGTTTTTGAATGATATTTTCTACATTTTCTTTCTGATCTCCATCTTCAAAAAATTCTTCTTCCAT
>CACNXI010000021.1 GCA_902624345.1 uncultured Pelagibacteraceae bacterium | reverse complement strand
TTATAATATTCGAGCTCATTATTTGTATCTATTCTGCAAAGCATTTTAATTTTTTTTATTTCTCCATTTTGATATTTGAATTCCACAGACAATTTATCTCCAGGATTTAATCCTTTTTCTATTCCATTGACTGTAATTATTTCTGAACCTGTAAGCTTTAATTTTTTTCTGTCCATACCATCTATGAATTGTAATGGCAATATTCCCATTCCAATTAAATTCGATCGATGAATTCTCTCAAAACTTTCAGCAAATACAGATTTTACACCTAAAAGTTTTGTACCCTTAGCTGCCCAATCCCTTGAGGAGCCTGTTCCATATTCTTTACCACCAATGACAATTAAATCAGTTTTTCTTTTTTTGTATTTCTCTACTGCTTCAAAAACTGGCATTATTTTTTCCTCAGGATACAATTTAGTAAACCCTCCCTCTGTTCCTGGTGCCATCTCATTTCTAATTCTAATATTTGCAAAAGTTCCTCTCATCATTACCTCATGGTTGCCTCTCCTAGACCCGTATGAATTAAAATCTTTTTGTAAAACTTGATTTTTCATAAAATAATCCCCTGTAGGACTTTCTTTTTGAATTGAGCCCGCTGGAGAAATATGATCTGTCGTAACCATGTCCCCTAGAATTAATAAAGGTCTTGCATTAATAATATCTTTAAATCCATCCGGGCTATCTTTAAGATTGTCAAAGAATGGAGGTTTTTTTACATATGTTGAGTTATCATCCCATTCATAAATGCTGCTTTCTTTTGTTTTAATATTTTGCCATTGCGATGGTCCTTTGGATACATTCGAATATCTATTAATAAACATTTCTGCGTTTAGAGAATTACTTAACGTATCTTCAATTTCTTTGTTAGATGGCCATATATCTTTTAAGAAAATATCTTTACCATCTTTAGATTTGCCCAATGAATCTTTATAAAAATCAAATTTCATATGTCCAGCTAGTGCATAGGCTACTACTAGAGGTGGTGATGCCAAATAATTAGCTTTAATCAATGGAGAGATTCTTCCTTCAAAATTTCTATTACCAGATAATACTGAAACTGCATAAATATTATTTTTTTGAACGGCTGAGGATATATTTTCTGGTAAAGGACCCGAGTTACCAATACAAGTTGTGCAACCGTAACCGACGAGATTAAAACCTAACTTATCTAAATAAACGTTTAAACCAGCCTTTGTTAAATAATCAGTAACTACTTGAGACCCTGGTGCAAGAGAAGTTTTTACCCACGGCTTTGTTGTTAGCCCAAGATCACAAGCTTTCTTAGCTAGCAAACCTGCCCCAATTAATACATTGGGATTTGATGTATTTGTGCATGAGGTTATTGCAGCTATTAAAATAGAACCGTCTTTAATTTCATAATCTGTTCCAGCAACTTTTGAGGTGGAAAAAGATTCCCTTTTTGTAATATTCTTAAAATTTAAATTAAAATTTTTAGAAGCTTCTGTTAATAAAACTTTGTCTTGAGGTCTTTTAGGCCCAGAGATAGTTGGCACAACTGTAGACATATCCAATTTTAGTGTGTCAGTAAAAACTATATTATCACTTACCCATAGCCCTTGTTCTTGTGCATATCTTTTTACTATTTCTACTTGATTTTTATCTCTACCAGAGAATTCTAAATATTTTAAGGTTTCATCATCAATCGGGAAAAAACCACAGGTTGCTCCGTACTCTGGTGCCATATTAGCTATAGTTGCTCTATCAGCTAGAGTTAAATTTTTCAGTCCCTCTCCATAAAATTCAACAAACTTTCCAACAACACCTTTATCTCTTAACATTTTAACAACTGTCAAAACTAAATCAGTAGCTGTGGTACCTTCTGGAAGTTTATTTATTATTTCAAAACCAATTACTTCAGGTATTAGCATAGAAATCGGTTGCCCCAGCATACCGGCTTCAGCTTCTATACCTCCTACCCCCCATCCAAGAACAGATAAGCCATTTACCATAGTAGTATGACTATCAGTTCCTACCAACGTATCTGGAAAGATATAATCTTTGTCCTTAAATTTTTCTTTCCAAACAACTTTAGAAAGATACTCAAGATTTACTTGATGGCATATACCTGTGCCTGGAGGAACAATTCTAAAATTATCAAAAGCTTGTTGTCCCCATTTCAAAAAAGAATATCTCTCAGCATTTCTCTGGAATTCAATTTCAACATTCTTTTTTAATGAGTCTGGTGTTGAAAATGTATCGACTTGTACCGAATGGTCGATTACCAAATCAACAGAGGACAATGGATTGATTATTTGTGGATCCTTATTTTTTTCCTTAACAGCTTCTCGCATAGCAGCTAAATCTGCAACTGCAGGTATTCCCGTATAGTCTTGCAAAAGTACTCTAGCGGGTCTATACGCAATTTCTGTCTCAGACTTTCTATCTTTTAACCATTTTTGCAAAGCAAGAATTTGGTCTTTGGTGACAGTCTTATCATCTTCATACCGCAGTAAATTTTCTAATAAAACTTTTAAAGATTTCGGTAATTTTTCTATACCTTTTAAACCATTATTTTCTGCAATTTTTAAAGAAAAATAATTATATTCTTTTTCATTAATTTTAATCGAGGTAAGTGATTTATAAGAGTTTTTATTTCCTGGTTTCATATCAAATTTTTTTTGAGTAAAAAGTAAGCTGACATAACATAATAAAAAAATTAAATAAATTTATCATTTGTCGCAAATTTACTAGCAAATTAAGCTACCGGTAATCCGTCTTCAGTTTTCTGAGAAGGGTGAAGTAATACTACTTTTCCTTCTTGATCTATTGCACCAAGTATTAAAACCTGGGAAACAACTCCAGCAATATTTTTTTCTGCAAAATTACAGACACCAATAACCTGTTTATTCTTCAAATTTACCTCATTATAATAATGTGTAATTTGGGCAGAAGATTGTTTAATGCCTATTTCTTTTCCAAAATCAACCCTTACAACTAGTGAAGGTTTTCGAGCCTTTTCATTTTTTTCGACTGAAATTACAGTACCGATTCTTAAATCTATCTTATCAAATTGATCATAGGATATTTGTTCTTTCATGGAATTAATATATAATTCTTTTTACGAATGAGTACAGAAAATAATTCAGATAAATTATATAACGATTCAATTAAAATTCTCTCTGATTTGATAGGGTTTAAAACTATTTCAGGTGAGGATAATAACTCTATTATTAATTATTGTGAAAAAATTTTAGGTGATGCCGGAGCATCATCATTTAAAGTATTTGATAATGATAAGAAGAGAGTAAACCTATTTTCAACATTAAAATCAAAAAAAAAGAATGGAAAAAAATCTATAATTTTCTCGGGTCATACTGATGTGGTGCCTGTAACAAAAAGTTGGTCAACTGATCCTTTTAAAGCAACAATTAAAGATGGGAAACTGTTTGGAAGAGGATCGTGTGATATGAAGGGTTTTTTGGCATGCGTGTTGGCCTATGCGCCAGTATTTTCCTCTGAAAAATTAGATCGAGATATCCATTTTTCTTTTACTTTTGATGAAGAGACAGCGTGCCAAGGAGCACCCCTTTTAATAGATGAATTAAAAAAAAGAAAAATAAAAGACTCTTTGTGTATTGTTGGAGAGCCAACTAATATGAAAATAATTGATGCTCACAAAGGTTGTTATGAATATACAACACATTTTCATGGTCTTGCTGGTCATGGTTCACAGCCTGACAAAGGAGTTAATGCAGTAGAATATGCCTCGAAATTTATTCAAAAACTTATGCAATTAAGAGAAGTTTTAAAAAAAAGAAAACCTAAAAATTCTGTGTTTAACCCACCATATACCACATTACAAATAGGGGGTATTTCAGGTGGTATTGCAAGAAATGTAATCGCTGACAAATGTAAGGTTGATTGGGAATTAAGACCAGTTGTAAAAGAGGATGGTGTATTTGTTAATAACGAAATAGATAAATTCATAGAGAAAGATTTACTTCCAGAAATGCAAAAAGTTTATGCGAAATCTGAGATACGAAAGGAAGTAATTGGAGAAATCATAGGTTTTGATAGAGAAAAGAATTCTGAAGCTTGTGAATTAGTATCTAGCATTACTGGAGATAATTCACGCGAAGTTGTGTCTTTTGGTACAGAGGCAGGTCTTTTTCAAGAAATTGGAATTAGCACAGTTGTTTGTGGACCTGGATCAATTGAACAAGCACACAAAGTTGATGAATTTATTAAGTTAGAAGAATTAAAAAAATGTCTTAAATTTTTAGATGGTGTTAAAGAAAAATCAAAATTTAATTAGCCCATCCACCAACTGATTTTACTTCTAAAAATTCCAATAAGCCTTCTTTTCCAGCTTCACGACCTATACCAGAATGTTTGAACCCCCCAAACGGTGCGTCGACTGCTATACCAGCTCCGTTAACATCTACCATTCCAGATCTAAGTCTTCTTGCAACTCTATTGGCTTTTTCTTTATCTTTAGTTTGAATGTAATTAGTTAGACCGTAATCAGTATCATTTGCAATACTTATTGCTTCTTCCTCGTTTTCGAAAGGTATAATTGAAAGCACTGGACCAAAAATTTCAGTTCTTGCAATTTCCATTTGATTATTAACGTCGGCAAAGGCTGTAGGTTTAACAAAGTAACCTTTATCTATTCCATCAGGTTTTCCTACTCCCCCTGCAACAAGTTTGGCACCTTCATCAATACCTTTTTGAATAAGCGATTGTATTTTTTTGTATTGTACTTCAGATACTACTGGACCGATGTGTTCTCCTTCTTTTTTAGGATCTCCAACTTTCATAGTATTTGCAAATTTTTTTACTCTTTCAACCGCCTCGTCATACATACTTTTTTCGACAAGCATTCTTGTTGGTGCATTACAAGATTGGCCTGAGTTTCTAAAGCATCTCAAAGCTCCTCTCTCGATAGCTTCAGGGTCTGCATCTTTAAAAATTATATTTGCTCCTTTTCCACCAAGTTCAAGACTAACTCTTTTGAAATCTTTAGCTGCATTTTGCGATATTAAAGCCCCTGCTCTTGTTGATCCTGTAAATGAGATCATGTTTATATCTGGGTGGCTTGTTAAAGCATCTCCCGTTGTTGTGCCATCTCCATTAACTAAATTGAAAACTCCTGGAGGAAAACCTGCTTCATCAATGAGTTCTGTTAATATCATTGCTGATAGTGGTGCTACTTCAGATGGTTTTAAAATCATAGTGCAGCCTGAAGCTAAAGCGGGCATAACTTTTAAACATGTTTGGTTCATTGGCCAATTCCAAGGTGTAATTAATGCGCACACACCTTTAGGTTCATAAATAAGTCTTTGATTTTTTGCATGCTCCCCTAGTGGTTTCTCAAAATCAAATTCTTTTAGGTATCTAATAAAAGTTTTTATATGAGCAGCACCTGTTCCTGCTTGCAATTTTGTTGAAAAATCTTTTGGAGCTCCCATTTCTGTAGTAATGGTCTCTGCGATATCTGACCATCTCTTTTTATATAGTTCATATAATTTCTCTAATGGTTCTAATCTTTCTTTTTTTGATGAGAAAGCCCATGTTTTGAAAGCTTCTTTTGCAGACAAAACTGCATCATTAACATCTTCTTTTGAACCTAAAGATATTTCTGCACAAACTTCTTCTGTTGCAGGATTTATTACTTTAATGCTTTTACTACTTTTTGGTGAAACCCATTTACCATTAATATAAAATTTTTTTTTGTCAGACATGACAGGAAATTAACTTATCCTTTTACTTTTGCAAATAAATTAGTGATTTCATAAATTATTGTTGCTGCGGCTAATGATGTTACCTCAGCGTGATCATAAGCAGGGGAGACCTCTACAACATCTGCTGAAATCAGTTTCATTCCCGATAATCCTCTTATTACGTTTACCATTTCTCTTGTAGACATACCTGCTATCTCAGGTGTTCCCGTACCTGGTGCATATGCTGGATCAAGAACGTCTATATCAATTGATAAATACAATGGATTGTCGCCTACTCTTTTTCTTATTCTTTGAACAATTTTATCAACTCCCTCACTTTGGAATTCATCGCAATGAATTGTTTTAAATCCAAAACTTTCATCGTTTTTAAGATCATCTCTGCTGTAGAGTGGTCCTCTTATGCCAACGTGCATTGATGCATCATCTAAAAATAAATTTTCTTCTCTAGCTCTTCGAAAAGGTGTTCCATGAGTATAAGGAGCACCCATGTAAGTATCCCATGTATCAAGATGTGCATCAAAATGAACAAGTGCTACGGGTCCTCCATTTATTTTGTTGATTGCTCTTAAAAGTGGAAATGCTATCGTGTGATCTCCTCCCATACTTATAATTCTTCCAGTTTTTTTAAGTAAATCGTAAGCTCCTTTTTCTATTTGTTTTATTGCTTCATCGATATTAAATGGATTACAAGTTATATCCCCAGCGTCAGCAACTTGCTGAACTTTAAATGGTTCAACATCGTAATTTGGATGGTAGTTAGTTCTTAAATGCCTTGAAGCCTGTCTTATGCTTTGGGGACCAAATCTTGCGCCTGGTCTGTAGCTTGTGCCTGCATCAAAAGGAATGCCAACGATTGCTACATCGCAACTTTCTACATCCCTTAACTCTGGCAACCTTGCAAAAGTACTTGGACCTGCAAATCTAGGAACTACTGTTCCACTTACAGGTTGGATGGGATCTTTATTCTTTTTTTTCACGAAAATACAACAATCGATATTAGTACCATCCAAAAAAATCCATAATAATAGACAATGTATTTACTAGTAAAAAGATTTGGGACTGATTTTGGATCTGACTCTCTCTTTTTCTTTTTTTTCATTTCTTTAATGTACCATATGATATTAAATTCTAATATGTTTATATTCAAAAAATGAAATTAAATATTTTAATATTATTATTATTCTTCACAATTTTTCAATCTAAAGCTGACCAAATTTATGAATTAATAAAAATACCCAATCTGAAGATTTATCAAATAGATAAAGAAAATAATTTGAGATATTTAACCCCTAAAAAAGACTTCGTTACCAATTCAGGAATGAACAATGTTAGCTGTAAAAAATCAAATAGCTATAGTATTGAGAAAAAATATATAAAAACTAAAAATGAGTTGAATGTTTTTAAAAAGGCACTTTTTGAAAAAATAAAACTAAAATATATCGTTTTATGTGAAAAGTTAAAAGTTGGTGAGATTAATGCTCTTGGTTTTGCTAACCCAGAGATGGAAACAATTTTATTAAATATCAATACAAATGATGATGATTTTGAAAGAGTAATTCATCATGAAATATTTCATATTATAGAAAATAATTATAAAAAATTTTTCCCAGACTCAGTTTGGGCTAAATTTAATAATCCAA
>CACNXI010000020.1 GCA_902624345.1 uncultured Pelagibacteraceae bacterium | reverse complement strand
TCAGTTTCTTCCCCAGCAAATGACAATTTAATGGAAATGTTGCTTTGTATAGATGCTCTCAAAAGATCATCTGCTAAAAATATCACTGCAGTAATTCCTTATTTTGGTTACGCAAGACAAGATAGAAAAGTGGTTCCTAGAACTTCTATTTCTGCAAAACTAGTTTCAAATTTAATTACAAAAGCAGGAGCAGATAGAGTTGTTACTGTAGATTTGCACGCTGGTCAAATTCAAGGTTTTTTTGATATTCCGGTAGATAACCTTTTTACAACACCGTTATTTGCAAGACATATTAAGAAAAAAATTAAAAGTAAAAATATAATTTGTGTTGCGCCTGACGTCGGAGGAGTTGAGCGAACAAGGGCTCTAGGAAGAAATTTAAATGTAGGGCTTGCAATTATTGACAAGAGAAGACCAAAGCCTGGCCAATCTCAAGTCATGAATGTAATTGGAGATGTAAAAGGAAAAACTTGTATAATAAATGATGACATAATTGACTCTGGTGGAACAATTATAAATGCTGCTAAGGCTCTTAAACAAAGAGGCGCAAAAGACGTTTATGTTTATATTACTCACGGTGTTTTAAGTGGAGATGCTGTGAAAGCTATTAAAAAATCTCCAATCAAAAAACTTGTAATTACAGACACAATTAATAATGAGAATAAAGTAAGATCCGCCAAAAATATTGAAATTTTGTCAATTTCTAACTTAATGGGTGAAGCAATTAGAAGAATATCAAATTCTACATCTGTTTCATTTTTGTTTAAATAATTTACTTGTTTTATTAACTAACTTGAGTTAAAACGCTTTTTCTTTATGAATACGATAGATGCGAGTTTAAGAAATACCAAAACCTCTGGTGAAGTAAATAAACTAAGATCAGAAGGTAATGTTCCTGGTATAGTCTATGGTGGAAAATCTGAAACTCAAAAAATATCTATATCAAAAAAATTATTGAAAAATCTAATTGAGAAAGAGAACTTTTTATCAAGTATATTAAATTTAAAAATTGACGGTAAGGATGAAAATGTTTTACCTAAAGAAATTTCTTACGATATCTTAACTGACGATCCAATTCATATTGACTTTTTAAGAATTGTAAAAGGTTCAAGTGTAATAATTGAAATACCAGTAAATTTTATCAACACAGAAAAATCTCCTGGTTTGAAAAGAGGTGGTGTATTAAATATAGTTCGTAGGAAAGTAGAACTAAAATGTCCATCTGAAAACATTCCAAGTGAACTGGTTGTTGATTTAGATGGAGTTGATATAGGACATTCTTTTAAAATTTCTTCAATTAAACTTCCTGAAAATGTTGAACCAACTATTCGTGGAAGAGACTTTGTGATCGCAACTGTGGCAGCACCAACAGTTATTAAAGAACCAGAAAAACCAGCAGAGACAGAAGAAGGAGCAGAAGGTGCGGAAGCAGCTGCTGCAACTGGTGAAGGAGCTGCAGAAACTGGTGATGCAAAAGATGCTAAAGGGGCTGAGGGTGAGAAAAAAGAAGCTGATAAAAAAGAGGACCCAAAAAAAGGTCAGCCAGAAAAAAAATAATTTACAATTGAAGAATTTAATTAAATAATGTTACTTTTTGTTGGCCTAGGAAATCCTACACCGAATTCTGAAAATAATAGACACAACATCGGTTTTAAAATTATTGACGCAATAAATAATAAATTTAAGTTATCAAAACAAAAACCAAAATTTAAAGGTCTTCTTACAACCGGAAACATCAATAATAAAAAGGTTTATGCAATAAAACCTCTAACCTTTATGAATAATTCAGGAATATGTATCAGAGAATTAATGGAGTACTTTAAAATTGATGCAGAGGATGTAATTGTTTTTCATGATGATTTAGATATTGATTTTGGGAAAGTTAAAGCAAAGTTTGGTGGCTCAGATGCAGGACATAATGGTATTGCCTCAATTGATAAATTTATAGGAAAAGAATATTCAAGAGTTCGAATTGGTATTGGTAAACCAAAAAATAACATAGCAGTTAATGACCATGTCCTAAAAGATTTTGACGAAGATGAGAAAACAGAACTTGAATCAATAAAAGAAAATATCACAGATAATTTATCAATTCTGATTGAAAAAAAACTGGACTTATTTTCAAGTACCGTAAACAATAAATAATTGAATGGGTTTTAAATGCGGTATCGTAGGTTTGCCTAATGTTGGAAAATCAACTTTATTTAATGCATTAACAAATTCTACTAAAGCGCTTTCTGGAAATTTTCCTTTTTGCACAATCGAACCTAATGTTGGTAAGGTACCTGTTGTAGACACAAGGCTTGATAAACTTGTTCAGATTTCAAAATCCAAAAAGAAAATTTATACAAGTATTACTTTTGTGGACATCGCAGGACTTGTAAAAGGAGCCTCGAAAGGTGAAGGTTTAGGAAATAAATTTTTATCCCATATAAGAGAAGTTGATGCGATTATACATCTTTTAAGATGTTTCGACTCAACTGATATTCAAAACGTTAATCCTAATGTTGATCCAATTAGAGATTTAGAAATTATAGAGACTGAAATGAAATTAGCAGATTTAGATTCAATTCAAAAAAGGATTGATAAAAAAAATAAAAAAAATTTAAATGAAAAAGAATTTGAATTACTTAATCAAGCATTAGAATTAATTAATAATGATAAGCCAATTGATAACTTAAAGCAAAATTTCCATAAAAATGAGATATCCTCCTCTGGTCTTCTTTCATTAAAACCAAAGTTATACGTATGCAATGTTGACGAAGATAGTATACAAAATGGTAATAAATATACTGAACAAGTAAAAAAATCTGTAAATATGGAAAATGTTTTAATTATATCAGCTGATATCGAAAACCAAATTAATCAATTAAATAATGATGAAAAAGAAAATTTTATGAAGGTTATGGGAATTAAAACAACAGGTTTAAATAACCTAATTAATAAAGGTTATAAATTGTTAGAATTAAATACTTTTTTTACCTCAGGCCCTGAAGAAAGTAGAGCTTGGACAATTGAAAAAAATAGTTTGGCATCCACTGCTGCAGGAAAAATTCATACAGATTTTGAAAAAGGTTTTATTAGAGCGGAAACTGTTTCTTATGATGATTTTTTGGATAATGATGGCTGGGTCAATTCTAAAAATAATGGTAAAATGAGGTTAGAGGGAAAAGATTATATTGTAAAAGACGGCGATATTTTAAACATTCGTTTCAACTCTTGACCATATTTTTTTCATACTAAAATAGACTAGCAGAGTAAGTATGATCAAATAAACAATTGCTCTAAATCCTGTTTTGTGCCTTTGCTCTAAATGAGGTTCTGCAGTCCACATAAGAAAGCTTGTAACATCTTTTGCCATTTGTTCTTCAGTAGCATTTGTCCCATCAGAATATTCTACAAGACCATCAGAAAGTTGTTTAGGCATCTTGATTTTGTTTCCGTACATGTATTTGTTGTAATATACCCCATCATCTAGTTTTATATTTTCTGGTGGGTCCACATAGCCTAGTAAAACTGAATATATATAGTCAGCTCCACCTGCTCTCGCTTTCACCAAAACAGACATATCTGGTGGATAGGCACCTCCATTAGCTGATTTGGCTTCCTCTTCATTACTGTATGGCATTACAAATTTATCAGAAAGTTTCGCCGGTCTTGTAAACATTTCACCATCTTGATTTGGCCCATCAGTAATTTCGAAACTTGCAGCAATTGCCTTTGCTTCTTTTACAGAAAATTCTGGCCCGCCTTTCTCAGACAAATTTCTATATGAAACATATTTTAAAGAATGACAAGAAGCACAGACTTCATTGTAAACTTGATAACCTCTTTGAAGTGAAGCTCTATCGAATTTACCGAATGGACCTTTAAAAGACCAGTCAGTTGTTAATAATTTACTTGTGTTTTCTGCAGATATTGAATTTGCAAAATTTGTATTCAAAATTAAAAGGAAAAAAAGAATTTTAAATATTCTTTGCACTATAACTTCTCTTTTCTTACATCTGTGCTTTTCGCCATTGCGAGATCTGCCGATCCTCCTAAAACTGGACTAGTAATACTTAGAGGTAAAGGTGTTGTTTTTTCAATTTTACCCAAAATTGGAAGTATTAATAAAAAGTGTAAAAAGTAATATGCAGTAGCTACCCTTGCAATTAATAAATATAATCCCTCTGCTGGCATTGCCCCTACATAACCTAATATTAAAACATCGATTACAAGTATCCAGTAAAATTGTTTATATAACGGTCTAAAAACTGCAGATCTTACTTTTGAAGTATCTAACCACGGTAACGCCGCTAAAATAAATATCGCTGATAACATTGCAACAACTCCTAAAAGCTTATCAGGAATTGATCTTAGGATTGCATAAAATGGTAACAAGTACCACTCTGGTACAATATGAGCTGGAGTTACTAACGGGTTCGCTTCTATATAATTGTCTGCGTGCCCAAGAATGTTTGGAGAATAAAATACAAAAAAGGCAAATACAATCATAAATAATAGTAATGCAAATAAATCTTTTATTACAATGTATGGATGGAAAGGCACAGTATCTTTAGAGGGCTTTTGAATATCTATACCAACTGGATTATTGTTACCTGGGACATGAAGTGCCCAAATGTGTAAAACAACCAGACCCAAAATCAAAAATGGTATAAGATAGTGTAGTGTAAAAAATCTTGTCAACGTTGGATTGTCAACTGAGTAACCGCCCCATAACCATGTTGTTATACTTTCGCCTACTAATGGGATGGCACTAAACAAGTTAGTAATAACTGTAGCTCCCCAAAAACTCATTTGTCCCCAAGGTAATACATAACCCATAAAAGCTGCGGCCATCATCAATAAGTAAATCATAATTCCTAAAATCCATATAATCTCTCTTGGGGCTTTATAAGACCCATAAAACAAAGATCTAAATATGTGAATATAAACTGCTAGGAAAAACATTGAAGCTCCGTTTGCATGAATATATCTTATGAGCCATCCATAATTTACATCTCTCATGATGTGTTCAACGCTACTAAAAGCTAAGTCTGCATGAGCTATGTAATGCATAGCCAAAACAAGACCAGTAATAATTTGAGTAATTAAGCAAAATGTTAAAATACCCCCAAACGTCCACCAATAGTTTAAATTTTTAGGAGTCGGGTAATCTGTTAAGTGATTTGCTAGTGTAAGCAAAGGTAATCTGTCATTAAACCATTTTCCAAATTTTGATGATGGTGTGTAATTGTGATCGCTCATTTTAACCTATCTTAATTGTGTTACTATTTACAAATTCGTACTTTGGAATTTCTAAATTGGTTGGTGCTGGACCTTTTCTTATTCTTCCAGATGTATCATAATGTGAACCATGACATGGGCAAAACCAGCCACCATATTCACCTTTGTCACCAAGTGGTACACATCCTAAATGAGTACAAACACCTAACATAACTAACCACTCTGGATTTTGCGCTCTGTCCTCATCTTTCTCAGGATGTTTTAAATCAGAAATGTTTACATTTCTCGCTTCATTAATTTCATTTTCTGTTCGTCTTTTTATAAATACAGGTTTGCCTCTCCACAAAACAGTAACAGACTGGCCTGGCTGTAAACTACTTACATCTACTTCTGTGCTAGCAAGAGCCTTAACCGAGGCATCAGGATTCATTTGATCAATTAAAGGCCATGCGGCAGCTCCTGCTCCAACTGCTCCTACAGCAGCAGTAGCTGTGAAAATAAAGTCTCTTCTATTAGGTTTTTTTTTGTCTGACATTAATACTTAATTTATTTATTATATGATTTCATATAATATAAAAGTGGAATTTTTCTATAGCAAGAATGACACATAATAACCCAAAATTAACAGCTAAAATTGCTCTCTATCAGCCTGACATTCCTCAAAACACTGCATCCATAATAAGAACTTGCTCATGTTTGGGTGTAAAATTGGAGATTATTGAACCATGTGGCTTCACTTTTCATGACAAGCGTTTTAGAAGAGTAGTAATGGACTATTTAGATGAAAAAATGATTAAAATTTATGAGAACTCAGATCAGTTTTTTGAGGCAAAGAAAAACTCTAGAGTAATACTTATGACTACAAAAGCTAAAGATTCGTTCAAATCATTTAAAATAAAAAAAGATGATACTTTTTTATTTGGTAGAGAAAGTGCAGGTGTGCCAAAGAATATTCATCATGAAGTAGACAAGAGAATAAAAATACCTATTCTTAAAAAAAAAAGATCGTTAAATTTATCGACCACTGTATCAATGGTGGTGTCCAAATTAATATTATAATCAAATTAATCTATGGAAGAGAATATTAAAAAAAAATTAGCACGAAATTGGTTTTTAACCATTCAAGAATTAATTTGTCACGAGATTGAGAATATTGAAAATGGATCCTCTCATTTTAAAACGAAGGTTTGGTCTAGAAGCGAAACAAAAGATGAGGGTGGTGGAAAATCAAAGCTTCTTAAAAACGGAAATATTTTTGAGAAAGTAGGTGTAAATTTTTCTGAAGTATATGGAAATTTTTCAAATGAATTTAAAAAAAAAATACCTAGATTTAACAACAGTAAAAATTTTTGGGCATCAGGCATATCAATTGTTATGCATATGAAAAATCCCCATATCCCAGCAATGCATTTCAATACAAGATACATAATTACTGATCATGGATGGTTTGGTGGAGGAATGGATTTTACACCGTGCTTTAAAGACTCAGTAATTGAAAAAATTGTTGAGAAAAAATTAAGAATGATGTGCAATAAACATGGCAAAAACTATTATAAAAAATATAAAAAATGGTGTGATGATTATTTTTATTTACATCACAGAAATGAACCAAGAGGAATTGGGGGGATATTTTTCGATTATAAGAAGGAAAATTGGAACAAAGATTTCGCTTTTGTAAGAGATGTGGGTATAGTTTTTTCATATTTATTTAAAGAAATAATTGCAAAAAAAATTAAAAAAAGATGGAAGAAAAAGGACAAACTAATTCAAAATAAAAAAAGAGGTAGGTATGTTGAATTTAATTTGCTGCATGACAGAGGCACTAAATTTGGATTACAAACTGGAGGAAACGTGGAAGCTATTTTGATGTCTTTACCTCCTACAGCTAATTGGGAATAAACTAATTTATGAAAGAACCGATAACAGTTAACGGATTAACTAAACTAAAAGAAGAATTAGTTTTTTTAAAAGAAAAAAAGAGGCCAGAAATAGTATCTGCTATTTCGGAGGCTAGATCACATGGCGATTTAAAAGAAAATGCTGAATATCATGCAGCTAAAGAGCAGCAGTCACATAACGAAGGTCGTATTCAGCAAATTGAGGATATTATTGCAAGAGCTAATGTTATCGATGTAACTAAAATTGAAAATCTTGGAAAGGTAATATTTGGCTCAACTGTTTACCTAAAAGATTTAGATACGAACGAAAAATTAACATATAAAATTGTTGGCAAAGACGAGGCTGATCTTAAAAAAAACCTCATTTTTTTTCAATCACCAATAGGAAAAGGTTTAATAGGAAAAAATAAAAATGATTTAGTTGAAATAAAAACTCCTTCCGGTGAAAAAAATTTTGAAATTGAAGATGTCAAATATCTTTAATTAAGAACAATTTTCTTAATTTCTTCTTTAGAGATTTTAAAATCATTATCAACCCAATGTGTTTCTAGTTCTTTTAGTTTTTTTCCCATTTTTTTTCCAGGTTTATAATCAAAATTTTTAATTAAAAAATCAGCGTTATAAGGAAATTTC
>CACNXI010000019.1 GCA_902624345.1 uncultured Pelagibacteraceae bacterium | reverse complement strand
GAAATTGTTAAAGCTAAACCTAATACAATTACAAATAATGACAACAGCTCTGTTTTCTTCTTAAGCAATAAAGTAAAAAACCCAAGATCAGGTCTATTGGTTGGGTCAATTGAAAAGGCAACCATTCCTGTAAAACCCATATAAAAGACTATAGGTATAATTAAAAAGAAAGATATAATTAAGCTCTTTCTTAAGGTTTCAAAATTTTTCGCTGCATACACTCTTTGCCAATTACCCTGATGAAATAAATTAGTTGCGGCAACAGCAATAAAGAAAGTCATTCCTGCAGTATAATTTGGAATGTAAGATGAACTTAAAAACTGTGGATTTTTTTTATTTATAAATTCAAATGAAAATTCTGAGCCTGTAAATGAGTTTATATAAACTAGAGAGATCAATAAAAGAACTCCCATAACGATCATTTGAATATTATCAGTAAATATAGAAGCTCTTAAACCTCCATATAAAGTATAAGCGAGTGTAGATAATAATACAATTAAAGCAGTTATCCAAAGTTCTGTACCTGAAATATAATTTATCAAGACAGCAACTGCAGTAACCTCAGCACATAAAAAAATGAACATATAAAAAATCGTCATTAATAAAATAAGTTTGAATAAACTTTTTCCAAACTTCTTTCGCATAAACTCAATTAAGGAAGATCCTTTAGGAAATTCTTTTCTAATTTTTTTTCCTAAATATATCAAAAAAAACATTGGAAAGGCTGTACCTAGTGAATATCCAATGACCGCTCCTATTCCTCCCCAAGTTGCTGCTGAGGCTGGGCCGAATAAAATCCATGCCCCTAACGCTGATGCTGTTAAACTTGTTGTTAAAGAAAATAAACCTATGTTTCTATTTGCAGTTAAATAATTATTAAGTCCTTGGTATTTTTTTGAATTATAAAGTCCTAAAGAAACAAATACTAAACTTATAATAATAACTAACGTAAGTGATGTAGATTGACTTAGAAAATATGTTTTATCCATTGTCTCCCTTTCTGAATTACCGGACAGGTTCTATGGGTATAATCTCAGTCTTTAAAGACACCCCATTATTTTATTTTAGTTGAAAAAAAAATTTTTGCTAGTTAAATTGATTTCATGCCCACATATTCAGTTACAACCTCTAATTTAACTTTAAAAAAAGAAGTTAAAAAAATTATTGCAGAGGGCATTACTAAAATTCATAGTGAAGTCACGGGTGCCAATACATATTTTGCACAAGTTTTATTTAACGAAACAAGTAAAGACGATCATTTTATGGGAGGTAAACTTGTTAAAGATCCTCAAATTTATTTAAATGGTCAAATAAGAGCTGGACGCCCAAAAGAAGTAAAAGACCAATTAATTGATAAACTAAAAAAATTATTAGCAAATAGTTTAAAAATAGATTTGTCAAATGTCTGGGTATATATTTTAGATCTTGAGCCTTCTCAAATGGTCGAATACGGACAAGTTTTACCAATATCTGGACAAGAAAAAAAATGGTTTGAAAATCTTCCTGAACAACTCAAAAAGAAATTAAAGTCATTAGAAGATTAATCAAAAACAGACTATATGCTCGATATGTATAGGTTTTTTTAAACCGAATTTATCATTGATATTATGCTGATGTATATGATGAGACTCAACAAGCACAGGTAAAAAATAATTTTTTTGTGTTCTTAAAGTATAAATAAAATTTGCTCCTTTAAATTTTTTATCCACAACATCAAATTTTAAATTACTTTTATCATCATGATGTAAGTCCTCAGGTTGCAATAATAGTTTAACCTCAGAACCTATTGATATCGGCTTTGCAAAATTTCCGGTGATTATGCCTAATTCATCGTTTTCTAAACTTTTTGGACTTGTTACTTTTGCTGGTATTAAAACGCCTCTGTTTAGAAATTCGACAACTTCAATTGAATTAGGTAAATGATAAATATTGTAAGGTGTATCAAATTGTTTTAATGTTTGATCCAAGATTACTCCACATTTATCTCCAAGATAAAAAGCTTCATAAGAATCGTGAGTTACAATTATTGTTGTTATTTTATAATTTTTAATTATTTTTTTTAAGTTTCTTTGTATTTCCTCCTTAAAGTTCTCATCAATATTTGACAAAGGTTCATCTAACAAAAGTAAATCAGGCTCAGCGCATAATGATCTTGCTAAAGATGTTCTTTGAGCTTCACCGGCACTTATTTGATGTGGGTACTTTTTAAGAATGTGATTTATACCTAAAATATTTATTATTTCATTTACATCAATTTTTTTTGGTCCTGTTTTTGGAACTCCAAGCATAATATTTTTATGGACTGTATGGTGAGGGAATAAACTATTTTCTTGAAAAGATAATGAGATATTTCTTTTCTCAGGTTCAATATTTATGTTTTTTGAAGATAATAATAAATCTTTTAAAAAAATTTCACCATTGGTTATTTTTTCTAATCCAGCGATAGATCTTAGAATTGTAGTTTTGCCTATTCCTGAAGGTCCAAGTAAACAAACAATATCTCCCTCATTTTCAATTTTCAGTGATAAATCAAAAATCTTTTCTTTACCGCCAGCTTTAAAAGTACCATTTTTAATTTCAAAAAAATTACTCATTTCTTATTCTTAAGATATATTTTGCACTAAGTAAAATAAAGATACTTGCAATTAAGATTAAGAATAAAGACGGTGCTGCTGCTGCCTCTAATAAGTCTTCAGAAGCGTAAACATAAGCGGTAGTAGCAAAAGTTTCGAAGTTAAAAGGTCTTAAAATAAGTGTAATAGGTAGTTCTCTTATAATTTCAAGAGAAACTAAAATTATGACGAACAATATTGAGTTCCTAAGGTAGGGAATATGTATGTTGGTAAAAGTTTTCCATTTTGAATAACCTAACAAATAAGCACTTTCGTCAACAGAAACATTTATTTTTTCATATCCAGATTTTAATCCATTACACGCCAAGGAATAAAATCTAATAAAATAAACTATTACTAGCCCGAGTATTGTACCAAAGAACACTTTCTTAATAGACAATAAACCAATAGATTTAATAAAGCTTTCATCAAACCAAGCAATAAATGTAATAAAAGAAACCGCTAAAATTACTCCAGGAATTGCATATCCTGAAATCGATAAAGTGGTAAGCACATTCAAATATTTACTTTTGGTAACCCTATTTCCATAATTTGTTATAAATGAGAAGATTATTAAAACTAGGCTAGATAAAATCACTAGATACAATGTATTTTTTAAAAGATCTAAAACAGCTAAATCAAATAAATTATCTGAATATAGTATTGTCCAATATAACATTTGGCTTGTAGGAAATACAAAGCTAATCAAAAAAATCAAAAAACAAAATAAAAATGCAAAAAACTTTTGAGTATTAGTTAAATCCTGTTTCTCTTTTTGTTTAAATCCCCCGGATAAATTAGAGTGATATTTTGCTTTTTTCCTTGATAAGTTTTCCAATATAAAAAGAGCAAAAATAAATAACAATAAAAAAAATGAAATTTGATTTGCAAATGCAAGATCATCAAATGTTATCCAGGAATTATATATTCCTGTTGTAAGTGTATTTATTGAAAAAAAATCAACTGCACCGAATTCAGCTAATGTTTCCATCGATACTAAAGATAAACCTGCAATTATAGCTGGTCGAGCTGATGGTAATATAATTGTAAAAAAGGATTTTATTTTTGAAAACCCAAGGTTTCTTCCTAGATCAATTAAATTTTGAGACTGATAAAGAAAAGACGCTCTTGTTAAAATGTAAACATAGGCAAACAAGGAAAAAGATAGAGACAAAATTGCACCAAGCATGCCATCAAATTTTGGTATTGATTTGTTATAATTTGCTTCTCCAAAAAGATTTACTAATATTGAATATGCTGTTCCATAATTCTCAAAAAATGCTGTAAGTGAATATGCATAAATATAAGGAGGTACAGCGAATGATAAAATCATTGCCCATTTAAAAAAGTCACTTCCAGGAAAATTATAAAAGGATACAAGGTATGCGCTGCCAACACCAAATATAAAAGTTAAAAATAAAACTCCAAAAAGTAAAAAGAATGAATTAAGTATATAATCTAGTAAGAAAGTTTCTTTTAATATTTCGTAATAATTACTTGTTTCTTCAAAAAAACTAAATGCAACAGTTAATATTGGAATTATAACAACAAAAGAAATTAGAAAAGAGCTTATGTGCCAAACGTTAATCTGTTTCATATTATAATCCGCCTTATAATCATGAAAATAAATATGCCCGTGAAAAGGAGATCTTAATCACGAGCATATTTTCAAAGAATTATCTAAAAATCAAAAACCTTTAGGATGTGCGGAACCTCCCGTTCTTCAATTTCAGATAAATTTCTTTTATTTATCCTTTGATTGATTTTTTTACACTCTGAGACACACGGAGAGCATCCCTCAGAAGATTTATTTAAATCAATTTCAGTAATAAATTCTTTTTTATCTTCCATGTTACTTCCAGCCAGCTGCTGTCATTACTTCTAATGCATCAGCTTGTTTAGCACCATAACTAGAAACTTTTGTTTTTAGATCTTGTTTAAAATCTAAACCAATATTGTTAACTACTAATGGATTTGCTGAAACGCCACCGATCATTGGGAATTCAAATGTATTATTAACAAAGTGTTCTTGAGACTCTGGTGTTAATAAAAATTCCACAAGTTTGATTGCGTTATCTTTGTTTGGTGCACCTTTAACTAAAGCAGCGCAGCTTATGTTCATGTGCGTTCCTCTATCATTTTGATTAGGGAAAAACGCTTTAACTTTTTTCGCTGCTGCTTGTTGTTCAGCACCTTTTTTTCCAGATAACATCAAAGCTAAATAATATGTGTTTGCTACTGCAATATCTGCTTCACCTGCAGCAACTGCCATTATTTGTGCTCTGTCATTTCCCTTTGGTGTTCTAGCCATGTTAGATACAACTCCTTTAGCCCATTCAGCTGTCGCTGCTTTACCATTGTTTTTTACCAACGATGCTACTAAGGATTTGTTGTATATGTTGCTTGATTTTCTAATTACTAATCTACCTTTCCATTTTGGATCAGCTAAACTTTCATAAGTTAAACCAGCAAGTTCTGCTCCGCTTACTCTTTCTGGAGCATAATAAACTATTCTCGCTCTTTTAGCGATACCAGTCCAGTGTGATGTTCTAAAGTTTGCAGGAACTGCAGCTTTAATTGCAGCAGAAGTTAATCCACCTTGCGTCATTCCTTTTGCTTTAAATACTCCACATCTTCCAGCGTCAGCAGTGATATAAAGATCAGCAGATGAGTCTGCTCCCTCTTCTATCATTCTTTTTTCTAAAGCTCCTGCTTTACCGTTAATTAAATTTACTTTGATACCAGTTTTAGCTGTAAACTTATTATAAAGTTCAGCATCTGCTTTGTAGTGTCTTGCATTAAATACATTAACTTCCGCAGCAATTGTAAAACCAGCAATTAAAGTAAATAGTATTGTTAGTATACTTACTTTTTTCATTGTTATTTCCTTCCTCCGCACTCGTGATAATGAGAATTATTCTCACTGATAATGATTATCAATCGCATATAATGACGCAGGGGTCAAGAAATATCAAAATTTCCACTCAGATATTTTGCTGTACAAAAAGTTCCTAAAAGCTTGAACTCTGGCTACATTTTTTAAAGATTGCGGATACACAAAATGTGCCTCTGTTATAGGTCCCTCAATTTTTGGTAATATCTTAACGATATTTGGTTGGTTCACTGTTATATAATCTGGTAAAGCGGCCAAACCTACTCCACTTTGAACTGCTAAAAGTAGACCATAAACACTATTTACTTTCATAACTGTTTTTCTTTTTTTAGCTCCATCTTTCAAACCAAGTTTAAGCGCCCAATCCGGATTAAATACGGGCGAAGGAGCTCCTCTACCAAAAGAAATAAATTTATGGTTATTTAAATCATTGGTACTTTTTGGATATCCATTTTTCTCAAGATATTTTGGTGACCCATAAATATGGTAATTAATATCAATTAATTTTTTTTGAATATAATTAAGTTGTTTAGGTCTGCGCATAAAAATTCCTATATCAGCTTGTCTAGTGCTCAAATCTAATTCTTTATCATCGAAAATTAGTTCAACTTCTATCTCAGGATTTAACTGCATAAACTCCTGAATTCTTGGAGTTAACCAAGTTGTGCCAAAACTTACAACTGTAGTTACAGTCAATTTTCCTGATGGTTTATTTTTTTTGTCTCCAAGTGAGGTTTCTACCTCTTTCAATTTACTTATAACTTCGTGTGCTGTTTTAAAAACATATTCACCATTTTCTGTTAAAGTCAGACCTCTTGCGTGTCTTTCAAATAATTTTACTTTTAAATCATCTTCTAGTGACTGTATTTGACGGCTTATTGCAGATTGACTTAAGTTTAGATTGACTGTGGCGCTGGTAAAACTTCCAGCTTCCGCAACTGCATGGAAAATTTTAAGTTTATCCCAATCCATTATTTATTAAGATTTATAATATATCTCCCCGAAGTTTTACCTTCTAGCATTTTTGGATATTCTTCCAAAAGTTGATTAAGGTTAATTTCTTTAATTGATTTATCTAGTAAGGTAAAGTCAACTAACTTATGCATTTCACCCCATAAAAAATTTCTCCTTTTTATTGAAACACTAACAGAGTCAACTCCCCAAAGTTTTACACCTCTAATAATAAAAGGCATTACGGTAGTATTCAACTTTATACTGGATGCATTTCCACACGCAGCAACAATTCCACTGGGTTTTATGTGAGTAAGTATATTAGCTAAAATATTTCCTCCAACTGTGTCTACTGCTCCGTCGTACAAACCTTTATCTAATGGTCTTGCCTCTTTATCTAAATCACCTGATTTTATGATATTTTTAGCACCTAATGATTTTAAATATTCTTCGTTTGGTTTTGTGGTTGCAGCAGTAACATTGCAACCGAGTTTACTTAAAATCATGACTGCAATACTTCCAACTCCACCTGAAGCACCAGTCACAATTACGTCATTTACTTTTTCACCCAATAACAAAACTTCTCTCGTTTGTTTTGTTGTGAAAGCGCATTGAATAGCTGTCAGACCAGCTGTACCTAACATCATTGCTTGTCGAGATGTTATTTCTTTTGGTTTTTTTACTAAAAAGTTTGCATCAACTTTAGCATATTGAGAATAGCCACCATAAAATATTTCACCTACTCTCCAGCCAGTTTGAATAATCTCATCACCTTCTTTAAATTTATCACTTTTACTTTCAACAACTGTTCCAGCAAAATCAATACCTGGGATGTGTGGAAACTCTTTTACTAACCGTGCGCCATTTTTAAGTATTAATGCATCTTTAAAATTCAAAGTTGAATAATCTACTTTTACTAAAACATCTCCATGTTTTAAAAAAGATTTTTCAATTTTTTTTATTTCTCTTGAAAACTTTTCACCTTCTTGGTTTATAACCAAAGCATTAAAATTATCAGACATGATTAGTAGTAAATATTATTTCGCAA
Organism: uncultured Pelagibacteraceae bacterium; assembly: GCA_902624345.1. GTDB lineage: Bacteria > Pseudomonadota > Alphaproteobacteria > Pelagibacterales > Pelagibacteraceae > Pelagibacter. The sequence continues at coordinate 467 of CACNXI010000019.1, read as the reverse complement.
TGAATCGCAAATATCTATTTTGATAGCTTAAGTCGTCTTTAAACTGGCCTAAGTAAAAATTTGTAACTGTTGTTGCTTGTTCTTTTTTAATACCCCTCATTGTCATACAATGGTGAGTTGAATCTATCGTAACAGCAACTCCTTTTGCATCTAAACTTTCCATTAAAGTTTTTGCAATTTGCACTGTTAGCCTTTCTTGAGTTTGTAATCTTTTTGAAAAAATCTCTACAACTCTAGCAATTTTACTCAGTCCAACTACTCTTTGATTTGGAATGTAGGCTACATGTGCTTTACCAATGATTGGTGCCATATGATGTTCACAATGACTTTGTATAGATATATTCTTTTGAACAACCATATCACTATAACCCTCAACATCTCCGAATGTTTTTTCTAATACAAGATTTGGGTCTTGTGAATATCCCTTGAAATACTCTTTAAATGCTTTGATTACTCTTTTAGGTGTT
>CACNXI010000018.1 GCA_902624345.1 uncultured Pelagibacteraceae bacterium | reverse complement strand
ATTCTCTTTCATTAAAAACGAATACTTGCTTTGATTAATTTTTAAATTTTTAAGATCAGTTGGTAAAATTTCTTGGAGTTTGTCTGTTATGTCGTTACTGTATTTAATGAATAATTGCCCCATATGGGAAACATCGAAAATTCCAGACTTATTTCTTGTTATATTATGCTCTTTTACAATTCCTTCAGAGTATTGTATCGGCATACTATATCCAGCAAACTCAACGAACTTTGCGTTGTGCTTTTTATGTAATTCGTAAAGTGCAGTTTTTTTTATATTCATATTAACTCTCTAACCCCCTCTGTCATGGTGCCTGAGAGATTTTAGCTCCTTCGGCGAGAATTTGTCTCTTTCCAGAGTTAATATGTACGGTCCTTTTGCCTGAGAGTTTCCGGGGTGGTTGCTCCTTCGGCGCTACTCAATGTAGTCTCTCCCGTATGAAATTATATTATCATATTTTTGATAAACGTCATCAAGAAATAGTTTTTTTTTCTAACTTAATAACATTGTAAAACTGAAGTAATACAGCGAATAATACAACTGACCCCCCTATTAAAACAATAAATGGTGGATTTTCATTCACAAATAACCATGCCCAAAGAGGTCCAAGAATAGCTTCTGTGAGCATTATGATACCAACAATTGCTGAGGGCGTAGATCTTGCTCCAATAGTTATAAATATAAAACCAAATCCAAGTTGAAAAAAACCTGCTAGAAAACCTAAAAGTATATCATATGAAGAAATATTAATCTTACCTGCAACCAAATAACCAACCGACATTGCGACTATTCCAGCAATTAGTTGTAACGGTATCATGTCTACATCTGGATATTTTCTAATTATTATAATTAAGATTGCAAAAGAGACTGGCATAATAAATGCTGCAATATTTCCAGACATTTGTCCTGGAGATAAAGATCCTCCAACCATTAAAATTATACCAGAAATTGCGAGTATAATTGATATTAAAGTTAATCTTGAAATTTTTTCTTTTAAAAATAAATATCCAAAGATTGCTAGAAAAATTGTTTGAGTTTGAATAATAAAATTAGCATTGGCTACTGTTGTATTATACATTGCAAAAACATAGCCACAAAACCCAGAGGACAAAACTATACCACCAATAAGACCAGGGAAGCCTGATTTCTTAAAAGCATGAAAAACATTTTTTTTATAAGTAATTAGTAAAAAAATTGATACAACTAAAATAAAAAAAAGAGATCTCCAAAAAAGGATCTGCCATAATGTGGCACCCTCAAAAGATTTTACAATCATTCCTCCAAAACTTAAACTAGTAGCACCAAAAAAAACTAATAGTGGGCCCGGTAATCTTGTAATTAAATTCATTTTATTTTATTAATTATATTCTTAGTTTCCATAGTATAAATTTTATATAAATTTTCTGCCTCTGTCAGACTTACAATTTTAAATTTAATTTTTTCTCCAGGTGGGCATTGTGCTAACTTGTCATAATCTGCACTTATTACAACAGCAATTTTTGGATAACCACCTATTGTCCCATGGTCTGAAAGCATTACTATGGGGTCTCCGTCAGCTGGAACTTGTATTACTCCTTTTCCCAATCCTTCAGATTTGATATTTGTTTTTTTTAAATTTTTAATTTTAGGTCCACTTAATCTCATTCCCATTCTATCGGTAAGTTTTGAAACAATAAAATCTTTACTTGTAAAATCTTTGATTGAATCTTCTGAGAAGTAATCAAAGTTTGTGCCCTTTATGACTCTTATAAATTCTATTTTTGAGTTTAAATATTCTAACCTTTTTTCAATTGCGCCATCAACAGCGTTTAAGATTATTGTTTGTCCAACCTCTATTTTTTTTCCATCATTAGGACCTACTTCAGCTCTAACAGTTGTTGAATAACTATTACAAAATTTATTAATTTGAAAACCACCTTTTACTGAAAGGTAGCCATAGACTGACTTTTCAGTTGATATAATATCAAGACAGTCTTTATTATTTAAAATGAAAGTTCTGTAACATTCACCTTTTATTTCAGAAGAATCTTTTTTAATTATCTTAAAATTAACATTACCTGTGATTACAATAGAAGTTTGTTTTCCAGAAAATTCGAGTAAGGGTCCTTGGTAAGCAAACTCTAATACTGCATCATCTTTTTTATTTGTAATTAAAGAGTTAGCGATAAGAAAATTCCTTTTATCTATTGCTCCACTAAATGGAAGGCCTACATGATATAAATTATCTCTTCCTAAATCTTGAAAAGTGGTATTTATACCAGGTCTTAATACTTTAAAACTATTTTTGCTCATTAAATTTTGAATATTCCTTTTTTGAAATTTCGAAAAACTCTACCTCATCACCTGGATCTATTAAGGTTAATTTTGTTGGATCTTTTGTAAAAACTTTTTTAGGTGAATTACCAATAATATTCCAACCACCCGGACTTTCAAAAGTATAAATATTACAGAATTGTTCTGTAATACCTACTGAGCCCTTAGGAACTTTAACTCTTGGAGTTTCAAGCCTATCTAATCTAATTTTTTCTTTAATATCACCGAGGAAAGGCATGCCAGCAATAAATCCTGTCATATAACAAAAATATTTTTGAGATATTAATTGATTGACTATTTCTTTTTTCTCTAAGCCCGCTCTTTTTTCAACCCTTTCTAAATCAAGCGCAAACTCATCATCAAAACACACCGGTATCTTTACTAGTTTTGTTTTAGCAGCTTCAAAAGTTGAAATATCTAGATTTTCTACAGTATCTTTTATTTTATTATAGTTTGTAAGTTCTAAATCAAAATAAATTATTAATTTATTATATGAAGGTGCAATGTTTTTTATTCCAGTAATATTTTTTTTTCTTATATCATTAAAATAATTTATTACTTTTAGATTAGTTTCTTTATTTACAGTATTGCCAAAATCACAATATAAAGCTGCGTCGCCAAGATTGTATATATTTTTGATCATGACATGTTATACTTTAACTCATAAATTATGGAAATTAATATTAATTGTGATTTAGGTGAAAAATCCAAACACCACTCAAATAAATATGATCCTGAACTATTAGGTATAGTCAATTCTGCAAATATTGCTTGCGGTTATCATGCGGGGGATGAAGATACTATGAGAGAAACTATAAAAATATCAAAAAAAAATGGTGTAAGTATTGGTGCACACCCATCATTTAATGATCCTGAAAATTTTGGAAGAAAAAGAATTAATCTTTCCTCAGCTGAAATAGATAAACTTATTCAAGAACAATATAATATACTTCAAGACATTGCACAACAAAACGAAAGTAGTGTATCACATATCAAGCCTCATGGTGCATTAAATAATATGGCATGTGAGGATATTGAATTGGCAACTGTTATTGCAAAAACAATTTACAAAATTAATAAAGATTTGATTTATTTAGTGCCAACAGGTTCAAAAATGGAGTTGTCTGCAAAAAAATTAGGAATGAGGGTTGCGTGTGAAATTTTTGCAGATAGAAACTACGAAGACGATGGGAACTTAGTCTCGAGAAAGAAAAATACTGCTTTAATAACAAATCCAATTAAAGCGCAAGAACACGTTCTTAAGATGGTAAAAAACCAAGCGTTAAATTGTCTCTCTGGCAAACAAATTCCTTGTGAAATTGACTCAGTTTGTATACATGGTGACAATCTCTCATCTTTAGAAACAGCATTTAAAGTTAGAGAAAATTTAGATAAAAATAACTTAAGTTTATTGCCATTGAATGAATTGAGAAAGTTTAGATGATATATAAAAAATTTTTAACAATTTTATTATTTGTTTTAATTGCTAGTCCAGCTTTTTCAGCTGGTGGTAGCGGTGGATCCAGTGGTGGTGGAGAAGAAAAACCAATAACCCAGTACCAAATCGCAGAGAAAATGATTAAAAAAGCAAAAAAATTCGAAAAAAAAAATAAGACAGATAAAGCACAAAAAAATTATAAAAAAGCTATCGAATATCTATTAAAACATAATAAAAAATTTCCTGCAGACCCCAATACATTAAATTATTTAGGCTTTGCACATAGAAAAGTTGGTGATTACGAAAATGCAGAAATATATTATTCGATGGGGCTTGAATTGGATCCTAAACATGTGGGTATAAACGAATACATGGGAGAATTATTTGTGGTTACTAATAGACTAGATAAAGCTAGAGAAAGACTTGCCGTTTTAGAAGATTGTAATTGCAAAGAGTATAAAGAACTCAAATTAGTGATTGAAGGCAAAAAAGCGTCTAAGTATTAATTAATATTCTGTATCATTTTCTCAGGGAGCCATAAAGCTATTTCAGGAAATATAATAATTATAATTGTTGCTAAGACCATTAAAAGAAAAAGTGGAAAAGCACTTCTTGCTATATAACCCATATCTTTTTCTGCCATTCCCTGTAAAACAAACAAATTAAATCCGACTGGAGGAGTTATTTGTGCCATCTCAACTACAACAACTAAGAATATACCGAACCAAATCATATCAAAACCAGCTTGTCTAATCATAGGCTCAATTATTGCCATTGTTAAAACTACTGCAGATATTCCGTCTAAAAACATTCCAAGAATTATATAAAAAATCATCAAAACAATAATTAGTATGTAAGGTGAGAGCTGCATTGTATCTATCCAAATTGCTAAATTTCTCGGTAATCCGGTAAAGCCCATTGCTAGTGAAAGAAAAGTTGATCCAGCAAGAATAAATCCAATCATACAAGAGGTTTTGGTTGCTCCTAATAAGGACCTCTTAAATGAGTCCACTGTTAAACTTTTTTGAAAAAAAGATAATATTAATGCTCCAACTACCCCTAGTGAAGCTGCTTCTGTTGCAGTGGCTACGCCTGAATAAATAGATCCAATTACAGATACAATTAACAATATTACTGGAATTAGTTTGCCTGATTTTTTTATTTTTTCAACAAAAGGTATTTCTTCCGTCAAAACAGGCATTTTATTTTTATTCATCAATGACCAAATAACAACGTAAGTCATAAAAATAATAGCAATCATTATTCCAGGGAAAATTCCCGCAATAAAAAGCTTTGCAATAGACTCTTGAACTGTTACGCCGTAAATTATTAAAATTATAGATGGTGGTATCAACAAACCTAAAGTTCCGGATCCAGCTAAACTTCCAAGTAATATTTTTTCAGGATAATTCCTTTTACGAAGTTCAGGAATTGACATTTTTCCAACAGTTGCAACTGTTGCTGCAGAAGAACCTGAAATAGCTGCAAAAATCGCACAGCCAACAACATTTACATGAATAAGTCCTCCAGGAAGTTTTTGCATCCATGGAGAAAGCCCTTCAAAAAGATTTTCTGATAATTTAGTTCTAAATAAAATTTCACCCATCCAAACAAACAAGGGAAGTGCAGTAAGAGTCCATGAAGATGACATTCCCCAAATTGTTGTTGCCATTGCATCACCAACCGGTCTTGATGTGAATAGTTCCATTGCAATGGCTGAGACACCGATCATACTTAGAGCAACCCATACACCACTACTTAAGAACAATAATAAAACAGTAATAAAAAAAATTGCTAATATAATTTCAGTCATTTTTAAAAGCTTTAAAAAGATGGTGTAAAATACATACAAAGAAGATAAAAGATCCAAAGGCTAAACTTGTCTGGGGTATCCAAATTAAAATTTCGTCAGCCCCTTCGCTTCTCTCCTGAAATTTATAAGAAATTAATAACATCTTACTGAAATAGAAAAAAAGGAATCCAGAAAAAATTGAGGAAATGGCCAAACACCAAAGCTCAAATATTTTTTTTAGTCTGCTACCCATTTTTTCTAAAAATAAAGTAATCCTTATGTGGCCACCCTCTGAAAATGTGTAAGCAAGTGCAAAAAAGGTTGAGGCAGCCATACAATATCCTGAGTACTCTGACAAACCTCTAATGTAAAAATCAAAAATTCGAGACGATATTCCAATTAAAATAAAAACTGCAACAAGTATGAGAAATATAGCTGCTAAAATACCTGAAAATTTATAAAGTCGATAAAGGAAGTTTTCTATTTTGATTAACATAATTTAAAAAGGCCATCTTATGTAGATGGCCTTTTATTTAAATTATTAATATTTTGATAAAACAGTTTGTCCTCTTGAGCCAGCTTTACTAGCCCATTCTTTAGACATTGTTTGACCGACTTTTTCAAAATGAGATTTTAAAGCAGCATTAACTTTACCAACATTCATGCCAGCATCAGCTAAAGCTTTTTTGTCATTTTTATTTCCCATTTTAGAAAGCTGCCAACCTTTTCTCTCAGCAACTGCTGCTTCTTTCATGATTAAATCTTGAGTCGCTTTATCTAACTTATTCCAAGCCTCTTTGTTAGCTATAATCATGTTTTTTGGAAACCATGCTGCAATGTCATAAAAATATTTTACACCATTTTCCCAAATCTTTTTATTCTTACCAGTTGTTGGAGAGGTAATCATACTTTCAACAGCTCCTGTTGAAAATGCTTGAGATATCTCAGCAGCTTCAATTTTAGTTGGGGCCATTCCAGTTAACTCTGCGATTCTTACAGTTGCACTGTTATAAGCTCTAAATTTTAAACCTTTAAGATCTGCTACACTATTAATTTCTTTTTTAGAGTACAAACCTTGAGCTGGCCATGGAACTGCATATAAAAATACAAGCCCTTTTTTATCTAAACTTTTTGCAATCTCAGCCTTTGATGCTTTATAAAGTTTCATAGCATCTGAATAGGAAGTTGCTAAAAATGGTAGTGAATCAATTTCTAGTAATGGATCTTCTTTACCTAAAGCTGACATAAATCTTTCCCCAATTGGAGCTTGACCGGTTCTAACAGCTCTAAAAATTTCTCCACCTTTAAATAGAGAGCCACCCGGATGAGTAACTATAGTTAGCTTTCCATTACTTTTTTTTGTTACATTATTTGCAAATTCAGTTGCATTTGCTGAATGGAAGTTTCCAGCTCCATAAGCCAGAGCCATATCCCATTTTTCAGCAGCACTTGAATGTGTAAATACAAGTAGGGCAACAAAAATTGATAAAATATATTTGGATATTTTCATTTCTCCTCCTTAATTTATTAAAAAGGTATTTGATTATGTCTAAATCTTTAAATCAATAAAAATTTTCACTACTTTTAATTGAATTATATTAAAAATTTTATATTATTGAACAATCTTGATTGAACAATCTATTATACTCTTACAAATTATCTTTATAGATATTATTCTTGCAGCAGACAACGCAATCATAATTGGACTAATAGCAGCCAATTTTGTTCCTAAACACAGAAAACAAATTATATTATGGGGTGTTGCGGGTGCTTTAGTTTTTAAAGTTATTTTCGCTATATTCGCAACCTACTTATTTAAATTTTATTTTATCAAAATTTTAGGGGGTTTACTTTTAGTTTGGATCGTTAATGATTTAAGAAAAGATTTGTTTGAGATCAAAAAAATTAAATCTCCAACTAAGGTATCAAAACAGCCCTCATACATACAAAGTGTCTATAAAGTTCTTTTTGCGGATATTACAATCAGCTTCGATAACGTTATTGGGGTAGTTGGTGCTGCAAAAGGAAACTTTGGATTTATGGTTTTTGGTTTGGTTTTATCGGTTATTTTGACAGGTGCGCTCGCAACTTATCTTGCAAACTACATTCAAAAACATTTGTGGATTGCTTATATAGGTTTAGGCTTTATTTTAATTGTTGCTATTCAATTGATAATTGGCGGTCTTGTTGATTTAGAAATACTAAAGGTAGCTGAAGATTTTAAAAAGTATTTCTAGTTTTTTTTTCAATAAATTCAGCTCTTAATATTGTAATCAATATAATTGCCATTAAAGGGATACAGATAATGTTCATTAACTTCCAATTAGTTAAGACTAATAATATACCAGCTGATAAACTCCCTATTGCGTGTACTGAATAAACTACAAAATCATTTAAACCTTGAGCTTTAAATTTTTCGTGTTCTTTATAAGTTGTTACCAGAAGACTTGTCCCTGATATGAATAAAAAATTCCAGCCAAACCCAAGAAAAATCAGAGCAATTAAATAATTAAAAAAAGTTTGGTCAAGTAAACTTAAGACTATTGTTACACCATAAAGTAACAGACCAACATACATAATTTTGCTATGTCCGAATTTCTTTATCAAATTTCCAGTTATTAGGGATGGTAAAAACATTGATGCAACATGCATCTGAATAACAAAACTTGTCTTATCTAATGACATATTTTCCATTACATGCATGCTTATTGGAGTAGCAGTCATCAAAAAGGTCATTATTGCATATCCAAATGCACTTGCCACCATTGCTTGTAAAAATCTAGGTTGAGAAATAATTTCAAAATAGCCTCTACCAATAAAACTTATATCTTTTTTTTCGATTGTATTGTTTTTGTAAAATAAAAAGAGAATGCCTGGCAGAAACATATACACCGCAAGGGATACATATGAACCAACATATAATTGTTCTGACAAAAAGTTTTTTGTTAAATTTGCTGTGCCTGGACCAATAAATGCAGAAACTATACCTCCTAAAAGAATTATTGAAATTGCTTTCGGTATTTTCTCTTTCTCAACACTTTCAG
>CACNXI010000017.1 GCA_902624345.1 uncultured Pelagibacteraceae bacterium | reverse complement strand
TATCATCAATAATAGTTGTTGGGGGACTTACAAGATTAACTGACTCAGGTCTATCAATTACTGAATGGGAATTGTTTAAAGGATTTTTACCTCCGTTTTCAAATAGTGAATGGGTTGCTTATTTTAATTTATACAAGGAAATACCTGAATATAAATTACAAAACTTCAATATGTCACTAGATGAATTTAAAGTAATTTTCTGGTGGGAGTGGGCTCATAGATTTTTGGGCAGAATAATTGGTTTATTTTTTCTAATACCATTAATATATTTTATTTTTAGACTAGGTCTCAAAAAAACTAAACCATATATATTTATATTTGCACTAATATGCGCTCAAGGGTTTATAGGTTGGTATATGGTTATGAGTGGATTAGTTAACAAAATTGATGTAAGCCATTTTAGATTGTCTCTTCATCTAACAACTGCTTTTATTATCTTAACACTCATACTTTGGCAAATTTTCAATCTTAAAATAAAAATAAACTCTGATTATGGGTATATAAAATTTAAATTACCTGAGATCTTCATTTTCTTGATTTTTTTACAAATAATTGTTGGTGCTTTTGTTTCGGGCATGGATGCCGGAAAAATTTATAATTCATGGCCATTAATGGGATCAACGTTTTTTCCAAATGACAATAATCTCTATAACTTGTTTAAAATTTCAGCTTTTAGCGAACCATCTCTGGTTCAATTTATGCATCGAAATCTTGCCTACATTATAATGTTTGTATATTTGATTACTCTTTATTTGGTAATTTCAAATAAATTAATAAAGTTTAATAAAGCAGTTATATTTTTAGGTTTTATATTATTGCTTCAAATAGTGTTAGGAATTTTGACAGTAACTAGTGGTGCACAAATGTTTATTGCATCTATGCACCAAATTAGTTCAATTCTACTTGTAAGCTTTAGTGTTTATTTTTTATTTATAAACACTAAGAAAAATTAACTTACAGCCTTCAGACTTGGTTTACCTGAAGCATCAAGTGCCTGTTTCAAGTCTGCAATAATATCATCTGGATGCTCTATACCAATTGATAGTCTTATATATCCAGGTGTAACACCAGCCGCTAATAATTCTTCCTCAGTAAGTTGACTATGTGTAGTTGTAGCAGGGTGGATAGCTAAACTTCTAGCATCTCCAATATTTGCTACATGATAAAACATTTTTAAAGCCTCAATAAACTTTTTACCAGCTTCTACACCACCTTTAACTTCAATACCTACTAGAGCACCGTTACCTCCAGAAAAATATTTTTTAGTTCTATCGCCAACTGCTCCTTTGTGAAGTGTTGGATATATAACTCTCTCAACATTTTTGTGTTTGGTTAGAAAGTCAACTGCTTTTTCAGCGTTTGAACAGTGTTGTTTCATCCTTAAAGGTGCTGTCTCTAGACCTTGTATGATACCCCAAGCGTTGTCAGGTGCTAAAGGTGCTCCTAAGTCCCTTAATAGACATACTCTCGCTCTTACTGCAAAAGATACATTAGCTCCAGTCAATTGAGGTACAACTTCGCCCCATTTTGCTCCACCATAACTCATATCTGGTTCATTAAATAAAGGTTGTCTATTTGGATCAGCTGTCCAGTCAAAATTTCCTCCATCAACTAAACATCCACCGATTACTGTACCATGACCTCCAATGAATTTAGTTAAAGAATGAACAACAACAGCTGCGCCATGATCTAATGGCTTACATATAACTGGTGCTGCAGTATTATCCATTATTAGAGGTATATTGTGCTTTCTTCCAATATCAGAAACTTCTTTAATTGGGAAAACTCTTAAAGCAGGATTAGGTAATGTTTCTGCATAGAAACATCTTGTTCTGTCATCTATTGCTTTTTCAAAATTTTTTGGATCAGATGGATCAGCGTACCTTACTTCAATACCAAGTTTTTTTAATGTATGTGTAAATAAGTTTACTGTTCCACCATATAGATCTGTTGAACTAATAAAATTATCACCTGATTGACATACGTTTAGAATTGCAAAAGTAGAAGCTGCTTGACCAGAGCCAACAGTGACACAAGCTAGTCCGTTTTCAATAGCCGCAACTCTTTTTTCTAAAACATCATTTGTTGGGTTCATGATCCTTGTATAAATGTTTCCAAACTCCTTGAGCGCAAATAGATTTGCTGCATGTCCAGTATTATTAAACTGATATGATGTTGTTCTATAAATCGGAACGGCAACTGCTGTAGTTGCTGGATCACTTCTATATTCACCACCATGTAGAGCAATAGTCTCTGGATTCTTTGATTTACTCATTTTTTTCTCCCTTCGTTGATGATTTGTGTTTTTTGATCAGTAGAAATTGTGAATTATGCACTACTTTCATATAATTATTTAGGCTATCATAAGATAATTGGAAAAAACAAGATAAATATAATAATTTGACAATAGGCTATTTCTAAGTATTAATCCCCGCAAACATGACTAAATTCGTTAAAAAAAGTGAAATAAACTGTAAGTGGTATGAAATTGATGCCAAAAATGCAGTTGTAGGTAGATTAGCTACTATAATTACAAAAATAATTAGAGGTAAAAATAGCCCTAAATTTTCACCTCACATGGATCATGGTGATTTTGTAGTGGTAAAAAATATAGAACATATAAAATTTACTGGAAATAAATTTGAAAATAAAAAATACTACCGACACACAGGTTATCCAGGTGGCATTAAAGAGACAACACCTGAAAAATTACATCAAAAAAAACCTGAGGAAGTATTAAAATTGGCAGTAAAAAGAATGTTACCAGGTGGAGCTTTAGGAAAAAAACAATTATCAAAACTTAAAGTTTATGTTGGAGAAAAACATCCACATGAGTCTCAAAGTCCAGAATTGATTGATGTGTCAAAATTAAATAATAAAAATATTGTCAGAAATTAATTATGGCTATAGAAAATGTACAAAGTATGGGTAATTTCACAGACGGTAAATACGCTACTGGAAGACGAAAAAAGTCAATTGCTAAAGTTTGGCTTAAAAAGGGTAGTGGTAATATTTTTGTTAATGGTAAGAAATATGACGAATATTTTAAAAGATCTAATCATGTGAATCAATTGTTACGTCCTTTTGAGCTTATTGAACAATCAACTTCTTACGACGTAAGATGTTCTGTGAAGGGCGGTGGACATAGTGGCCAAGTTGGAGCTATGATTCATGGTATTTCAAAAGCTTTATTGTTATTCGACGCTTCATTCAAAGCCCCTTTAAAAAAAGAAAAACTTACCACGAGAGATTCTCGTTCTGTTGAGCGTAAAAAATACGGTCATAGAAAAGCAAGAAGAAGCTTTCAGTTTTCTAAAAGATAATTACTTTTTTACAATCAACTGTTATAATAATTTATGGACAAACTTAACGTATTAATTGCGGGCTCAACGGGTTATATTGGAACTCAATTGGTGAAACTCCTCTGTAAACACAAACATGTGAAAATAAAATATCTTTGTGGAAATACATCTGTTGGTAAGAATATTTCATCCTACGATAAAGATTTAAAGAAATATAAGCTGCCAAAGATAATCAGAATTAATTATAAACTATTTAAAGATGTAGATGTTATATTTACATCCTTGCCTAATGGCGAGTCACAAAGAATTGCCAACAAACTATTAAAAAAAAATATCATGATTGATCTATCAGCTGATTTTAGATTAACGAATGCAAAAATATATAACAAATATTATGGGATAAAACATATATCTTTAAATAATCTTAAAAAAAGTATTTATGGTTTAACTGAAATTAACAAGAAAAATTTATCAAAAGGTAAAATTATAGCTTGTCCAGGCTGTTATCCTACATCTATACTTTTACCGTTATTCCCCTTAATCAAAAAAAATTTAATTGATTTTAAAAATATTGTTATTGACTCAAAATCAGGTTTTTCTGGAGCTGGTCGTGGTGTTCATAAAAAATTCAAGAATAAAAATCTATACGGTTCAACAAGTGCTTATGGAATAGGTTCTCATAGACATAATGCAGAAATTCAGCAGGAATTGAGCTATATTAAAAAGAACATAGAATTTACTTTTACTCCTCATATACTACCTATGTTTCGAGGGATTTTATCAACTATTTATTTAAATTATAAAAGTAAATCTAATTTGAATAAAATATACAATGAATTAAGAAGATATTATATGAAAGATAAATTTATAAAAATATTAAAGAATAAAGCTCTAAGCACGAATGATGTAATCAACACAAATAATTGTCAAATATCAGTTTGTAAATCAAAGGATAAAAAAAAATTAATTATTCTAAGCAGTATAGATAATTTGATAAAAGGTGGGGCCGGGCAAGCGGTTCAAAATTTAAATTTTATCTATAATTTTAAGTTTAATGAGGGTTTAAAATGAGAAATTTTTTATTCATAATATTCTTCATTTTAATTTCATGTAGCAAAAAAGATCTTAAGACAGAGGTTGTAGACATAAATAAAAAGATGACTTTCGAGGAATTTAGGGTTTTGATCGAAAAGAATGGAAATATTAAAGGATATCCGAGCTTAGATTAATGAAAAAGGAATTTAACATTGCGATTGTAGGATTAGGACAAATAGGTATTTTTCTTTATAATGAACTCAAAAGAAATCAAAAAACTATTCAACTTTTAACAGGAAAAAAAATTAAAATTGTTGGTTTATAAGCTTTTGAACTCTTAAGATTATTCAAAGTTGCTTCATGAAGCGATTTAAGATCTTTTTTAAAGATCCAATTAAAATGCTTAAGAGTAAACAAGTTGATATTTTGTTTGAATGTATTGGATTATCAGATGGAATGTCAAAGAGATGTGTTGAGTTTGCTTTGAATAGGAAAATTCATGTCATAACTCCCAACAAAGCCTTAATATCAAAACATGGTGACAAACTTTCTTCAATTGCTGAAAATAAAAGAGTAAATTTAGAGTTTGAAGCATCTGTTGGAGGTGGTATTCCAATTCTTAGAACAATTAAAGATAGTCTTGCAACCAATCACATTACTAAAGTTTATGGAATATTGAACGGGACATGTAATTACATATTATCTGAGATGGAAAAAACAAAAGATAATTTTAAAAATGTTTTAATTAAAGCCCAAAAATTGGGATATGCAGAACCAGGTAATCCAAAACTAGATTTAAATGGATATGACGCTCTTGCTAAAGTTAAGATTCTATCTGCTTTAGCATTTAATAAACGCTTGTCGAATTCAGTCTCTTTAATGGAAGGAATAGAAAATGTAGAACCGAAAGATTTTGAAATAGCAGATCAATTAAATCTAAGAATTAAATTATTAGGTATTACAGAAATCATCAATAATAAACTTTTTGAAAGGGTACACCCGTGTTTGGTCAAAAAGAACACATATATTGGAAATGTTGGTGGTGTAATGAACGCAGTAATATTAGAAGGAAAACCAGTTGGAGAAAGTGTTTTACAAGGTGAAGGGGCAGGGCCCGAACCTACATCATCGGCACTAATGTCAGATTTAATGTCAATTTTGAGAGGAAATATTAAATATCCTTTTGGTATCCCAAATATAAAACGAAACAAAATTAAGACTTATGATCTCAATAATTATGAAAATTCTTTGTATATTCGGTTCGAAGTAAGAGACAAACCTGGAGTTTTATCACAAATCACAAAAAATTTAGCTAACAATAAAATTTCTGTTCAAAGATTAATACAAATTCCAAATAATAAAAACAAAACTGCTTCAATTGTTATAATTACTCATACAACTAAACAAATAAACTCAGATAAATGTTTGAAATCATTACAAAAAAACAAAAATGTGATTAAAAAGCCAGTATTGTTGAGGCTTTTTTAGTAATGGAAATCTATTTAAAGTTATTTGAAGTAATATTTCCTGTCTTTTTTGTAGTTGGTATTGGTTATTATTTAGGAAAAAAAAACCCTAAAATTGATACAACTTTTATAACTAATTTTGGAGCAAACATTGGTTCTCCAGCAATCGTTTTCTATTCGGTAACAACTACAGGACTTACATTTAGTGTATTTACAAACTACTTCATATATTACTTATTAGCTATAATTGGTTTTAGTATTATTGGTGTAATTTTTTTATTCTTATTTAAAAAAGATGTAATAATGGAATTGCCTCCATACATACTTCCAAATACAGGAAATATGGGGCTACCAATTTGTTTGTTTGCATATGGAGCTAGCGGCTTAGGAGTTGCTGGTGCTATCTCGTCTCTAATAATACTATTTCATTTTACACTAGGAGTTTTTTTGGCTAGTAAAAGATTTAATCTTGAGGTTATTACAAAAAGTCCTGCATTTTACTCGGTAATTATATCAATTATTTTTCTTTATTTTGAAATACCAGTGCCTAATTTTGTTGTAAACACAACAATGTTGCTAACTTATGCAACTATATTTTTAATTCTAATGTCGCTAGGTATTGCTCTTACAAGATTAAAAGTTTTTTCCTTTTATACATCTTTAATTGGCTCGATAGCTAGAGTTATAATTGGTCCAATAATAGGTTATTTAATAATACTTTATTTCAATCTTTCTGGTTATGCTGCTGGAGTTCTATTAATTCAATGTTCTATGCCTAGCGCTGTACTAAATTATCTGGTTGGGTCAATGTACTCACCAAAAAAAGTTGTTGATAACATAGCAAGCATGATAGTCGTTTCAACTTTATTATCTTTTATAACTATTCCAATTATTGTATTTCTTTCATTAAAATACTTTTTTTAATGAAAGCTATAACTTTTAATCTATTAGCATGGGTAATGCTTCCCATAATGGACGGTTTTGCTAAATATCTCAGTTCTGATCTTCCAGTTTTACAAATTACTTGGGCACGATACTTTTTCACCGTAGCATTTACATTACCAATAATGTTTTTCTTTTTTAGAAAAAATCTTGTTTGGACTGATAAACCTAAACTACAACTTATTAGAGGCTTAATTTTATTAACTGCAAATGTTTGTTTTTTTTATTCAATTTCAATAATTTCGTTGGCAAAGGCTCTTACATTAGCATTCATTGCTCCTTTAATTGTTACAGCATTTTCTCCCATTTTTTTAGATGAGAAAGTTGGTTTTAGAAGATGGTCTGCAGTTATAATTGGTTTTATTGGATCATTGGTAGTAATTAGACCAGGATTTGTAGAAATAAACTTAGCAAGTTTAGCAGCTTTAGGAACTGGAGTTATGTATGGTTTTTATTTAATAATTACACGAAAACTAAGTTCATCTGATAATCCATTGTTAACTTTATTATTAACTGGTGTAGTAGGGGCCATAATAATCTCGTTTGTTATGCCTTTTGTGTGGGTTAAACCTACCTTAAATCAATGGTCGATGATGGCGGCTATTGGAATATTTGCATGTGTAGGTCATTTATTTATTATATTGTCTCTTAAATATGCAGATGCTTCGAAATTAGCTCCATTTAGTTACTTTGAGATAGTTACAAATATTATAATAGGATATTATTTCTTTAGCGATTTCCCTGATAAATGGACTTTCCTAGGTTTATTTATTATTATTCTTAGTGGTATCTATATATCAAGGCGAGAGAACATCGTTAAAAGACTTAAATAAATAGGTAATATAAGTTTACTAATTAGTTAAGTAATACTTTAATATATTATTGTAAACTATTGTTATTATTGAATATTATTAGTATTTTTAAAGGAATATTTTTGGTAAAAAAACTAAAAAAACCGTAAATTAATCATAAAAATGAAAAAACCTTTAAAATAGCCATGAATATTAGATCAAAGACAGTGAAAAATCAAAAAAAAGGGGGTGTCTAAAACTATTGTTATTCAATAATTTTAGACCAATGCAGATATTGAATATGCTATTTAAACGGCCATAGAGGGGTCAATTTTAAGAATTACCCTTTGAATGGTGCAACTGATCGTTGAATCTATAAATAATATCAATTTATAGCCTGAATATTAAAAAAACGTTGATTTAATTGGGTTTTTGAGTAAAAAAAAGCCCTAAATATCAACCTTTTCTGACCTCAATAATTTCAATTTTTGATCAACTCCACCTCTTCCGGAGTAACCTCCAAGGCCTCCATCAGACCTAATTACCCTATGACATGGTATATTTGGGGCATAAGGGTTCGCAGCACAAGCATTAGCAACCGCACGAGCTGATTTTGGCTTATTTATTGCTATAGCTACTTGTTTATATGTTTTTACAGATCCTTTAGGTATCTTTTTAAGATAATTCCATACTTGTAATTGAAATTTAGTGCCTTTCATGAAGAAAAACCCCTGTTTCCTTGCACTTTTTACGGTGCAAAGAACAGTAGTTTTGGCACGTCGTTGTATGCGCTACCGCCATGCCTTCCGCCCTACGATTTTAGCGCTACTCCGTAAGACTTTCTGCCCCCTGGGCTTGGTCCTCTCGGCCTTTCCCCAGTCGGCCAGTTAAGGGTTGCCCCTTAATTCACATCACAATAACAAACTACTATGGTTGAATGTATCACTTTTTAAGCGATTAAACAGGATAGGTGTGAATAACGTTAATAACTTTAAAAGTACAATAATGAAATAATACCAAATAAGCTTAAAATTAATACTGCTATCAAAATGTATATAGATTTCTTTTTTTCTGGCTTATCTAATTTTTCAAATTTAAACAGCACAAAAAAAACTATTCCGATAAAAGCTAAAGCTAAAATTATATATTTTAACATTAAAACAAATTAACTTATTTACTTGACATCTTAAATGACTTATATTATTACTAATGATAATTTATTGTTATCAATAGTAATTATGAACAAATTAACAACAGATCTTAAATCGCTTCATGAAGCAACTTTGAATAATCTTAAGAGTTCAAAAGCAAATAATACATTAAGGGCTTATAAATCCGATTTTAAAGACTTTGGGGCTTTTTGTGCGAAGCATGGACTATGTTCATTGCCATCAGAGCCAAAAATAGTCTCTATCTACCTAACCCATTTATCAAAAAATTCCAAAATAAGCACAATAAGAAGAAGATTGGTATCAATAAGCATGGTCCATAAGCTTAAAGGACACTATCTAGATACAAAACATCCAATTATAACTGAGAACTTATTAGGTATTAAAAGAGTAAAAGGGAGCATTCAAAAAGGTAAAAAACCTATATTAATCAATCATTTAAAATCTATAGTTAATGCAATAGATCAAGAAAAATGCGAGCAAATTAAAAAATTAAGAGACAGATCAATTATACTAATTGGGTTTGGAGGCGGTTTCAGAAGAACAGAGCTAATTTCTATAGACTATGAAGATTTAGAATTTGTACCTGAAGGCCTTAAAATAACTATTAGAAAATCAAAAACAGACCAATTTGGAGAAGGGATGATAAAGGGCCTACCCTACTTCTCAAATGAAATTTATTGCCCAGTAACTAGCCTTAAAAAATGGTTAGAAATCTCAAAGATTAAATCAGGACCTATTTTTAGAAGATTTTCTAAAGGTTCTCTACTGACAAATAGAAGGTTAACAGATCAATCAGTAGTCCTATTAATGAAAGAATATCTAAAATTGGCTGGTATAGAAAATAAAAATTTTGCCGGTCACAGTTTGAGAGCTGGATTTGCTACAGTAGCAGCAGAATCTGGTGC
>CACNXI010000016.1 GCA_902624345.1 uncultured Pelagibacteraceae bacterium | reverse complement strand
TAGCGGTAATGATTTTCCCAAAATTAATTTTAAAAGAGGCTCTTCGGTAAAATATTTTCCAAAAAAAAGTGATAAACCAAATAAAATATTAATTATTGTAGGTTTCATATAAATAAAAATTGGGTTGTCGAAGTAGATAGTTAATCCTCCAAAAAGAGTTATAAGAATACCTCCCGCAAGGGGTACCATAGGAATTTTTTTTTCAAAAAACCAAACAATCAAGACAGAAATTATTGTCGCAACTATAAGAGGGGGTATAGCTACCTGAAGATCTTTCCCAGAATTATAGTAAAAGAAAAAGAAAATTACTAATGGACCAAAGTCAGTTAAAAATTTTATTAGTGACTTATTCACAACTTAATAATATCAGATTTATAAACTTTTAATAATTTTTTTATTGATTTTTTATCTCAAATACCCATATTACTATGTGTGAGCGTTCAAAAAGCAAAATTTTCAATCGGCGATGTTGTAAAGCACAAGCACTTTGATTTCAGAGGTGTTATTTACGATGTAGACTTTGAGTTTAATAATTCTGAAGAATGGTATGAATCTATACCCAAAAATGTAAGACCTAGAAAAGATCAACCATTTTATCACCTGTTAGCTGAAAATGAGGATGTAACTTATGAAGCATACGTTTCTGAACAAAATCTTCTTAAAGACGATTCAAAAGAACCAATTAAACATCCATTAATTAATGAGATATTTTCTGGGAAAAAAGGCTCTTCATACTTCAAACAGTCAAATTAATTAGTTGGGTCATCATTTAAACACAATTCTCTCAAATCTTAGACATACCTTCGGTCTATAGTTATATTACTGATCAAGGATGTTAAATATTTCCCAACATTATCTCCCTCAACGTTCTTGATCAGTTAATTTCTTTATAATAAAATATTTTTAATTACAAAAATGTTGAACAAAATTTTTGAAATAATAAAAATAATTTCTCTTTCAAAATTAACGAGAATAATTGTATTCTCTCTTTTCGTTATATTCCTTACGCTTGGTCTATTTGAATCTTTATTGTTATCACCAGAAGATTATATCCAAAGTGATGCAGTGAGAATTATGTATGTACATGTTCCAGCAGCATGGATTTCTTTAGGAATATTTTCATTCATAGCTTTCCTATCTTTAGGTATTTTTATTTTTAAAAATAAAAATTTTGTAATTATTGCAAAAAGCTTTGCTCCATCAGGCTTAGTTTTTAATCTTATTGCTCTTGTTACAGGTTCTATTTGGGGAAAACCAACATGGGGAACATGGTGGGCTTGGGATCCTAGAATTACTTCAATGTTGGTGCTATTTTTGTTTTATATTCTTTATATTGCATCGTGGAGATTATTTGAGAATGATAAAGCTGCAAAAATTTCGAGTTTAGTGGCAATTGCTGGTTTTGTTAATGTGCCTATAATTAAATTTTCTGTAGATTGGTGGGCAAGTCTTCATCAACCGTCTTCAGTTAAAATTCTTTCCGAAACTACAATTCATTCTTCGATGATTACACCATTATTGCTCATGACTGCGGCATTTGCTCTATTCTCAGTATTAATTTTTTTAATGAAATATAATATAGAATTGATAAAGATTAAGACTAAAGGACTAGATAGATTGTGATAAACTTATTACTAATGAATGGTTATGGATTGTTTGTATGGTCGGCATTTGCATTTACGCTGATTAATTTTTTTACACTATATGTAATAATCTATCGACAACTAGTAAAAGAAAATAAAAAATTTGAATTAAAATTTAATCATTTAGAAAAAATTAAATACAAAGAGGCCTTCAATCAAAGAACTAATCAGGCATTAGTTTCAAGTAACGCTGCACAAAAAATCTAATTTAAATTAATGTACAGCAATAAAGTTAAATTAAGATTTGTATTCATCATTGTATTTTTAGCATTAATTACTCTCACAACCTTCACAGTTCTTAAAGTTTTAAAAGATAATGTCGTATATTTTAAATCCCCAAGTGAAATTAATCTTTTGTCAGAAATTTCAAACAAAAAAATTAGAGTTGGAGGCATGGTAAAAAAAGACTCGGTTATGATGAACAATAACAAAATCAACTTCATAATTACTGATTTTAAAAATGAGTTATATGTAACTTTTTCCGGAACAGTTCCAAATTTATTTGAAGAAGAAAAAGGAGTTGTTGCAGAAGGATTTCTTAATGATAAAAAGTTTCTGGTAGCGGATAAAATTCTAGCTAAGCATGATGAAAATTATATGCCACCAGAAGTTAAAAAATCTTTAGGAGAATAAATTGATTATTTCTCAATTAGGATATTATTCATTAATTTTCGGATTATTAACATCAATATTTATTTTTTTTAATTCCTCAATTCATCTAAAAAAAAACAACTCGGTTATTTCTGATAAATTATTTGGTTTAATTGGTTTTCAGTTTCTTTTTGTTTTTATATCTTTTATTTCTTTAATTTATTCTTTTATAATTTCAGATTTTAGCAACGAGACTGTCTATAATAACTCTCACACAACAAAACCTTTATTTTATAAAATTACAGGTACTTGGGGAAATCACGAAGGCAGTTTACTTTTATGGTTATTGGTTCTAACTGGAGTGTTATTAGGATTTATTTTAAAGTCTAGAAACGAACCAAACAATTACAGACTGTTAACTACATTATTTCAACAGATTATTGTGATTGGTTTTTTCATTTTTGTTTTAAAAACGTCAAATCCTTTTAATGAAATTTTCCCAGTTCAAACAGAAGGGCTTGGACTTAATCCTATTTTACAAGATCCTGCATTAGGTATTCACCCTCCAATTTTATATTTGGGTTATGTTGGAACATCGATAATTTTTTCAGCTGCATTAGCT
Source organism: uncultured Pelagibacteraceae bacterium (assembly GCA_902624345.1). Classification (GTDB taxonomy): domain Bacteria; phylum Pseudomonadota; class Alphaproteobacteria; order Pelagibacterales; family Pelagibacteraceae; genus Pelagibacter. The sequence continues at coordinate 7,604 of CACNXI010000016.1, read as the reverse complement.
TCAATGATTTCAAATTATGTGAACAAAAGTTGGGCTAAAAATATTAAATTTTGGATTTTATTTTCTTGGATTTTTCTGACAGGCGGAATTTTATTAGGTTCGATTTGGGCATATTATGAACTTGGATGGGGTGGTTTTTGGTTTTGGGACCCAGTTGAAAACGTATCTTTAATGCCGTGGTTAAGTTTGACTGCGTTGCTCCACTGCATTGTAACTTTAGAAAAAAGAGAACTTTTAAAAAAATGGACAATTGTTTTATGTATAATAACTTTTGCCTTAAGTATGGTTGGAACGTTCTTAGTGAGATCTGGGATTTTAAATTCGGTACATACTTTTGCGAATGATCCATCTAGAGGAATTTATATATTAACGTTTTTATTATTTTTAGTTTTATTATCTTTTGTAATTTTTATAATTTTTGAAAATAAGAATTTTACTCAAAAAAGTGAAATTTTTATTTTGAGTAAGGAAACTGCAGTTTTAATTAATAATTGGTTCATATTGTATTTTTTAAGCGTTGTTTTAATAGGTACGATTTATCCAATATTTCTTGACGTAATATTAGATGAGCAAATTTCGGTGGGACCACCATTTTATAATAAACTAATTTTACCTTTCCTTATTCCTTTTGTTCTTTTTATGTCTATTGGTCCTAGTATGAGATGGATTAAAACAAACTTTAAGATTGGAGTTAAAAGTTTTCTTGCTATCGTATTTACACTAATTTTATCCTTTATCACTGTTTATTATATCGGAGAAAAAAATATATTTGTTATTTTATTATTTGTTGGTTTTTTTTATTTGCTTTTCAAAAGTTTAGATCAATTTAGAGAGAAAACAAAAAATTTAGCACAAATATTTTCACATACCGGATTTTCGTTACTTCTAATATCTATATTATTAAATAGTTTTTCATCAAAAGAGATAGTGAAGAATATTCGAGTTGGAGAAAGTTTTACACTTAAAAATGAAAAGATAATTTTTAAAAAAATCTCAGTAGAAAAGGAAAAAAACTACGAATCAATTATTGGTTTTTTTGATGTACTTGATGAGAAGAACAAAATTATTAATCTTCAACCTGAAATTAGAATTTATAATGAACCAGAAATGGCTACTAGTGAAGCATCAATAAAAACTACATTATTTAAAGACCGATTTATTACAATTAACATAATTAAAGATCAAAATTTTTTTAACGTGAGATACCAACATAAGCCTTTTATGATTTGGATATGGATTTCAACTTTAATAATTATGATAGGAGGAATATTTGCAATTTTTAGAAAAAACAAAGAAGTCAATATTTAGTTTAATCATATTAATTCTTTTAATAATATCATTTTTTGTTTTTAAATCTGCACTTCAAAAAGAAAAAATTTACTTCCCCAAAATGAGTGAAAATCAAATTTTTACTGATTTTGAAGTTGTAGAATTAATTGAGGAAAAGCAAATAAATTTTAACAAAGTTCTTTTTGGAAAAAATTTTTATCTGATAAATATTTGGTCTTCTTGGTGCGAACCTTGTAAGGATGAAAGCGACAAACTTTTGGAATTAAAAAATGGTACTTCAATCATGATGATTGGAATAAATTATAAAGATAAAAAGAAAAATGCTTTAAATTTTTTAGAATTATATGGAGATCCGTTTGACCAAATCTTTATTGATAAACAAGGAACAATATCAATTAATTTTGGTGCTTACGGAGTTCCAGAAACATTTTTAGTTAATGAGGATAAAAAAGTGTTGAAAAAATATATAGGACCATTAAATGACGAGGATGTTAATGAAATCAAAAATATTACTGACAACTAAAATTTTGATAATTGTTATTTTAATTTTTTTTAATTTAAAAAATATCGCTATGGCATCAACTTTTTCTGAAGAGCAAACTATAAACATTACTAAAAATCTTAGATGTTTAATTTGTCAGGGTCAAACAATTCACGAGTCTAACTCAGATTTTGCCAAAAGTATGAAAAAATATATTAAAGGTGAATTAGAAAACGGGAAAACTGATGAGGAAATATTTTCATCTCTTGTCGAGAAATACGGTCAATGGATAGTATATGATCCAGGTATTTCAAGAAATACCCTTTTATTGTGGGCTTTGCCCTTATTGTTATTTTTAATTGGAGGTGCCATAATAGGAATAAAAATTTTAAAAAAAATATGAATAAAATAATAATTAAATTTTTAATGGCTATAATAATACTTATTGGACTTACCAAGAGTGTTTACACTGATGAATTAAAGCCCAGAGATAATCATCAATTTAGTTTTTTTTCAGGAATCTTTGATTTTAGTGATAAAGGAAAAAATTCCGAGATAATTGGTGTACAACATTTAAATGAGGATTTATTTAGGGATAGTTTTTTAGGTAAAATTAGACCAGTAACAGGATTCATGATGACAGCAGACTCCGCAAGTTATTTTTATACTGGGGTTCAGGCAGAGTATGATTTAGGTAAACTAAATATTACACCAAGTTTTACACCCGGCTTATATTCTGAGGGAAATGGAAAAGATTTGGGTCACCCCATAGAATTTAAAAGTGAACTTCAACTTTCACTTGATGTTTCGCCGAGCTCTGAACTTGGTTTCTCTTATAATCACTTATCAAATGCAAGTTTAGGAGAAAAAAATCCTGGGGCAAATAGTTATATGTTCAATTTTATGAAAAGTTTTTAAATTGTATTTATGAGACTATCAAATTGTCATAACTTTCGAGATTTTAGAAAACTAGCTAAGAAAAAACTCCCATCACCGATATTCCATTATATTGATGGTGCTGCGGATGATGAAATTACTTATGCTAGAAACACAAGTGCGTTTGACGATGTGGATTTAGTTCCAAATGTTCTGAGAGGCGTAGAGAATGTTGATCTTTCAACAACTATATTTGGAAAAAAACTTGATCTACCTTTTTACTGTTCACCTACAGCACTTCAAAGACTTTTTCACTATGATGGGGAAAGAGCAGTTGGAAAAGCAGCACAAAAATTTAATACAATGTTCGGAGTTTCTGCTTTAGCTACAGTTAGTGTAGAGGAAATATCATCAATGATAGATACCCCTAAAATGTTTCAATTTTATTTTCATAAAGATAGAGGACTAAATACTTCTTGTTTAGAAAGAGCAAAAGCTGCAAAATTTGATGTTATGGCTTTGACAGTTGATACTATTACCGGAGGAAACCGTGAAAGGGATTTAAGAACTGGTTTTACATCTCCGCCTAAATTAACTTTATCAAGTTTATTTAGTTTTGCCACTAAGCCAATGTGGGGAATTAACTACTTAACAAAAGGTAAGTTTGAATTACCTCATCTTCAAGACTTCGTTAAGGAAGGTACAAGCACGAATTCTTCAATCGGAAATTATTTTTCTACTATGTTAGATCAATCTATGAATTGGAAAGATGCAGAAAAACTTTGTTCTCAGTGGGGAGGTCACTTTGCACTAAAAGGAATTATGAGCGTAGAGGACGCAAAAAAGGCTGTCGATATTGGATGTACAGGTATAATGGTTTCAAACCATGGGGGAAGACAACTTGATGGATCTAGATCGCCCTTCGATCAACTTGCAGAAATTGTAGATGCAGTTGGAGACAAATTAGATGTTATCTGTGAGGGTGGATTTCAAAGAGGAACACATATGTTAAAAGCTTTATCTCTTGGCGCTAAGGCCTGCGCAGGAGGAAGATTATATCTTTACGCTTTAGCTGCAGCTGGCCAAGCAGGTGTAGAAAGGGCTTTAGGACAATATAAAGCCGAATTACAAAGAAATATGAAATTAATGGGTTGTACAAAAATTTCAGATCTTAATAGAGGCAATTTAAGATTTAGAAGATAAAGAGTTGAATAGATTTAATTTAATTTATAGAATAATTTTATGAAATTAGCTAGAAGCTTAGATAGGTTAGGAACCGAGTCCGCATTTACCGTTCTGGCAGAGGCAAAAAAATTAGAGGCCCAAGGTAAACCAATGATCCATTTAGGACTTGGTCAACCAGATTTTAAAACTCCAAAACATGTTGTTGAAGCAGCTAAGAAAGCTCTTGATGATGGACATCATGGATATGTAATGTCAAATGGTATTCCTGAATGTCGTCAAGCAGTCACAAGGTGGATAAAAAGACGTTACAATGTTGATATTGATTTTAACAGAATTCTAATTATGCCAGGTGGAAAACCTACTATGAGCTATGCTATCCAATGTTTTGGTGAACCTGGAGCAGAAATAATACATCCTACACCTGCGTTCCCAATTTATGAGTCGATGATAAATTATACTGGCTCAACATCTGTACCTTATGATTTAACAGACGATAAAGATTTAAAATTTAACCCAGATAAAATATTATCTTTAATTACTGACAAGACTAGATTGCTAGTCTTAATTAACCCAAACAATCCAACAGGAAGCTTTGTTGAAAAAAAAGATATTGATTTCTTAGCTGATGGTTTAAAAAAATATCCTCATGTAACAATATTAAGTGACGAAATTTATAGCAGACAAATTTTTGATAATAAAGAGATGCCATCTTTTTTCCATTATCCAGAATTAAGAGAAAGATTAATTGTTTTAGAGGGATGGAGTAAAGCTTATTCAATGACAGGTTGGAGGCTCGGTTGGAGTTTTTGGCCTCAACACTTAATCGAGCACGTTAATAAATTATTAATCAATAGCGTTTCATGTGTTAATGCTGCAGCTCAGTTTGCAGGAATTGCCGCGTTAGATGGACCAGATGACTCTATTAACGCAATGATGGAAAAATTTACTCAAAGGAGAGATCTAATTTATAAAGGTTTAAATGATTTACCAGGTGTCGAGTGTAGTTTACCAGGTGGAGCATTTTATGCATTTCCAAAAGTAATTGGAACTGGCATGAACGGTGCTGAATTTGCGAGGAAGGCTATGCATGAAGCAGGAGTAGCAATAGTTCCTGGATCAGCTTTTGGCGAAACTTGCCAAAATTATGTAAGATTCAGTTTTGCTGCATCAAGAGATAATATTTCTCAAGCATTAGAAAATATCAAAAAAATGCTGAAATAGTTTTAATAGTATTTCCAAAAAATATTAGATAATATCAAATTTTATGAACACCATTCTTCAACAAGAATTAAAAAAAATTTTGAATGGCAGATTTTCCCAATCAGAGTCTACACGCTTAAATTATTCTAGGGGAGAAGATACTTACGATCCGATTTTATCTAAGGCAGTTGTTTTTCCAGAAACAAACGAAGAGGTGTCTAAAATATTGAAGCTTTGTAACGAACATAAAGTGCCAGTCGTTCCTTTTGGCACTGGTACATCCCTAGAAGGAAATGTAGTCGGTAATGATAAAGGCATAACAATTTCATTAGAAAAAATGAATAAAATTTTAACTGTTAACACACAAGATTTCGACTGTAGAGTTCAAGCATGTGTAACAAGAGAACAACTAAATGATTATTTGAGAGAGGACGGTGTTTTTTTTCCAATTGATCCTGGTGCAAACGCTGCAATAGGAGGAATGGCTTCAACATCTGCCTCTGGAACGATGGCAGTTAAATACGGTACCATGAAAACTGTAATAACTGGTTTAACAGTTGTCCTTCCTAATGGCGAAATAATGAATACAGGAGGAAGAACAAAAAAAACTTCTGCTGGTTATAACTTAACAAATTTATTTGTAGGATCAGAGGGTACTTTAGGAATTATAACCGAAATTCAATTAAGATTGTCTCCAATTCCAGAAAGTATAATGAGTGCTGTTTGTCATTTTTCAACATTAGAAGATGCAGTGAAAACTGCGCAAGAAGTTATTCAATATGGTATCCAAATTGCTCGAATTGAGATGCTTAATAAAGATCAAATGGAAATAAGTATCAATTATTCAAAATTGGAGGATGTTAAAGCGCTCCCAACATTATTTTTTGAATTTCATGGTTCAGAGGTATCAAATAAAGAATCCATCAAAATAGTTGAAGAATTATCAAAAAATAATAATGGAAGTTCATTTAAGTGGGCAAAAAGTTTAGAGGAGAGAAATAAATTATGGAAAGCGAGATGGGATGTATATTATTCAGTAAAAGCTTTAATAGATAATGGTAGGGTTTATTCAACAGATGTTTGTTTACCAATCTCAAAAATAACTGAATGTGTAAAATTTGCGGAAGAAGAGGTTAAAAAATTTGGATTAAGAGCCCCAATGGTAGGTCACCTAGGAGACGGAAATTTTCATGTTTTACTCCCTTACAATCCTGAAAAAAAAGAAACTTACGAAAAGATAAGAAAATTCAGTGACATTTTAATTGAGAAAACATTAGAACTTGAGGGAACAATTACTGGTGAGCATGGGGTGGGATTACATAAAAAAGAGTATCTTAAAAAAGAACACGCGGATAATCTTCCAACAATGAAATTAATTAAAAGAACAATGGATCCTAACAATATAATGAATCCTGGTAAAATTTTTGATTTAAACTAAATCTCTTATGAAAAAAATATTAGTAACAAGAAAATTACTCAAATCAAACGAAGAAAAATTAAAAAAACTTTTCGACGTAAAACTAAATCCTAGTGATGAATTATACTCTCAGGAAAAATTAATTAAAATGAGCGAAGGGTGCGATGGTATATTATCGGCACTTACAGACAAGCTAGATGAAAAGACAATCAAATCTTTACCTGATAGTGTTAAAATTTTATCAAATTTTGCTGTTGGTTTTGGGAATATAGATTTAAATGCAGCTAGTGAGAAAAAAATGGTTGTCACTAACACGCCAGAAGTTTTAACTGATGCTACCGCTGAAATAGGTATTCTGTTAATCTTGGGAGCGTGCAGAAGAGTTCCAGAGGGGATAGAGGGATCTAAAAAAGGAGATTGGAAATGGTCTGCAGATTATTTAATAGGAAAACAGTTAACAGGAACTAGATTAGGTATATTAGGAATGGGAAGAATTGGACAAAAAATAGGTAAAGTTGCAAAATCTTTAGGAATGGTAATTCACTATCATAATCGATCAAAATTAGATTCTGGAAAAGAAAATGGAGCAATTTATCATAAGACTTTAGAAAGTTTAATGTCAGTATCTGATGTTTTGTCTGTGTGTTGCCCAGCCTCAAAAGAAACAATTAATTTGATTAACAAAAAAACAATTTCTTTATTACCAAATGGTGCGATTGTTACGAATGTTGCACGAGGTGATATAGTGGATGATGATGCATTAATTGAGGCATTAGACAGTAAAAAAGTAAGTGCAGTTGGATTAGATGTTTATAAAAATGAGCCAAAATTAAATCCAGGGTATTTGAAACACAGCAGAGCTTTTGTTTTACCTCACCTAGGTAGCGCTACTTTTGAAACAAGAACAGCAATGGCAAATTTAGCGATAGATAATATCAGCGAATTTTTTGAGACAGGCTCGTGTAAAAATAAAGTAAATTAATAAAATAATACCACTCATAGTTGTAAATAAATTATCTGAGCGCGAATTAACATTAGGACTCTTTTTCATTATTGTGCTTAAATAGTTGCAAGTTAATTAACTTAATAAGAGGAGAAAATAATGATTAAAGAAAAAAAATCATTGAAGGGAAAAATTCCTTCAAGACGAAAGTT
>CACNXI010000015.1 GCA_902624345.1 uncultured Pelagibacteraceae bacterium | reverse complement strand
TTAAATATCTTATCGACTCTTTCACTATTACAAATGAACAGTTCTTAAATAAAAACTATCAAGCAAATTTTGAGGTAAATTTTGATAAGCCTAAAATTTTAAATTTTTTTGAAAAGAAAAATATATTTCCATCAATGTATAAAAAAAAAGAATTTCTGACCTTGCTTATACTTATAGACAACGATGAAGACAAAGTTCTTTTATTTGATAGAAACCCTTTCTATTCAAAATGGAATGATGATACAAAAAACTTTTCCCAAATAAATTACGTATTACATGAAGAAGACATTCTCGATCTAAAGCTTGTTAACGAAAATAAAGATATTATTGAAAATTTTAAATTTGATCAAATTGTAAAAAAATATGATACAGAGGATTACATAGTTGCAATATATTTTAAGAATAAGAATAGTCTAAGGGTGCTTTCAAAAATGTTTTATGAAGGTAAAGTAAAGATCTCAAATCAAAGTTATAAAAAAGTTGATATTTTGGATGATTTACAACTATTAAATATTATAGAAAAAACCAAGATTTTTTTCGAGGATTTTTGGAAAAAAAATAACCAAATTAATACTTCAATTAAGCTTCCAATAAATATTTCTGTTAATTCAAAAAAAGTTAAACAAATTCAATTAATTGAAAATTATTTAGAACAGCTTGATTTGGTTTCAAACTTTTATGTTACAAGTTTTAATAATAATAATACAATCTATAAAATAATTTTTAATGGAAATCCAAATCAATTTTTAATGCTGATGAAAGAGAAAGATATCGACATAGATATAAATCAAGAAATATGGAAAGTAAGATAAGAGACCTAAGGCAAGAAATATTTAAGTTTGAGCAATTATCAAATTTTAATAAAAACGATTTTTTTGTAAGCGAATGCAATTATTTTGCATTTAATTTAATCAAAAGCTGGCCCAATTGGGAAAAAAAAATATTAAATATTTATGGTGAGCGGAAATCAGGCAAGTCTCATTTATCGGAAATTTTTTTAGAAAATGAAAAAGGTATCAAATTTAAATTTAAAGAGTTGAATGAGAAAATACTCGATAAAATTAAAGGATATCAAAATATTGTAATTGAAGATTTTAATGAAAGATGCGATGAGGAAACGACTTATTCTTTAATTGATATGGTCGAAAAAGAGAACAAATATTTATTAATAACATCTGTGAAAGCTTTAAATAAGATGGAGACAAAACTTAAAGATTTAAATTCAAGATTTAAAAATATTCTTACAGCTAAAATCGATAAACCAGACGATGAGCTAATATACGCACTTATAGTTAAAAATTTTTCAGATAGCCAAATAATTTTAGATAAAAAACTAATTAATTTTATTTGTAAAAGAATAGCTAGATCTTACGACAAAATATCAGAATTTTTATGTACAATTGACGAAATTAGTTTAAAAAAAAAAAAACCTATAAATTTAAAAATAATTAAAGAAATTTTAGGAGTATCAAATTGAATAAGTTTAGAACACATACTTGTGGTGAACTCACAAAAAAATTTACTAAAGAAGATGTAATATTATCTGGCTGGATAAATAAAAAAAGAGATCATGGAAATCTTCTTTTTATCGATCTTAGAGATCATTATGGGGTAACACAATGTGTAATTGATAAAGAAAATAAATTTTTTAAAGAATTGGAAAAGCTTCAACTTGAAACAGTCATAAAAATAAATGGAAAAGTTATAGAGAGAACAAAAGATACAATTAATAATGATCTTTTAACAGGGGAGATCGAAGTTGCTATTGAAAAATTTGAAATTATTGCAAAAACAAAAGAGTTGCCTCTTCCTGTTTTTAGTGATCAAGAATACTCTGAGGAGATAAGACTGAAGTATAGATTTCTAGATTTGAGAAGAAAACAAATCCATAATAATATTATCTTAAGATCAAAAGTAATTTCCTTTATTAGAAAAGAAATGGAAAAGATGAATTTTTTAGAGTTTCAAACTCCAATATTAACTTCATCAAGTCCCGAGGGAGCAAGAGACTTTCTTGTTCCAAGTAGATTAAATCCTGGAAAATTTTACGCTTTACCCCAAGCACCACAACAATTTAAACAACTAATAATGATTTCAGGATTTGATAAATATTTTCAAATTGCTCCTTGCTTCAGAGACGAGGATGCAAGAGCAGATAGAAGTCCTGGCGAATTTTACCAATTGGATATAGAGATGTCATTTGTTGAACAAGAAGATGTTTTTTCAGTAATTGAAAGTCTGTTTCTTAAATTGTTTAAGAAATTTTCGAACAAAAAACTAGCAAGTGAAAAGTTTCCTAGAATAAAATATTCAGAAGCAATTGAAAAATATGGGACAGATAAACCTGATCTAAGAAATCCCCTGATTATCTCAAATATAACAGAAATTTTTAGCAGAGATGATGTTAAATTTGATATTTTTAAAAAAGAAGTCTTAAAAGGAAAAATTGTAAAAGCAATTGTTACGAAGAATACTAGAGATAAACCAAGAAGTTTTTTTGACAATATTGATAATTGGGCCAAGAAAGAAGGCTCAGGTGGTTTAGCATATTTCACTTTTATTGAAGAGAATAATAAAGTTGTAGGTAAAGGACCTGTTGGAAAATTTTTTTCTTCAGAGGCTTGTGAAAAGATTTTGAAATTAACTAATTCAAAAATTGGTGACAGTGTTTTCATGTCATGTGGACAAAAAAAAGATGTTGAAAAAATTCTTTCTTTAGCAAGAAATAAAATTGCTGAAGATTTGAACTTAATATCTAATGATATATTTTCGTTTTGTTGGATAGTTGATTACCCAATTTATGAATTAGATGAAAAGACAAAAAAAATTAAATTTAGTCATAATCCTTTTTCAATGCCTCAAGGGGATATAAAAGATATAGATTTTTCTAAACCGTTAGAAATGAAAGCATATCAGTATGATATTGTTTGCAATGGAATAGAGTTATCCTCCGGCGCCATTAGAAATCATATTCCAGAATTGATGTATAAACTTTTTGAAATAGCTGGATACAAAAAAAAAGATGTGGATAATAAGTTTAGTGGAATGATAAACGCACTAAGTTATGGCGCACCTCCTCACGGTGGAATAGCCCCAGGGATTGACAGAATAATAATGTTACTCGCTAATGAGGCCAATATCAGAGAGGTGACAATGTTCCCAATGAACCAGAACGCTCAAGATTTAATGATGTCAGCACCATCTGAGGTCAGCGAAGATCAATTAAAAGAACTTCAGCTTTCAATTGCCAAAAAAAAGTAATTACTTCTTTCCTTTAAGATTTATTCTGATGTCGGATAAGTCAATAAGTTTCCTTTTATAATCGTTTCTTACAAAACCCTTACTGGTGATATCTTTCACTATTTTGATTAATTCATTATTTTCATCATTCATAGCACCTGTATTTTTTTCATCCGTCTTGTCTGATCTCCCGATTGATGGAGTGTGAGCAAGATCTTCTCTATTTAAATATGAAATGGCAAGTTCTCTAAAAATATAATCTAAAATAGATGAAGCAGAAAGAATTCTATCATTTCCATAAACTTTTCCCGATGGTTCAAATTTTGTGTCTACATATGCACTCACAAATTCATCTAATGGAACGCCATACTGCAAACCCAAAGATATAGCTATTGCAAAATTGTTCATCAATGCTTTAACTAGCTCACCTTCTTTACTTGTATCTATGAAAATTTCACCAATCTTGCCATCTTCATATTCACCAGTATGTAAATAAACCTTATGATCTCCTATGGTAGCTTTTTGAATATAACCTTTTCTTCTGTCGGGCATTCCAAATCTTTTATTTACTGTTTCATTCAAATTTTTAACAAAATTATTATTCATTTTTTTATTGTCATCAATTTTATCTACTTTATTTATTTGTTTTTCTTTATCGCTGAGATTATCCACTGTTTTAAGATTTTTATCCAGATTCTTAGTTTTCCGATTATCAATTTTCATGTCTAATATTTCGAATTTCCCATCTTCTTTTTTCTCAAGATTTTCTAATTCTTTTTCATCTATTTTATCTAGGTAGTGACTGACTTTAAAAGTGCAGGTATAAAAGGTTTCAACGAGATATTTTGCCATAGTAATTTCCTTATTTGTTTTGAGTATTAAAGATTCTATTGTATATACAAAATTAATTTTTAGTCTAATTTATTTTTTACAATTTAAAATTGAAAAAAAACTAATTTTTTATGTTGACTCTATTTAAACAAATTTTCACTTGGTGGAATCATCAAACGTTGGGCACAAGACTTCACACTTTTTTTAAAGGAAAATTTGTCGGTAAAGATGAAAACGGTAACAAATACTATGAGAGTAAAAATGGAAGAAGATGGGTTATATATAATGGGGAAGTGGATTCAACAAAAATACCAAATGATTGGTTTTCTTGGATACATTTTACAAAAAATAAAATAGAAAAAGTCCAAGATCAAAAAAAATTTTCTTGGCAAAAATCTCATAAACCGAATCTGACCGGAACAGACAAAGCCTACCATCCCAAAAAAAGTGAAAATGAAAATAAAAAATATAGATCTTGGAAAGAGTAAAATACCAATAATCTCAATTTTCTTTTATCTTTTAACGATAGTTGTTGTTCAAGCCGACGATCTTGATTATTTTGGAAAAAAAATCGATATTAAAATTTTAGATAAACTAAGCTCCAAAAGTAAATTATTAAAATTAGATATTGGTGAAAATTTTTCATACAAGAATTTAGAAATTAAAGTTTTGAAATGTAAAAATTCTAAATTTGATGATAATCCAGAAATAACTACTTATCTTCAAGTTAAAGATAGTAAAAATTCTAATAATGATGAAGTTTTTGTTTTTAATGGATGGACTTTTTCATCAAGTCCGTCGATCCAAGTTTTTGATCATCCAGTTTATGATTTGTGGATTTTAAATTGTTATTAAACAATTTTTTCATTATCTAGCCAAGTTACATTAAATTTTGACTCAATAAATTTTTCGTGATTTAAAAGTTTTTTGTGTAACTTTATTGTTGTTGTAATTCCTTCTATAACAAATTCATCTAAAGATCTTAATGTTCGCTGTATTGCTTCTGTTCTGTTCCTTCCATGGCAAATTAGTTTACACACCATGCTATCATAATAAGGTGTAACTTTGAAACCTTGATAAATTGAACTATCTACTCTGGTTCTAAACCCAGATGGTTGATGACACATTCCAATTAATCCTGGGGATGGCTGAAAATTCCTACTAGGGTCTTCTGCATTTATTCTACACTCAATAGCATGACCTCTTGGGTTAATGTCAGATTGTTCTAGGGCAGTGTTTCCTGTGAATGCAATCCATATTTGTTCTTTAATAATATCTATGCCAGTAACCATTTCTGTAACGGGATGTTCAACTTGAACCCTAGTGTTCATTTCTAAAAAATAAAATTTACCATCTTCATAAATAAACTCTACTGTCCCAGCTCCTTCGTAACCAATTTTAGATACCATATTAACTGTTCTTTCAAATAGATCTTTACGAATATCATCAGTTAAAACAGGACTTGGAGTTTCTTCGATTAATTTTTGATGTCGTCTTTGAACTGAACAATCTCTTTCATGCAAGTGGACTGTATGATTTTTTCCCGAAAGTACCTGTACTTCTATATGACGTGGATTTTGAAAAAATTTTTCAATATACACTTCATCATTTGCAAAAAACTTTTTCGCCTCTGATTTAGCAGTTAAAAATAAATTATCAAATTCTTTTTCTGACCTCACAATCTTCATTCCCTTACCACCACCTCCACCGGCGGCTTTTATTAGTATAGGAAAACCAATTTCTTTGGCTAGTTTCTTGCCACTTTCTAAATCTGATATACCACCTTCAGAACCCTCGATAACAGGTAAACCATATTTTTTTGCAATCTTTTTTGCCTCAATTTTATCACCCATCATTTTGATAAGTCTTGAAGAAGGCCCAATAAATTTAATGTTGTTCTCTTCAAGCATGCTAGCAAAATTAAAATTTTCTGATAAAAATCCGTAACCTGGATGAACTGCTTCAGAGTTAGTAATTTCTATCGCAGACATTATTGCCGGAATATTTAAATAACTATTTGCAGGTTGATGTGAACCAACACAAACACTTTCATCAGCTAGTTTGACATGCATACTTTCTTTATCTACATCTGAATGTATTGCAACTGTTTGAATTCCCCATTCTTTACATGCTCTGATAATCCTTACAGCTATCTCACCTCTGTTAGCTATTAAAATTTTTTTGAACATTTTTTAATCGATTACAACAAGAGTCTGACCATATTCAACAGGTTGACCATCTTCAACATTCACACTTTTAACAACGCCATCTTTAGGGGAAGGGACATGATTCATCGTTTTCATAGCTTCAACTATCATGACAGTGTCACCTTTTTTAATTTTTTTTCCAGTTTCAACAAATTTTTTTGCCCCAGGTTCAGGCGCCAAATAAGCTGTTCCAATAATCGGGGATTTTATCTCAGTTCCAGATATAGTCTCGATTTTTTTATTATTTTTTTCTATTGTTATTTCTGGTGATATATTTTGACTTACTTTAGTTTGTCTTGACACTTTTATTTTTGTATCTTTTTCAGAATATTCAAGTTCAGTAAGTTTAAATTCCTCTAGGTTATCAACCAATTCTTTAATTAATTTTTTATTAATTTTCATTTTTTAAGAGTTTATGCATTGCTATTATGGCTAAAATATATCCTTCACTTCCAAGACCAAAAATTCCACCATTTACTACATCACTTATTAGAGATTTCTGTCTAAATTCCTCTCTTTTGTAAATATTTGATATATGGACCTCTATTTTCTTTTTTTTAAATATTTCTAATGCATCTCTAATAGCTACAGATGTATGAGTAAATGCTGCTGCATTGATTATAATTCCATCAAATTTTTCATTTGCTGATTGTATTATAGACACTATTTCACCTTCCACATTTGATTGAGTAAATTTAACTTTAAGATTAAGCTCTTTACATTTTTCTTCACATTTTTTTTTTAAATCTTCATAAGTTATAGAACCATATTGTGATTGTTCTCTTTGGCCTAATAGATTAAGATTTGGACCATTTAGAAAAAGTATATTTGAACCCATAAGCTATACATAATGAAAAAAACTAAAAAAATCAAAATTATTTTGAATGGAAAATCAAGATCTTTACAAAAGATAACATCAGTTTACGATTTAATAAGGTCATTAAAATTATCAACAGACAAAGTAGCCATTGAATTGAATAAAGAAATAATTAATAAGAAATCTATTAAAAACTTATATTTAAAAAATAAAGATAAGATAGAAATTGTCCATTTTATAGGAGGAGGTTGATGAAGGATTTTTTTAAAATTGCTAATAAAAAATTCAAGTCCAGGTTAATTGTGGGTACTGGAAAATATAAAAGTTTTTCAGAATGTGCTAAAGCAATTAAATATTCAGGTGCTGAAATAGTTACTGTAGCAGTAAGGAGAGTAAATATAACAGATAAAAAGAAACCTTTATTGATGGATTATATTGACCCAAAAAAAATAACTTATCTTCCTAACACTGCTGGATGTTTCTCCTCAGAAGATGCACTAAGAACCTTGCGATTAGCACGAGAGATAGGTGGTTGGAAATTAGTAAAACTTGAAGTTCTCGGGGATAAAAAAAATTTATTTCCAGACATGATTGAAACATTAAGATCAACTGAAATTTTAACAAAAGAAGGATTTAAAGTAATGGTATACTGTAGTGACGATCCATTAATAGCAAAACGTCTTGAAGATGTAGGTGCAGTTGCTATTATGCCCTTAGCAGCCCCCATCGGGTCTGGTTTAGGAATTCAGAATTATACAAACATAAAAATAATTAGAAAACAAACTAAATTACCTGTAATAATTGATGCTGGTATTGGTCAAGCCTCAGATGCTGCTATCGCTATGGAATTAGGATGTGATGGAGTTTTAATAAATACGGCGATTGCAAAAGCGAAGAAACCGTTTGAAATGGCAGAAGCCATGAAGTTTGCAGTCATTGCTGGTAGGAAGTCGTTTATTTCAGGAAGAATTTCAAAAACACTAAGTGGATCCCCTTCGACTACAAACAAAGGTATTATCTAGGTCTCTTACTTTTATTCTTCTTAAAAAATTTTTTCTTTTTGAAATTTTTTGATTTGTATTTTGATTTACCCTTAAGATTTTTTTCAATTTTATTTTCAAGTGTTATTTTTTTTAATTCTACTGAATTTTCAATTTTCTCAAGTACTTTCTTACTTTTGTTTAAAAACTCAATTTTGTACTCAGGAACCAAAAGAGACAGATCTCCTGCGAGATTAATCTTTATTTTATTCTTTTTTTCAATGTAAAGCAGGTCCTCTTTGAAATTTTCATTGAGAAAATTTTTAATTTTTTCAGGCATAGTTATCTTAACTAATTTTGCTTTATTATTTATTGCATTAATCTCAACAATTTTAATAACCTTTTGTGCAAAAGACTCATTGGTAAGAGAAATATTCCATTGAACACTACTCTCTCTTAATCTTTGACGGGACATTTCAAGTAATCCAAAGCTACTTATTCTTCCAATTTGAATTCTTGCCCTATCTTTTCTGCATCTTTCTTTTAATCTTCTTTCAACCTGCCTTCTATTACCAAAACTCATCATATCTATAAAATCAATAATAATGAGCCCAGAAAGATCTCTTATTTTTATTTGTCTTGCAATTTCTTCTGCCGCTTCCAAGTTAGTGTCTAATGCTGTGCTTTCAACATTTTTTTGTTTTATTGATCTTCCAGAATTCACATCAATTGAGACTAAAGCCTCAGTAGGATTAATAACCAAATATCCTCCAGAGGATAATTTAACTTGAGTATCGTATATATCATTTAATTTACTCTCAATATTTTCCTTAATAAATAACGGGATTTTGTCCCTAAATTTTTTAATCTTTTTGACATGACTGGGCATCAAAATTTTCATAAAGTTTTTTGCTTTTTGATATCCTTCATTACCGTCAACTATTATATTTTGAGTTTCATCGTCATAAATATCTCTAAGAGTTCTTTTTATAATATCGCTTTCCTGATGAATTAATTTTGGTGCAATTGCGTTCATCGCATTTTCTTTAATTGTTTCCCAAGATTTAATCAAACTTTGAAGATCGTAATTAATTTCATTTTTACTTTTATTTGAGCCAGCGGTTCTAACAATTAATCCCATTTCTTTGGGAATAGTTATTTCATTTAGGATTGATCTTATTTTTTTTCTTTCGCCTGAATTAAAAATTTTTCTTGAAATACCACCACCTTTTGGCGTGTTTGGCATTAAAACTATATACTTACCTGCAATTGATATAAAAGTTGTTAGAGCAGCCCCTTTTAAGCCCCTCTCATCTTTTAATACCTGAACTAATATAACTTGATTTGGTTTTATCACCTCTTGAATTTTGTATCTTTTGGAAGGAGCTTTACTTTGTCTAAAATGTCCACCGTTTTGATTTTCTAACTCTGGCTTTTTCTCAACAACCTCATTATCATTTTTATCATTGTCAACCTCTGACTCTTCTTTTTCACTTTGTTTAGCTAATTCTTCTCTTACTTGTTTTTCCTCTTCTTTTATTTTTTCTAAATCACTTGAAGGGATTTGATAATAATCTGATTGAATATCATTAAATGATAAAAATCCATGTCTCTCTCTACCAAAATCAATAAAAGCAGCTTGAAGTGACGGTTCGATTCTACTGACTTTTCCTAAGTAAATATTGTTTTTTATGAGAGTATTTTTTATACCTTCATATTCATAATCTTCAATATTTCCGTTTTCTTTAAGAACAACGCGTGTTTCATCCGGATGCGAAGCATCAATGTATAAATTCTTTTCCATGTTATTAATGTTAAATTTTTCATTTTTTTTTTAATTCTGATGCCTTATCTTTAACAAATTCATGAATTAAATGAAACTAAAATGAGTAAGTATTTTAAAAAAACATTAACAATTTTTCTATCATCGATTTTACTATTGTTGATTGTAACAGTTTCAATATTGTGGGGTTTTTCTAATGATTTACCTGATTATAAGTTTTTAAAAAATTATAAAGCACCTGTTTCTAGCAAAGTTTATTCAGGAGATGGTGACTTAATTCAGGATTTTTCGTCTGAGAAAAGAATTTTTATTCCCTATAATTCAATTCCACCTAAAGTTATAAATGCATTTCTATCAGCAGAAGATAAAAATTTCTTTGATCATCCTGGTGTTGATGCAAAAGGAGTTTTAAGAGCAGTAATTAAGAATTTTTCGAACATAATAAATTCAAGAAGATTAGAAGGTGCCTCAACAATAACTCAACAAGTAGCGAAGAATTTTTTATTATCAAATGAGGTAAGTTTAAATAGAAAACTAAAAGAGGCAATATTAGCATTCAGAATAGAAAGAAGTTTGAGTAAAGAAAGAATTCTTGAACTTTATTTAAATCAAATTTATTTAGGCCAAGGTACTTATGGTATTGCATCTGCAAGCCTGGAGTATTTTGATAAATCTGTAGATGAGCTTCAATATGTAGAAGCCGCTTTACTGGCTGCTCTACCAAAGGCACCAAGTAGATACAACCCTTATAAAAACGAAAAACTTGCTAAATTTAGGAGAGATTTAGTATTAAAGAATTTACTTGATAATGACTATATAGACAAAAAAAAGTATGAGGACTTAAAAAATTTAAAGATACAACTAAAAAAAAGAGAAAAAGTTTTTTTAGAAGATTCTAGATATTATGTTGAGGAAATACGAAAAAATACAATTAAACAACTGGGTTATGACAAAGTCTATAAAGAAGGCTTAAATATTAAAACACCTCTTAACTTAAAGCTTCAAAAATTAGCAACTATCTCTTTGAGAGAAGGAATTGAAAAATATGACAGAAGAAGTGGATGGAGGGGTCCTTTAACAAATATTGATCCTTCAATAAAAGATTGGGTAAGCAAAATAAAATCAAAAAAACTTGAAAAGACTTTAAGTTGGAAAATTGCAAAAGTTACAAAAATAGGTATTTCAAATTTTGAAATAATAACAACTGATGGTGATACAGGTTATATTACTAATGAAAATATAAAATGGACTAGAAAAGAAAATACTTCTTTTAAAGAAGGTGACATTATTTATGTAAAAAAAAAAGATGGAACAAACGAGTATAAATTAAAACAACTTCCAACCGCTAATGGAGCAATTGTGGTTATGGATCCATATAATGGCAGAGTTCTAGCTTTAAGTGGTGGTTTTAGTTTCAATCAAAGTGAATTCAACCGGGCAACTCAGGCACAAAGACAACCAGGATCTGCATTTAAACCTTTTGTTTATGCAGCTGCTTTGGAGAATGGTTATTCTCCCTCAACATTAGTTTTAGATGCACCTCTTGTTTTGGAGCAAGGGACAGACTTAAAAATGTGGAAACCTGAAAATTATGGTAAAAAATTTTATGGACCCTCAACTTTGCGAATGGGACTTGAGAAATCTAGAAATCTTATGACAGTAAGAATTGCTCAGGACTTGGGATTAAAAAAGATAACAAAGATTTCTAAAGATCTTGGTATATATAAAAATCCAGATGAGTTACTTTCAATCTCTTTAGGATCTGCTGAGACCACCTTAATGAAATTAACAAGCGCTTACTGCTCTTTTGTAAATGGTGGAAAATTAATTCAACCAAAACTGATTGATAGAATCCAAGACAGTGAAGGAAATACGATTTTTAAAACTGAGGCAAGAAAATGTAAAAATTGCGAAGATGTGTCCATATTAACCAATGAAGTGCCTGAAATTAAAGATGACTCCAAACAAATTTTTTCTCCCCAAACGGCTTATCAAATAACTTCAATTTTAGAGGGAGCAACAAAAACTGGAACAGCAAAAAAACTTAGAGACCTAAGAATGGATCTTGCTGGAAAAACTGGAACAACAAACAAAAATACTGATACATGGTTCATTGGTTTTACGTCAGATTTAGTTATAGGAGTTTATGTAGGTTATGATGAACCAAAAACTCTTGGAAAATTTGAAACAGGAGCTAAAACAGCAATGCCAATATTTAAAAGTTTTATAAAATCAGCTTTAAAAAAAGAAAATACGAGACCGTTTAAAGTACCTGAAAACATTACTATGATGGTTGTTGATTCTAAAACTGGAAAAAAAGTAAGCTTTGCTTCTAAGAAAACATTAATAGAGTCTTTTAAGAGCAATAAAGTTCTAGAAAAAACCAATATTTCGAAAAAAATTAATAATAGATTTAACAATAATAATATATTAAGATTTTATTAATGAGTGAAGAATTCTTTCAAAATGTGACTGAAGTCAACAAAGTTAATCAAAGAATAAAGGAGTATCTTTGAAAAGCACAACTTTAAAAAAAAAATAGAAAATTATA
>CACNXI010000014.1 GCA_902624345.1 uncultured Pelagibacteraceae bacterium | reverse complement strand
ATCCCGTTTCGCTAAAAAAACAACAATATCTTTTTTTTTAAAAATGAATTTTGATGATGGAATTATTATATCATTTTTTCTTAATATGGCACCTATTCTAATATTCTCTGGTAGATTTGAATTTTTTAATTCTTTATCAATTAATTCTGAAGTGTCAATTATTTCTGCTTCTATTACTTCATAATCACCGTTTGAAATACTATAAGCTGTTTCAATTGTTCCTTTATGAACATGCTTAAGAATACTTGAAACTGTATTCATTCTTGGATCGATTAAGTCATCTATTTTTAACGAGGACTGTAGGATTGAATAATTTGGTTTATTTATCAATGCCATTGTCCTTTTATCTTTTGAAAATTTTTCTACTAAAACACTTACCATCAAATTATCTTCGTCATCATTCGTTAAAGCTAAAACAGTTTCGGACTCATCTATGTTTGCTTCTTTTAAAACATCTTCTTCAAGTCCATTACCATTAATAACTAATGAATTATTAAGTTCATTTGCTATGTATTCTGCTCTTTCTTTATTTTTTTCAATTATCTTTATCCTTGCAGAGTCACGAGAGCTTTCAAGATTTTTTGCTAAATTGAAACCTATATTTCCACCACCTATAATCAAAAACTTATTAGAAATTTTCTCATTTTGTCCAAATGCGTCTAGTGTTAATTGCATTTGTGATGAGTTGATTATTACATAGGCCTTATCATTCAGTTTTAAAACATCATTTTTTTTTAAAATTATAAATTTCTCTTCACGGACTACACCAAGAATATTAGCCTCTAGCTTTGGAAATTTTTTTGTTATTTTGTTCAACTCAATATTAATCAATGGGCATTTTTCATTAACATCAATTTCAAGCAAACGTATCTTGTTATCAGCAAAAGGTACGTTATCGATAGCTCCTGGTGCCTCTAATTTTCTTTGGATAGATTTAGCAATTTCTACTTCTGGGGAAATTATCACATCAATAGGAAGATTTTCTTTATTATAAACTAAAGAAAATTTAGGATTCAAATAATCTTGAGACCTAATTCTTGCAATTTTTTTTCCAATTTTAAAAATAGAAAAGGCAATTTGACAAATCAACATGTTTATCTCATCATTTCTTGTAACAGCAATAATCATGTCAGCATCTTCGGCATTAGCTTTTTCAAGTACTGATGGGTATGTGGCTTTTCCAACTATAGATTTTACATCTAAATCATCATTGATTTTTTGGATATCTTCGCTTGATTGATCTATAACAGTAATAGAATGATCTTGTTCACTTAAAAGTTTAGCAATAGTGTAACCTACTCTACCTGCCCCACAAATAATTATATTCATTAATTTAAGTCCTTAACGCCCAAACCTTTTAATTTTCTATGAAGGGCGGATCTTTCCATTCCGACAAACTTTGCAGTTTTTGAAATATTTCCCCCAAATTTTTTTAACTGTGTCGTTAAATATTCTTTTTCAAAGTTTTCTCTAGCTTCTTTAAGTGGAATAGACAAGTTGTTACTTTTAATTGTTTCTATACCACCCTGTTTGATAGATTCTTTTATGATCGTCTTTATTTTGTTTTGATCGTTATTAGATAATATAGCAATTCTTTCTATTAAATTCCTCAGCTCCCTAACGTTTCCAGGCCAAAAATGATTTATTAAGTATGAATCCTCTTTATCAATATTCAAATCTTTGAGATTATAAGCATTTGATATTGTTTTAGAAAAATACTCAATTAGAAGAGGTATATCGCTTATCCTATTGCAAAGTGGTTCAATATTGATTTGAAAAACATTTAACCTATGGAATAAATCTTCTCTGAAATTTCCAAGTTGAATCTCATTAATAATGTTTTTACTAGAAGTACAAATTATTCTAACGTTTACTTTAATGTCATGATTACTATTTATCCTTTTAAATTTTTGATCAATAAGTACTCGTAATATTTTTGATTGGGTTTCAAGAGGTATTTCAGAAATCTCATCTATTAAAAGGGTTCCTCCTGTAGCTTTTTCGAGTGAACCGTATGTAATTGAACCGTTTTCTTTTTCTTCACCAAAAAGCTCTAGCTCATATTTTTTAACATCTAACAGGGCACCATTTATAATTACAAACGGATCTTTACTTCTTTTTGAAAGTTTATGAATTTTTCTAGCTATCAATTCTTTACCAGAGCCTGTTGGTCCATATATAAATATTCTACTTTCTGAGTTGGAAAGCTTTTCTATCTGTTCTTTTATTTTTTCAATATTTTGACTATTTCCTATTAAATCAAATGAATGAAATAGTTTAGTTTCGAGAACTTTGTTTTCGTTTTTCAATTTAAAATTCTCTACAGCTCTTTTAACAAAATTCATTAATCTTTCTTCATCAAAAGGTTTTTCTAAAAATTCAAATGCCCCAGATTTTAGAGATTTGATAGCCATTTCGATATTAGCGTGTCCAGAGATAATTATTACTGGAATATCTTTATTCTTTTTTTTTATATGGGTAAGAAGTTCAATACCATCATTGTCTCCTTTATCAAGTTTCACATCTATAATTGCAACATCAGGTAATTTTTTATCTATTTCATTTAAAGCCTGATTATAATTTGCGGCAATTCTAGTCTCATATCCCGCGTCAGAAATTAAATCCTTTAGAATATTTCTTATATCTGGGTTGTCATCAATTATTAGAATTTCAGTTGAC
Source organism: uncultured Pelagibacteraceae bacterium (assembly GCA_902624345.1). GTDB lineage: Bacteria > Pseudomonadota > Alphaproteobacteria > Pelagibacterales > Pelagibacteraceae > Pelagibacter. The sequence goes on along the minus strand of CACNXI010000014.1, from coordinate 10,472 downwards.
ATATTTTGGTAATAAAATTTTTATTTTTGCTCCTTCTTTTTGTGAGATAAATTCTATAAATCCATTGTGATCGTTTAAAATTTTTTCTACGATAGAAAGACCTAAACCACTACCCTCTTTTTTTGTCGTGAAATAAGGTTTTGAAAGTGTTTTAAGGTCGTTATTTGTAAAACCTGTTCCATTATCTTGTACAACGATGCTTATATAGTCATTTATTAATTGAATTTCTACATCGATTTTCTTCTTAAAATCACCAGTTTTTTGGTGTTTTTCTTTAAGGCTTTCAATTGAATTTTTAAGGAGGTTAATAAAAACTCTATTTAATTGTTCAGTATCACTGTTTACATAATGAACTTCTTCAGTATTAAAATTTATAACTATATCTCTATCATTGGTTTTCATCAAATTTATTGAGTCTTTAATAATTTTGTTTAATTCGTTTTTTTTAAAAATAGGTTTAGGCATTCTTGCGAAGTCAGAAAATTCATTTACAAGTTTTTCAATAAGCTTGATTTGTTTATTAATTGTTTTAATTTTTTCCAAAAATGACTCTTTGTTTTTTTCATCAAACAGTTCTGAATATTTTTTTCTCAGACTGTCTATGATGAGTTGTATCGGTGTTAAGGGATTCTTTATTTCATGTGCAATCTTTCTAGCAACGCTTTCCCAGGCTTCATGTCTTTCACTAGCTAGAAGTTTATTTTGTTGATATTTTAATCTATCTATCATCTGATTAAAATTTTTATTAAGAACTTCAAGTTCTTTATCAGTTTTAATTTCTGGAACTTTTGAATTCAAATTACCTTTTCCAATATTAGTAGAGGCAGAAATCAAGTTATTAATGGACAAAAAGAATCTAGATGAAAATCTTATTGCTATAGAAATTGACAAGAATAAAAGGAGAGTAACAATTATTATATAGATAATAGCAAATGAAAATTTAATCCCGGTTCTTTTATCCTGTACAGTATAATAAAAATCTAAAGCCTCACTTGACTCAGTTAAATATTGAGAAATTTTGGGGTCTAAGTATTTTATTATATAAATGAAAGTATTATCATAGTTAGCCAGCCTCATTAGTGCAGCAGATGTATTTTTATATGCATTTAATATTTTTAGTGGTCTTTCATCATTAAGCACCATTTTTAACTGTTCAGTTGACGGTGGAATGTATTGAATCTGATTTCTATCAGTCGACATTAACAACTTACCAGAATTATCAATTAGAAAAATTGCATCTAATTTTCTTACTAGTTTTTGTGAATTTAAATAATTTTCAAACCTTTGTTTATTTTCATTAAAAATAGAAACATTTTTATTTAAATCGAATGCAGCCAATACAATATCAGACTCAACTTTATTTCTAACTGTGCTAACATAATTAATTGCTAATTGATAAGAGTTACTTACAGCAGTAGTAATTTTTTTATCGAAATACTTTTCGAGCGCAAAAGAAAATAAAAATAAAGAAAAAACAGATATCAAAATAGAAGGTATTAATGTGAATAAAGAAAAGAAGGTTATATATTTCCTATTTGCTCTAGATCCTTCTATTGCTATCTCATTTTTGATAGAATTTTTAATCTCAATAAAAATCATTGAAAAAAAAACTAGTAATAATAAAATATTCGATACTAACAAATATTGTAAATTCTCATCTGTAAGTTCAATAAAACTCTTATCGATGAAAGTTAAAAACGTTAAAAAACCAAGAAATAGTGTAATTATAAATATTAAAATAATAAAAATATTTTTTCTTATAAATTTAAGCATAATAATGTAGTACTTTAAAATTCATCATAATATATGAGTAATTGTTTTATAATATTAGCAGCTGGAAAAAGTAATAGATTTATTTCCAAAATACCAAAACCATATATTAAATATAAGGGTGATATACTAATTAATCATTCTATAAATAAGGCAATTTTATCAAAAAAATTCTCTAAAATCGTTGTTGCAATCAATAAAGGTCACAAAAAATACATAAAAAAACTGGGTAAAAACAAAGTTCATTTTATAGAGGGAGGAAAATCTAGAGCTGATTCTTCTAGGTTATCTTTAAAATATCTATCCAAATTTAAGCCCAAAAATGTGTTGATACATGACGCTGCGAGACCAAACTTTTCAATAAAATTAGTAAATAAACTCTTTAAAAATCTGAAAAAATTTGATGGGGTTGTCCCAGTTTTGAAGACCACAAGTTCTATTAAATTAATTAGAAATAAAAAAATTTTTAATTTAGATCGCAACAAAATTTTTTTATCACAAACACCACAAGCTTTTAATTTTAAAAAAATATTTGACCTTCAAAAAAAAGGAAATTCAAAAATAACTGATGACGCTTCATTATTTATAAATAATCTAAACAAAATAAAAATGGTTAAAGGCGAAGAGGAAAATATTAAAATTACAACTAAAAATGATATCAAAGAAAAATTAAAATACTATTTTGGTATTGGTTTTGATGTACATAGGTTAGTAAAAAATAAAAAAATGTACCTAGGTGGAATCAAAATTAATTCAAAATTAGGAACATTAGGACACTCTGATGGTGATCCTGTTCTCCACGCAATAACTGACTCAATTCTTGGTGCTTGTAGAAAGGGTGATATAGGACAAAAATTTTCAGATAGAGATGCGAAATTTAAAAATATAAGATCAACAATTTTGTTAAGTAAAGTTATTAAAGAAATAGAGAAAAGTGGATTTTTTATTAATAATCTAGATATAAATATAATAACTCAAACTCCAAAAATTAGTAAATATAAAAAAAGAATGATTTCGATGATATCTAAATTATGTAAAATTAAAAAAGATCAAATCAATATCAAAGGTAAAACAGCAGAGAAACTTGGTGTGATAGGAAAAGAAAAAGCTATTGCTTGTGAAGTGATATCTTCAGTTTTCAAATATGAATAAAAAAATTGGAAAAATGATTGTTACGATGTTTGGTGTTGGACATATAAAATATTTTCCGGGTACTTTTGCTTCTTTAATAACAGCTTCGATGTATTATATTTTCTATACGATTAAAATAAATTATTTTTTGTTAATATTTATTAACCTATTTTTATTTATTTATTCTGTTTGGATGATTAATAATTTGGAAGGTGAATTTGAAGAAATAGACTCAAAAGAAATCGTAATTGATGAATTTTTGGGTCAATCCGTACCAATTATCTTCTTTTATATAATTTTTATTGAAGGATCTGTATCGACTAACTTTTTTTTTATAATTGTTTTTTTATCTTTCATTGGATTTCGTTTTTTTGATATCTTAAAACCTTATCCAATTAATTATGTAGATAAGAATATGAAAAATGGTTTTGGTGTTATTTTAGATGATCTTATAGCAGGTTTCTTAACGCTAATAGTGTTATATATCTGTATAATTTTTTATGGTCAAATTTAGTAAATTAATTAAGAAATTAAAAAAGAAAAAATTAAAGATTAGTTTTGCTGAGTCTTGTACTGGTGGATTACTCGCTCAATCTATTACCTCTATAAGTGGAGCTTCAAAGGTATTTAATTTAAGTGTTGTTACTTATTCAAATAAGTCGAAAAGTTCAATCCTTAATGTTCCAAAAAAAATAATTAATAAATTTGGAGCTGTAAGTGAGGAATGTTGCCTTAGTATGGTAAAAAATTTAGCAAAAATAAGTAAAAGTCAAATAAATGTGTCTATTACTGGAATAGCTGGACCTAAGGGTGGCTCTAAGTTTAAACCAGTGGGTCTTGTTTTCATTGGAATTAAATATAAAGGTAAAAACAATATTTATAAATATTTGTTTGCAAATAAGACAAGGAGATCTATTCAAAATGCAAGTGCAAAAGCCGTGGTAAATAATTTACTAAACCTTATTAAATAATTTCTCTGCCCTACTTTGGAAGGCATCAGCAATTTTATCGAGACCGTATTTAAATGATCTATTCATAAAAATATTTAAGAATTTATTTTTTAATTCAAAATCCAGATCAAAAGTTACCTCTGTAAAATTCTCTTTTTGATCAAATTTCCACTTATTTTCCAAATATTTTAAAGGTCCTTCAATATTTTTTACATAAATAATACTCTCCTTTTTATCAAATTTAACATCACTCTTATAAGTGTCTTTAAAAGGACCTTTGCCGATTGTTAAGTCAGCCTCGATATATTGGAAATTTCCCGCAGACTCATCTTTATATATGTGAGCATTTAAACAATATGGAATAAATTTTGGGTATTCTTTAATATTGAGAACAAGATCGATTAAATCTTTTTTGGAACAATTAATGTTTCTCTTTATCGAAGCTTTTGGCATTAGGGGTTATTCTATTTTTTTTCAATTTAGCAAAGTCTTCGTCTGCATGATAAGACGATCTTGTTAGTGGAGACGAAGATACTAATAGAAAACCTTTTGCTTTAGCGATAACTTCTAAATCTTTAAATTCACTTGGATCATAGTATCGTTGAAGTGGAAAGTGCTTAACAGATGGTTGTAAATACTGTCCTATTGTTAAGAAATCAACATTAGCAGATCTTAAATCGTCCATAACTTGTAAAATTTCATCCTTTGTTTCACCCATACCAACCATTATTCCAGACTTGGTAAAAGTTTCCTGATTTATTAATTTAGCGTTTTTTAATAGTTCAAGAGATGAAAAATATCTAGATCCAGGTCTTACCTTTAAGTATAAACTTGGAACAGTTTCGATATTATGATTAAAAACATCTGGCATTGCTTCCAAAACTCTTTTGTAGGCTTCTCCCTTTCTTAAAAAATCAGGAGTTAAAACTTCAATTGTTGTTTCTGGATTAGCTTCTCTTGTAGACTTGATAGTTTCATAAAAATGATTTGAGCCACCATCTTTCAGATCATCTCTATCAACAGAGGTGATTACTACATGACGCAAGTTTAATCTTTTAACCGCCAAGGCTATTTTTTTTGGTTCAAAAGGGTCCAATTTTTCTGGTCTTCCAGTTTTAACATCGCAAAAAGCGCAGGCTCTTGTACAAGTGTCCCCCATAATCATAAAAGTTGCATGTCTCTTGCTCCAACATTCAGTAATATTCGGACAATTTGCTTCCTCACAAACTGTAACTAATTTTTGTTGGTTGACTATACTTTTTGTAAGAAAAAATTCTTTACTGTTTAAAAGTTTTGACTTAATCCAAGCTGGTTTTTTTTTAATTGGATTGATTTGATTTTTTTGTTTTTCTGGATGTCTTACTTTATTCATTTTCAATAATATAGGTATTCTCACCTTTTTTTCCAACTACAAATTTGTCCCTTATTAAAATTTCAAGGTAATCTTTGTCTAAATTCTCACCAATTAGACTATTAATTTTTTTCACCTTTGTTATTTCATTAGTTAAAAACAGTTTTTTCTTTAAAAGACTTTCAAATTGATCTTTTTTATCTAGATAGGCAAATAAACCTCTGTTACCGCCAAGTAAATTTAAAGAAAAATAAATAATTAATATTATTGGAAGTATGAATATAATATTTTTTTTAATAGCATTTATCATTTCAATTTAGCCATATTATTACTTTTTATAAGGTCAGCTTCTATTCTCAATAACTGATTAAATTTTGCAACCCTTTCTGATCTACATAATGAGCCAGTTTTTATTTGATTTGAATTAGTTCCAACTGCTAAATCAGATATAAATGTATCCTCTGAGTCGCCTGATCTATGAGAAATGATAGTTGTATAACCAATATTTTGGGCAAATCTTATAACATCTAAGGTCTCAGAAACTGTACCGATTTGATTTAACTTAATTAAAATAGAATTCGATGATTGATATAAAAAACCCTTTTTCAATCTTTGAAGATTAGTTACATAAAGATCATCACCTACGATCTGTATTTTTTTTTCTTTTTTATGCAATTCAGACCATGATTTCCAATCGTTTTCTGCGAAAGGATCTTCAATAGATTTTATTTTATATCTTTTAATTATTTTTGAGTAGAACAATATTGTATTTTGGTATGAGATATATTTTTTTGAATTTATTGCGTATTTATTATTTTTAAAAAGTTCATTTGCTGCAACATCCAAACATATTGATACATCTCTTCCGTTAACAAAACCTGCCTTTTTTATAGCATTCGAGATTAATTTTAATGCCTCTTCATTTTTTGAAATCATTGGGGCGAAGCCACCTTCATCTCCAACAGATGTAGATAAATTTTTACTGATAAGTAATTTTTTCAAGCTTTGTATTACTAAAAAACAAATATTCATTGCCTCACTAAAAGTCCTCGCTTTATCCGGCCTAATCATAAATTCTTGAATTTTCAAACCATTATTAGCATGAGCGCCCCCATTGATAATGTTCATAAGTGGAAAAGGTAACTTAAAATTTTTTTTAATCAAAAAGTTTTTATACAATGGTATTTTTTTCATCTTTGCTGATAATTTTTTAACAGCAATAGAAACAGATAAAATTGCATTTGCACCTATTTTATTTTTTTGCTTTGTTCCATCTAATTTTATAAGAATTGAGTCAATCAGTTCTTGATTATGAACATTTTTATTTAGAATTTTTTTTGAAATTATTTTATTTACATTTGATACAGCAGAAAAAACACTTTTTCCTAAATACTTTTTATTTGTTACATCCCTTTTTTCAAATGCTTCGTATGAACCAGTCGAAGCGCCTGAAGGACAAATAGCTTTTGAAGAAACTTTTCCACAAAATATTTCTGTTTCGATTGTCGGTATGCCCCTACTATCAAATATTTGCCTTGAAACTACTTTTGTAATTTTTGACATTAAATAATAACTTAGTTTTTAATTAGTTTATCAATCTCAAGCAATTTATTTACCAAACTGTCCATTTCATTCAATGGAACCATATTTGGACCATCAGAGGGAGCTTTATCTGGATCTTGATGCGTTTCAATAAAAACAGCAGCTATTCCAACAGCGACTGCCGCCCTAGAAAGGTGTGAAACAAATTTTCTCTCACCCCCACTTTTATCACCCATTCCTCCCGGTTGTTGGACTGAGTGAGTTGCATCGAAAACTATAGGATACCCCGTTTGTGCCATTATTGGTATTGATCTCATATCAGATACTAATGTGTTATATCCAAAACTCGCTCCTCTTTCCGTTATTAGGATATTGCTATTTCCTGTATCTGATATTTTCTTAACTACATTTGACATATCCCACGGAGCAAGAAACTGACCTTTTTTAACATTAATTACCTTATTTGTTTTAGCGGCAGCTACTAATAAATCAGTTTGTCTGCATAAAAAAGCTGGAATTTGAAGGACATCAACATGGTTTGCTACAATAGAACATTGTTCTGCATTGTGGATGTCAGTCAGAATTGGAACATTAATTTGTTTTTTAATTTTATCAAATATTGGTAAAGATTTTTCTAAACCAGCTCCTCTTTTACTTTTAAGACTAGTTCTGTTAGCTTTATCAAAAGAAGTTTTGTAAATAAAACCTATATTATATTTCTTGGAAATTTCTGATATTTTTCCTGCCATATCAAGAGCATGCTGCTCGTTCTCAAGTTGACAAGGTCCTGCGATTAGACATATTTTATCTTTATTTGAAATTTTTATTCCATTACAATTTACTGAAATATTTTTCATTATTTATTTTTTGCAGCCCCAATAAATGATGAGAATAATGGATGAGGTTGTAAAGGTCTAGACTTAAATTCTGGATGAAATTGAACTCCAATAAACCAAGGATGATCTTTAATCTCAACAATTTCAGGTAAGTTATTATCAGGAGACATTCCTGAAAAATAAAACCCGTGTGTTTCAAATTTTTTTCTCAAACTGACATTAACCTCATACCTGTGTCTATGTCTTTCTTTAATTTGACTAGACTTATAAATTTCTTTTATTAAGGAATTGTGTTGTAATTTAGCTGGATAAAGACCTAATCGCATAGTTCCACCTAAATTTTTTACTGTTCCTTTAATTTTTCTACCGTTTTTGTTCCATTCTTCAATAAGGCCAATTACCGGATAGCAATTTTTATCAAACTCACTTGAGCCAGCATTTTTAATTTTAAGTACATTTCTAGCAAATTCAATTACTGCCATTTGCATGCCAAAACATATCCCTAAAAAAGGAATTTTTTTAGTCCTTGCATAATTTATACATGCTATCTTGCCCTCGGTACCTCTTTTTCCAAAACCTCCAGGTATTATTATTCCGGAAACATTATTCAATTTTTTTTGAACATCTGAAACTTTCAACAAATCTGATTCTATTCTTATTAAATTCACTTTTACATTATTATGAATACCTCCGTGAACTAGTGCTTCATCTAATGATTTATATGCATCTTTTAAATCTACATATTTTCCAACAATCGCAATATTTACAGTCCTAATATTTTTATTTGTCACAATTTTAGTTACATCTTTCCACGGTTTCAAATTAATCTTTTTTCTCGGTTTAATATTGAAATATTCGAAGACTTGCCTATCTAAACCCTCATTAAAAAAACTTATTGGTGCTTCATAAATTGTCTTAACATCTACTGTTTCTATAACCCTTTTGATTGGTATATTACAAAATAATGAAATTTTCTTTCTTTGATCAAGAGGTATAGATTGTTGTGATCTGCAAATAACCATATCTGGTTGAATTCCAATGCTTCTTAACTCTTTAACAGAATGTTGTGTAGGTTTAGTTTTAATTTCATCAGAAGATTTTAAAAATGGAACTAATGTTAAGTGTATAAATAAAGTTTTTTCTTTACCTATATCGTTAGCAAATTGTCTTATGGCCTCTAAAAAAGGCAGACTCTCAATGTCACCAACTGTTCCTCCAATTTCACAGATAACAAAATCTTCATTTTTGATTCCATTCTTAATAAACTCTTTTATTTTATTCGTAACATGTGGAATTACTTGAACAGTTTTTCCAAGATAGTCACCCTTTCGTTCCTTAGTTATGATATCACTATAAATTCTTCCAGTAGTAATATTATCATTTTTTGTAGATGATATATCGGTAAATCTTTCATAATGACCTAAGTCTAAATCAGTTTCAGCTCCATCGTCTGTTACAAAAACCTCACCATGTTGAAATGGACTCATTGTTCCTGGATCAACATTTAAATAAGGATCCATTTTTCTTATTCTTACTTTAAAGCCTTGTGATTTAAGTAGATAGGCTAACGATGCTGATGATAAACCTTTTCCAAGTGATGATACCACGCCGCCGGTGACAAAAATATATCGCGCCATGGAAGTATGTTATAAGCTTTTTTTCGTAAAAATAAAAGAACTAATTATTGTTATCTGGTATTTTTGGTGCGTCTTTATCTGAATTTTCGTCCACTGTATCAATTAATGATTTTTCAGGACTTAATTTTTGATTCGATAAAATAGTCAGGCCTAAACTACAAATTATAAATAATGTTGCTACGATAGCTGTACTTTTAGTCAAAAAATTGCCTGCAGTTTTGGAAAACATATAACTTTCTTGTGATACACCAATTCCTAATGCGCCACCCTCTGATTTTTGAAATAAAACAAGAATTACTAAAATAATAGCAAGGACAATGTTTATCGTTAGCAAAATATTTTCCATGAGGACTAATTATACATTTTTTTTACTATATCAATAAATTTTTTGGAGTTTTGTGAAGCTCCACCGATTAAAAAACCATCAAGGTTAGTTATTTTTTTTAAATTTCTAATATTTTCGGGATTTACAGATCCGCCGTATAAAATTTTTGGTAATTTACCCTTAAATTTTTTTTTAATGAATTCAACTGTTTGCTCAAGTTCGTCTATTTTAGGAATTTTTCCAGTGCCAATTGACCAAACCGGCTCGTATGCAACAAATATATTAGACTTTTTTTTTATCTTTTTTAAACCAAGTTTAATTTGTTTTGATAAAATTGATTTTGTTTTTTTTTTCTTTTTTTCAGTCAAAGTTTCGCCAATACAAAAAATAACCTTTAATTTTGATTTAATAGCGCTTTTAATTTTGAGATTAATAAGTTTATCTGTTTCACCTTTTTGTCTGTTTTCTGAATGACCTAAAATTACATAATTGGCACCAGAGCTTTTAAGCATTTTTGAATTTACAAAACCGGTATGTGAACCATAATCTTCACTCTCATGACAATTTTGACCTCCGATATCTATTAAACAATTGTCGAACTTTTTCAAAAAGGAAGAAATTAAAGTATATGGAGGACAATAAATTAATCTTCCTTTCTTAATTTCTTTAGATTTTGAAAATTTAATAACTTTATCCAATGTATTTAATGAGTTTAAATTTCCATACATCTTCCAATTAGCAATGAAATACATAATTTTGTTTGTCATAGTTCTATTTTTAATCTATAGATTTGTTTTTATAGATCAATAAATAATCATATATAATGTTAAATAAATTTAAAAATTTTTCAAAAAGCAAACTAGGGGCAGTTGTAGTATTTATTGTTGCTTTACCTTTTGTATTTTTTGGTATGGGTAGCATTTTTCAAAA
>CACNXI010000013.1 GCA_902624345.1 uncultured Pelagibacteraceae bacterium | reverse complement strand
GAGTTTGCTATTAGTGAGTATTTTTATTTAAACAATATTAAAGATCCTACTGTAAACTTTCAGTGGGAATACATTTTAATTGATAACAAGAAAGTTAGAAATGCTTGGTGTATGCCCGGAGGTAAAATTGCTGTTTATAGTGGAATGCTAGAGGTGACAAAAAATACAAATGCATTAGCTGCAGTTATGGGTCATGAGATTGCTCATGCAGTTGCAAAACATTCTGTTGAAAGAGCTAGTCGTAGTGTAGTGCTTCAGACGGGCACTCAACTCTTTGATATATTTTCAGGAGGAAAACTTTCACAAGTAAATAGAGCAACTGGCATGGATACTGTTGGTTTATTAAAACAAATTGGGATTATGAACCCATTTACAAGAAAACAGGAAACTGAGGCTGATTATCTTGGTCTTATTTTTTCATCTTTATCTGGTTACGATATCAGAGAAACAACAAAATTTTGGGAACGAATGAAGGAAATAAATAAAGGTAAAGAACCTCCAGAGTTTATGAATACCCATCCATCCTCTCAAAAAAGAATAGAAAATCTTGACGGTTGGATGAATGAAATTATTTTAGATTATCCACCATTAAAAACATAATGGTGAGCCGTGTTGGACTCGAACCAACGACCCATTCCTTAAAAGGGAATTGCTCTACCAACTGAGCTAACGGCCCAAAGTAAAATTCTTATAGTTTTTTTTTCTAAATAATCAATATGTTATAATTACAACTTAGCAATGTATTTATCAAAAAACTGGTCAAAAGTTCCATTATTTATGTTAATTCTTATTTCTTTCATAAGCTCATGATAAAAATTTATATTATGGATAGTTAAAAGCATTGAGGCCAGTATTTCGTTGGTATTGAATAAGTGATTTAAGTAGTTTTTTGAATACTTATTTAAGTTAAATTTTTCACATTTTTCATCAATGGGCTTTGTATCATTCTGATACTTGGCATTTTTAATATTTATAGGTCCATTCCACGTAAAAGCTAAACCAGTTCTTCCAGATCTAGAGGGTAATACACAATCAAACATATCTACTCCCCTTTTCACTGCGCCAAGAATATCGGAAGGGGTTCCGACACCCATTAAATATCTTGGTTTATCTTCAGGAAGATGATTTTTTATACCGTCTAATATTTTAAACATTTCACTTTGTGTGTCTCCAACAGCCAAACCACCTAAGGCATATCCATCAAACCCAATTTTTATTAAATCATTAAGTGATTTTTTTCTTAAATCATCAAATAATCCACCTTGCACTATTCCAAAAAGACCCTTGTGAGGATTTTTTCCAAAAGAATTTTTTGATCTTAAAGCCCACTCTGTCGATAAATTTAAAGAATCTTCAATAATTTTTCTTTCTGTTGTTTTTTTTGGACATTCGTCCATAACCATGACGATGTCGGAATTAAGTTTTTTTTGAATTCTTATACTTTCTTCTGGACTAAGAATATATTGTTTTCCATCTACGTGAGAATTGAATATAGCGCCCTTCTCTCTATCAATTTTATTTAATTTTGAAAGAGACATCACTTGATAACCACCCGAGTCAGTTAAAATCGGTAATGGACAATTCATAAACTCATGCAAACCTCCTTGAAGTGCAACTCTTTCTTCACCAGGTCTTATCATTAAATGATATGTGTTAGACAAAATTATCTGACTACCAGCTTTAATTAAATCATCAATAAAAGTTGCTTTTACTGTTGCTTGAGTTCCAACAGGCATAAAAACAGGAGTATCAATGTTACCTCTAGAAGTAGTAATTGTCCCTGTTCGGGAAAATTTATCTTTATTTTTTACTTTAAAAGAAAAATTTTTTAAAATCAATTTATAAAGATTTGAAACTTATTATCTTGTCAGGATTTGAAACTGAACCATTTGGTCCGTCACCTCTTTTAATCTTATCAACAAATTCCATCCCTTCAATAACTCTACCAAAAACAGTGTATTGTCTATCAAGATGTGGAGCATCTTCAAAACATATAAAGAATTGACTATTAGCACTATTTGGATCAGAAGATCTAGCCATAGATAAAATACCTTTTACATGCGGAATATCGTTAAATTCGGCTTTTAGATTTGGTAAATCTGAGCCTCCTGTGCCTGCTCTATTTAAATCAAAATTTTCTGAAGATGAGTTACCAAATTGAACATCACCTACCTGAGCCATAAACCCATCTATTACTCTATGAAATACAACATTATCATAAAGTCCTTTGTCAGCTAATTCCTTTATTCTTTTAACATGATTTGGTGCTTTGTCTTCAAACAATTCTATTTTTACATCTCCATCTTTTAATTTAAGTATCATCATATTTTCCTTTGCATTTAAGTTATAACTAAATATTAAAAAAAAAATTAAAAAAATTACTCTATTCATTAAACTTATATTTTAAAGATTTAATTACAGTTTTGGTAGTAAATTTTTTGATATCTCCATCTAATTCAATAATTTCTTTAACGAATTTAGAAGAAATAATTTGGTTTTCTGGATCTGACATTAAAAAGACTGTTTCAACTAAACTATTTAACTTTTTATTCATTCCAGCTAGTTGAAATTCATATTCGAAATCAGAGGTTGCACGAAGACCCCTAATGATAACGTTAGATTTCATTTTTTTACAAAAATCGGTGGTTAATGTTTTAAACGAGGTTACAATTATTTTTTTTTTACTTAATTTCAAGTCGCTAAATAAAGCCTTTTTAATTAGGTGCTCTCTTTCATTGGCGTCAAAAAGATAGTTTTTTGTATTGCCATCGGAAACAGCAACAATCAACTGATCAAAAATGTTCAAAGATTTTTTAATAAGATCAATATGTCCAAATGTGATTGGATCAAAAGTTCCAGGATAAATTGCTTTTTTCATTATATTAAGTTATCACTAATTTTTATTGCTGAAACAACTTTTTCATCTCCAGATAACTTAATAATTCTTACACCTTGAGTATTTCTGCCTGCAGTTCTTATTTCCTTAACTGCAACCCTTATTACTCTACCTTTGTTTGTAGATATCAATATTTCATCGCCATCAAAGACTGGAAAAGAAGATGCTACATTGCCATTCCTCAATGAGTTTACTATACCGATAATGCCCTTCCCGCCTCTATTAGTAGTACGAAATTCTTTATCGTTTGTTCTTTTCCCAAATCCGTTCTCAGTTATTGAAAGTATAAATTTACCCTCAACTTTGCCATTTTTTTCTGATTTTTTGTCAATTTTTTCAATAATTGATAGAGATACAATCTTATCTTTTTCACCCAAATTTATTCCCTTAATACCTTTAGAGGATCTACCTTTAAATAATCTTAATTTTTTTGACTCAAATCTAATGCATTTACCATTTAAAGAACTGAGCATAATATCTTGATTTTCTTTACAGATTTCAACACCTATAATTTTGTCATCGTTATCTAATTTCATTGCAATTTTTCCTGCTGTATTAATGTTTAAAAAATCCTCTAAACTATTTTTTCTTATTTTTCCTTTGGCTGTTGCAAAAATAATATTTAAATCTTTAAATTCAGATTTATCCTCTGGTAACGGCATAATTGAACTTATTGATTGATGGTTTTTTAATGGCAAAATATTATATAAAGATTTACCTCTAGAACTTGCTGATCCTTCTGGTATTTTCCAAGCTTTAAGTTTATAAACCATTCCTTGTGTTGAATAGAAAAGGACAGATGTATGTGTATTTACAGATAAAGTCTGAACTACTGAGTCTTCATCTCTTGTTTTGATTCCTGATTTTCCTTTGCCACCTCTTTTTTGTTTTTTTACAATATCAAGTGCACCTCTCTTTATGTATCCTTGCAAAGTAACTGTTATTAATACTGATTGCTTTTGTATTGTCTCTTCAATATCATAATTAAGTACTGCATCTATTATTTTTGTTCTTCGCTCAACCGAATATTTTTCTTTTATTTGATTTAATTCATTACTAATAACTTTTAAAAGTTCTTTTCTAGAGTTTATTATCTTTTTAAAAGAAACTATTAGATTGGCTAATTTTTTTAATTCCACTTCTATTTCATTGATACCTAAAGCAGTAAGTTTTTGAAGTCTTAATTCTAAAATTGCCTCAACTTGTTTCAAGGAAAGAGAGTAAGTATTTTTATTTTTCTTATTATCAACTAATCTTATTAATTTTTGGGATGATTTAATTTTCCAAGAAGTATCAAGTAATGAATTTTTTGCTTGTTCTGGATTTTTAGAAGAACGTATAATCTTAATTACTTTATCGATATTTTCAACGGAAACCGATAAACCAATCAATATGTGTGCTCTGTCCTCAGCCTTTTTTAAATCAAATTTTGTTTTCTTAATAACGACTTCTTCTCTAAATTTAAGAAAAGACTCTAAAAAATCTTTAAGATTACAACTCTTAGGTTTTCTATCTACTATAGCTAATGAATTAAAACTAAATGAAGACTCTAAAGAAGTGTATTTATAAAGTTGTCTTTTAACTGTTTCGGGTTCTATGTTTCTTTTCAAATCTATTGCTACTCTTATACCTTCTCTATTTGATTCATCTCTTATATCGCTTATTCCATCTATTTTTTTGTTTCTAATTAATTCAACAATTTTTTCATTTAAAACAGACTTATTGATTTGATATGGTATTGAGTTGATGACTAATCTCTCTTTACTATTTTTAAGTTGTTCTATTGAAATATCCCCTCTTACTTTAAAAGATCCTCTACCAGTTTTGTATCCAGTTTTAATAATATCTTTACCAATTATTGTTCCACCTGTAGGAAAATCAGGCCCTGGAATGTGTTTCATTAACTCATTAATCTTAATGTCTTTATTTTCTATAAGGGCTAAAGTTGCATTTATTACCTCTGATAAATTATGAGGTGGTATACTAGTTGCCATACCAACAGCAATTCCGCCAGCACCATTTACCAATAAGTTTGGATACTGAGCGGGCAAAACTTCAGGTTCTTTCTCAGTTTCGTCATAATTGCTTTTAAATTCTACAGTTTCTTTATCTATGTCATCTATTAAATTTTGAGAAATTTTTGCTAATCTAGTTTCTGTATATCTCATCGCTGCAGGAGGATCACCATCAACAGAGCCAAAATTTCCTTGACCGTCAATTAAAGGTAAACTCATCGAAAAATCCTGAACCATTCTAACTAATGCATCATAAACAGCTTGATCTCCATGTGGGTGATATTTACCAATTACATCTCCAACAATTCTTGCAGACTTTCTGTATTGTTTGCTCCAATCAAAACCACCTTTATGCATAGCATAAATTATCCTTCTATGAACTGGTTTCAAACCGTCTCTTATGTCTGGCAAGGCTCTGCTTACAATTACGCTCATTGCGTAAGAAAGATAAGATGAGCTCATCTCATCATACATTTCGATTGATTTAATATTATTTTTTATCTCTGTCTGGGATTTATCCATAAAGATTAATTAAAAAGGAATATCGTCATCTAAATCATTGTCAGGTGCTTGAGAAATTTCATTCTTATTCTGAGGTGCATTTGCGATTGACGTTGAGGAATTATTTCCCCCAAGCATTGTTAGAGATGAGTTATATCCTTGTATTAATATTTCTGTAGAAAATTTATCTTGGCCAGACTGTTCATCTTTCCATTTTCTAGTAGTCAGTTGGCCTTCAACATAAATTTGAGCACCTTTTTTAAGATACTGTTGAACAACATTAACAAGACCCTCATTAAATACAACTACACGGTGCCATTCAGTTTTTTCCTTTTTTTCACCAGTGTTTTTATCCTTCCAAGATTGGCTAGTAGCAAGACTAAGTCTAGCGACATTTTTTCCATTAACCATCTGCTTTATCTCAGGATCTGCACCTAATCTACCAATTAAAAGTACTTTATTTAAACTTCCAGCCATATTATTTATATTAATTATATCACAAAAAAGATTTGATTATTAACTTTATTGAGCTAAAGCAAATAAAAAAATGAACAAAAAGATAGTTATTAAGGGCGCAAAAGAACACAATTTGAGGAATATCTCTGTTGAGATTCCTAAAGATAAATTTGTGGTCATAACAGGTTTGTCAGGCTCTGGAAAATCATCATTAGCATTTGATACCATCTATGCTGAAGGACAAAGAAGATACGTTGAAAGTCTCTCAGCTTATGCAAGACAGTTTTTAGACAAAATGAAAAAACCTAAAGTAGATTTTATTGAAGGATTGAGTCCAGCAATTTCAATTGAACAAAAAAATACATCAAAAAATCCAAGATCTACTGTAGCAACAGTTACAGAAATTTATGATTATATGAGAGTTCTGTATGCAAGAATTGGAACACCCTACTCACCTTTTACAGGTAAGGAAATTAAATCCCAAACTGTTTCTCAAATTGTCGATAAAATTTTACAGTTGCCAAAAAAATCAACTATTTTCTTATTCGCTCCAATAGTTAGAGGTAGAAAAGGAGAATACAAAAAGGAAATTTTATCATACAAAAAAAGAGGTTTTAGAAAAGTAAAAGTTGACGGCACACTCTATGACATTGATAAAACTCCAGACTTAAATAAAAAATTGAAACATGATATTTACATTTTAGTCGACAGAATTGTAATAAATTCTGATTTAGGAAATAGACTTGCTGAAGGTATAGAAACATCGTTAAATTTAGCAAATGGTCTTTTATTTGTTGAGTATGAAAATGAAACATTACCTGCTAAATTTAGAAAGACAGAAAAATTAACATTTTCTTCAAAATTTGCATGTCCTGAAAGTGGTTTTACAATCGAAGAAATTGAACCAAGATTATTTTCTTTCAATAGTCCCTATGGGGCTTGTGAGGAATGTGAAGGTATAGGTATAAAACTCAACGTTGATCCAAATCTGGTTATACCTGATGATAAAAAAAGTATTGCTCAGGGTGCTATTCAACCGTGGGCAAAAACAACCACTCTTTATTACGCTCAAACATTAACTTCCTTAGCAAAACATTATAAATTTTCTATGGATGAAAAATGGTCAAAATTACCAAAAAAAATAAAAGATATAATTTTATATGGATCTGATGATGAAGAGATAAAATTTTCATATGATGATGGATATGAAAAGTATTCCCATAAAAAAACGTTTGAAGGAGTCGTAAATAACTTAGAAAGACGTTATTTAGAGACCGATAGTGATTGGAAAAGAGAGGAAATTTCTCAATATCAGTCTGACACAAAATGCGATATTTGCAAAGGTCACCGACTAAAAGATGAAGCACTGTGTGTAAAAATAGATGGAAAACACATAAGTGAAGTAACTGAAAAATCTATAAGCGATGCTAAAGAATGGTTCAATAATTTATCAAAAAAACTTGATCAAAGAAAACTTAAAATATCAGAACATATTCTTAAAGAAATAAATGAGAGACTAAATTTTCTTCTTAATGTCGGTCTTGATTACCTTACTTTATCGAGGGAGTCAGGAACTTTATCAGGTGGTGAAGCTCAAAGAATTAGGCTTGCGTCTCAAATTGGCTCAGGTCTAACAGGAGTTTTATATGTATTGGATGAACCATCAATTGGTTTGCATCAAAAGGACAATGTAAAATTAATAAATGCTTTAAAAAGATTACGAGATTTAGGAAACACGGTAATTGTTGTTGAACACGATACGGAAACAATTGAAAATGCAGACCACATCTTAGATCTTGGGCCTCAAGCAGGTAGTAAAGGTGGTGAAGTTGTTGCAGAAGGCAATCTTAAAGATATCGTTAAAAATGATAATAGCATTACAGGAAAATATTTATCGTCTAAATATTTTATACCAATTCCAAAAAAAAGAAGGTTAGCAAAAAATGGAAGGTTTTTACAAATTAATGGAGCATCTGGTAACAATTTGAAGAACGTTGACTTAAAAATTCCATTTGGAACTTTTACATGTGTTACAGGGGTTTCCGGAAGTGGAAAATCTACTTTAGTATTACAAACACTTTATAATGCTCTTAATTTATCTTTGAACAATAATAAATCAAGAAAGATACCAATGCCATTTAAAGGTTTTAAGGGTATCGAATTAATTGATAAAGTAATTGATATTGATCAATCTCCTATTGGAAGAACTCCAAGATCTAATCCAGCGACTTATACAGGTGCTTTTGGACCAATTAGAGATTGGTTTACTAATTTACCGGAGTCAAAAAGTAGAGGTTACAAACCTGGAAGATTTTCTTTTAATGTAAAGGGTGGAAGATGCGAAGCTTGTGAAGGTGATGGTGTAATAACTTATGAAATGCATTTCCTTCCAGATGTTTATGTAACTTGTGATGAATGTAAAGGTAGCAGATATAATAGGGAAACTCTTGAAATTAAATTTAAAGGAAAGAGTATCGCGGAAGTTTTAGATATGACTGTTGAAGAAGGATGTGACTTCTTTGAAAATATAGCTACCATAAGATCAAAGCTTTTAACTCTAAAAAAAGTTGGTTTAGGTTATATAAAGATTGGTCAACAAGCTACGACTCTCTCAGGTGGTGAGGCTCAAAGAATAAAGTTAGCAAAAGAATTATCAAAAAGGTCTACGGGAAGAACAATCTATATATTAGATGAACCAACTACAGGTTTACATCAACATGATATAAAAAAATTACTGGAAATTTTACATACTTTTGTTGCAACGGGTAATACTGTTGTTGTTATAGAACACAATTTAGATGTCATTAAGACTGCTGATTACGTCGTCGATATGGGTCCAGATGGAGGCGTTAAAGGTGGTCAAGTAATTGCAGAAGGAAAACCTGAAGATATATGCAATACAGAAAAGAGTTACACAGGTAAGTTTCTTAAACCTTTACTTAACGGTAAATTTAAAAAAATTGCATAATCCTGCTAGATTTGTTAACTTAAATTTATGATTAGTATTTTAAGTTCTTTATCTAGAACGATACATTTATCCCTTGCAATATCTGTAGTTTTATTCGTGACATTATTTTTTTTAAATGGTGGTTTTGATTTTGATTTATTATTCTGGACCTGGTTGTTCAGATATATTCATGTAATAGTTGGAATTATGTGGATCGGATTGCTTTGGTATTTCAATTTTGTTCAAATACCAAATATGGCTAAGATTCCTGATGAACAAAAGCCTGCTATAAGCAAGGTGATTGCTCCCTCGGCTTTATTTTGGTTTAGGTGGGCAGCGTTTGCAACAATTCTGTCTGGACTAATACTGTCTTACTTAAGTGGATATTTGCATGAGGCTTTGACTCTGGGCATAGGATCAGGTGGTGGAAAGAACACAGCAATTGGTATCGGTATGTGGTTAGGTCTAATTATGGCTTTTAATGTTTGGTTTGTGATATGGCCAAATCAAAAAAAAGCTTTAGGAATAGTGGAGACAGATCCAGAAAGTAAAGCTAAATCAGCTAAAACAGCGATGGTCTTTTCTCGAACAAATGTATTATTATCTTTGCCGATGCTTTTATCTATGGTGGCTGCCCAAAATTTATATTAACTGTCTTTCTTAAGAACTGTTTTTTGTGAAACTTTAAAGAAGACTAAAAGTGGATTTGCTATAAATATTGAGGAATAAGTTCCTAAAATCACTCCTAAAATCATAGCTAATGAAAAACCTTTCAGTATTTCACCACCAAACAAAAAGATTGAAACTAAAGCTAATAACGTCGTTGAAGAAGTAATTATAGTACGTGATAAAGTCTCATTTATTGATAAATTTGTAAGATCAAATATCTTAATATCTGAATATTTTTTAAGATTTTCCCTTACACGATCATAAATTACTACAGTGTCATTCATTGAGTAACCAACAATAGTTAAAACAGCTGCTACAATTGACAAGTTTATTTCTAAACTTAATGCAGAAAAAATTCCAAGCGTAATTATAACATCATGGAATAAAGCAGCAATTGCACCAACACTAAATTGCCACTCAAAACGTATCCAAATATAGATTAACATTGCCATTAACGATAAGCATATAGCAGTTACTCCAGCCTTTAGTAATTCTGAGCTTACTTTAGGTCCTACATTTTCAACTCTTCTGAAAGAAAAATCTTGAGATAATTCTTGTTGAAGATTTCTTTGTAAATTTTCAATGAACTCTGGATCATTAAGTTCGTCTCTTTTAAATTTAACTACAAAATCATTATCGCTTCCAAAATTTTTAATTGAAATCTTGCCTAAATTCAATTTGTTAAAACTAGATCTTAAGACTTCAATATCAGGTTTTTCAGTCTCAACACGTATTTCAATTAAAGTTCCACCTTTAAAATCAACACCATAATTCAAACCTTTAAATATTAAAAAAACTAATGAAAGTAATATTAGTGCAATAGAAAATACATTTAATGACTTATAATATTGATTAAATTTATAGTCCTTTTTCATTTTATAATAATTTCCTTATGTTTGTTAATTTTTACATAAATAGACGTAAGTAATCGCGCAATAAAAAAAACTGAAAATAGTGTTGTTAATATTCCAACACATAATGTGATTGAAAAACCTTTGACGGGTCCAGATCCGAAAATAAATAGAATTATTGCAGCTATTATTGTTGTTATGTTTGCATCCAAAATTGTAATTTTTGATTTTGAGTATCCATTATCAAAAGCTATTAAATTATTTTTTTCTTTACTTGTTTCTTCCTTTATTCTTTCAAAAATTAAAACGTTTGCATCTACTGCCATTCCAACAGTTAAAATTATTCCTGCAATACCAGGGAGAGTAAGAGTTGCCTCTAATAATGTTAAAATACTGATTAGTAAAATTAAATTAATAATTAGGGTAAAATTTGCAATGATACCAAAAATTCTATACTTTAATGTCATAAACCCGATAACTAATAAAAATCCTATAATGAGTGAAAGTATTCCTGCATTAATAGAATCTTGCCCTAAATCAGGTCCTACTGTTCTTTCTTCAATGATATTTAATGGAGCTGGTAAAGCACCAGACCTTAAAAGTAAGGCTAAGTCTGTTGCAGATTGAAAAGTAAAACCTCCACTTATTTGTCCTGATCCTCCTGCAATTACATCTCTTATTACTGGAGCACTTATTATTTGACCATCAAGAACTATAGCAAGACGTGTACCTATATTTCTTTTTGTTGCTTGGGCAAATCTTTTAGATCCAACTCTATCAAGTGTAAAACTAACAACTGTTTCATTATTTAATGTGTCCATTCGAGGACTTGCATCAACTAAGTTATCTCCACTCATAATAACTCTTTTACTTAATAATATTTCCTCTCCTGTCTCTAATAATTTTAATTTTTCAGTACCAAAAGATTCGTTAGATGTCCGTGCCTCAAGTCTAAATGCAAGATCTGCAGTTTTACCTAATAAAGATTTAATCCTGTCTGGATTATCAAGACCCGGTAGCTCAAGTAAAATTCTATCATTGCCTCTTTTTAAGATATTTGGCTCATTAGTACCAACTTCATCAACTCTTTTTCGAACAATCTCAATTGCTTGATCTAATGATGCATTTTTAATTTGAATAATTCCATATTTACTTAATTCTAAAACAAAGACGTCACCTTTAATTTTTACATCTAATTGATGGGATTTGAATTGAAAATAATATGGATTGAGAGTGCTATCCTTATCATTAAAAATTTCTTCAATTCTTTTAATATCATCTTTAGAAACTTTGAGCTTAATTAACTTATCATCAAGTTTTAAACTTGAAATTTTAATTTTATTTTTTATAAAATAACTTTTAATTTCTAATAATTTTGATTGTAGTTTTTTTTTAATTACTGGTTCATTATCGAGCTCTAATAACAAATAAGAACCACCTTGAAGATCTAAGCCTAATTTAATTTTTTTTTGTTTATCTAAATCTAAATCTAAGAAATTTGATGATGAGACCATCACCATAAAAAGAGTGAATAGTGCTATCAAAGTGATCTTCAGTTTTGAAAAATATAGCACTTAAAATTATTTTTTTTGGTCAGTATTATTTATTAGGGCTTGAATACCTGTAGATTTGATAACTTCTACTTTAACATTATCAGTTATAGAAATTTCTGCTTTATCGCCGTCAATAATTCTATCGACTGTACCTATTATTCCACCAGAGGTAATGACTTTGTCACCTCTTTTTAAGTTTTCAACCATCAACTTGTGTTCTTTAACTTTTTTTTGCTGCGGTCTTATTAAGAAAAAATAAAAAATAACAAAAATTAGTATTAAAGGTATTAATTGTGCAAATCCTGATTCAGACATAATAATAGATTGGTTTTTATACTATTAGATTAATTAACACAACTCTTAATTCGATGTGATTTTATCAATATTATCCATGTATGGTTTTAATACTTCAGGTATTATAATTGATCCATCTTTGTCTTGATAATTTTCTAGGATCGCAATCATAGTTCTGCCAATTGCAAGTCCACTTCCATTTAATGTACCTATGAAATTTTTTTCATTTTTCGAATTTTTATATTTGGCTTTCATTCTCCTAGCTTGAAAAGTTCCGCATGTTGAGCAACTAGAAATTTCTCTATATTTTTTTTCTGAAGGCACCCAAACTTCAATGTCATAAGTTTTTTGTGCACTAAAACCCATATCTCCTGCACATAGTTCTACAATTCTATAAGGCAGTTTCAGCTTATCTAAAATTCCTGATGCGCATTTAGTCATTCTCTCTAACTCGTCTTCGCATTTTTGAGGCTCTACTAGGCTAACAAGTTCAACTTTATAAAATTGGTGCTGTCTAATCATTCCTTTTGTATCTTTGCCATAGCTTCCAGCTTCTTTTCTAAAGCAAGGAGTAGATGCTACATATCTTGAGGGTAATTCTTTTATATCAATTGTTTTTTCTCTTGCCATATTAGTTAAAATAACTTCTGCAGTTGGGATTAAAAATTTTCTATTATTATCATCAATCTTAATTTCAAATTGATCAGACTCAAATTTAGGAAGTTGTCCAGTACCAAACATTGTATCAAAGTTAGCGAGTAATGGTGGAGATATCTCCTCATAACCATTTTCTTTTGTATGAACATCAATCATAAAATTTGATAAAGCTCTTTCTAATTTTGCAAGTTTGTTTTTTACAAATACAAATCTTGATCCTGAAGTCTTTGTGGCAAGATCAAAATCAAGCATATTAAGATTTTCACCTACTTCGTAATGAGACTTAATTTTAAATTCACTTTCTTTAATAGAACCTTTCTTTTCAACTTCTTTATTTGAAGATTCGTCCTTACCCTCTGGTACACTAGATAGTGGCGTATTAGGTATTGATGATAATAACTCATTTAATTTTTGGCTTATTGACAGTTGCTTTGTTTGAAGAGTGCTTATTTTGTCAGTAAGTTCTTTAGATTTTTTAAATAAAGATTTATCCTTA
>CACNXI010000012.1 GCA_902624345.1 uncultured Pelagibacteraceae bacterium | reverse complement strand
GGAGCTGCAGTGGAATGTATTCACGCATATTCACTTATACACGATGATTTGCCATGTATGGATAATGACGATTTAAGAAGGGGAAAGTTAAGCACGCACAAAAAATTTGGTGAAGCAACAGCAGTCCTAGCTGGCAATTCACTGCTTACCTTAGCCTTTGAAATTTTAAGCGAAAAAAGTTTCAATATTAGTGAAAATAAAAAAAGTAAATTAATAAATTTACTTTCAAATACTTCAGGCCATTTAGGAATTGCAGGGGGCCAATATTTAGATCTTAATTTTGAAAAAAAAAGAGTAAGTAAAAGAAAAATTATAGATATGCAGCTTAATAAAACTGGTAAACTTTTTTCATTTTCTACTATAGCGCCGTTGATTATTGCTAATAAGTTTGGGAAGATAAATCAGTTTAAAAAGATAGGTTTAGATATTGGACTTTTATTTCAAATTATTGATGATTTTCTAGATTACAGTGGAAAAACTACTACTATAGGTATGATTTTAGGTTTATTAAAACCTACAAGTGGACAAGTTTTGATTAACGGCTTTCAACTAGAAAAAAATAGAATTGAGATTCTTCAAAAGATAAATTTTATTTCTCCTTATATTGAATTACCAAAGAAACTTACAGTTAAGCAAAATCTAATTGTTTATGGAAAACTGTATTCTGTCAAAAACTTAAATAGTAGAATAGATTATCTGGTAGAAGAGCTGAGATTACAAAATTTGCTTGATAGAGTGACTGGAGAATTATCTTCAGGACAAAAAAATAGAATAAGCTTAGCTAAAGCGATTATCAACAATCCATCTGTCTTATTGCTCGATGAACCTACAGCTTCACTTGATCCAGAAACGGGAGATTTTGTAAGAACCTTTTTAGAAAATTATAAAAAAGAAAAAAAGGTATCTATATTATTAGCATCCCATAACATGGATGAGGTAACTAGATTGTGTTCGTCAATAATGATGATGAAAAACGGTTTAATAATTGATCAAGGTAAACCAAATGATCTAGTTAAAAAACATGGAAGACAAAATCTAGAGGAAGTTTTTTTAAAACTTGTAAGGAATTAATATGAATATAGGTAGAATGTATGGATTGTTCTTAAGACACTTTTTTTTAATAACTAGGTCTTTTCCAAGAATTTTAGATCTAATATATTGGCCAACAATACAAATTACTTTATGGGGTTTCATCTCAAATTTTTTTACAACATACAGCTCGTATTATAATAATGCTGTTGGAATAATATTAACATGCGCGATACTTTATGATTTTCTATTTAGAACAAGTATCGGGTTTAATATGCTTTTTTTAGAGGAAATCTGGAGTAGAAATTTTACAAATTTATTTATCTCGCCTATTAAAAAAAGTGAAATTTTAATCTCATTAATATTCACAGCTTTAGTAAGAGCTTTAATCGGTTTAGTTCCTGCAATTCTTTTAACTTCTCCTCTATTTGGAATTTCTATATTAGATTTAGGTTTAAGTTTATTTTTTTTATTTCTTAGTCTCTACATTTTTGGAATAACACTAGGTATACTAGTTTCTTCTGGTCTACTTAGGTTCGGCCCTTCATTTGAAAATATTGCCTGGTCAACTATGTTTCTGTTGGCCCCTTTTGGATGTATTTATTATCCTGTAGATATATTGCCTGAAATATTTCAAAAAATTGCTTATGCGCTACCGCTCGTATACATATTTGAGGAGGCTAGAAATATTTTAGTCAATGGATTTGTAAATGTAGAAAATATTTTTAAAGCATTTTACCTAAATGGATTATATTTATTTATCTCCATTTGCTTATTTTACTACTCTTTCAGTAAAGCTCGTAAAAAGGGAACATTAATTAATATAGGAGAATAATTTGGTGCGCCTGCTAGGAGTCGAACCCAGAACCTCCTGATCCGAAGTCAGGCGCTCTATCCAGTTGAGCTACAAGCGCATATAGTATTAATATTATAATTTATGAAAAATATCATTAAGTTTATTGTTAAAGATAATGAAAAGGATCAGAGAGTTGATCTATTTTTATCAAACAACAAAAAAGAACTTAGTAGAACTAGAGTTAAAAATTTGATTT
The DNA here is from genome assembly GCA_902624345.1 of uncultured Pelagibacteraceae bacterium. GTDB lineage: Bacteria > Pseudomonadota > Alphaproteobacteria > Pelagibacterales > Pelagibacteraceae > Pelagibacter. Next base: position 12,393 of record CACNXI010000012.1, on the reverse strand, counting down.
TAAACCAAAGATTGTTCATAAATGAAAAAGTTTGCACCGACCCATCAAAAAAAGTTAGTGAAAATGACAATATAAAACTTGAGATACCTGAGCCACAAAAAGCTTCTTTAGAACCATTTGATTTCAAACTTAATGTCATTTATGAGGATAAAGATTTAATGGTAATAAACAAACCTGCCGGGATATCTATGCATCCTGGAGCTGGGGACTACAACCAAACATTGGTAAATGCCTTAATATTTTATGATAGTAAAAATCTTTCAACTATTGGTGATGAACTTAGGCCGGGAATCGTACATAGAATTGATAAAGATACATCTGGTTTAGTCGTGGTTGCGAAAAATAATAGAACTCACGAAAAATTATCTAGTCAATTTAACGATCATACAATTAAAAGAGTTTACCAAGCTCTTGTATGGGGAAAACTAAGGCCTCAAACTGGTAGAATTGAAACATTGATTACAAGAAGCTCAAAAAATAGACAATTAATGCAGGTTGGTCTCACTAAAGGAAAAAATGCAATTACTAATTATAAAACCTTGGAAATTTTTGAAAATGATAAAATACCAACTTTTAGTTTAATTGAGTGTAGATTGGAAACTGGTAGAACCCATCAAATTAGAGTTCACATGAATTACAAAGGTAACAATATTTTAGGGGACAAAAAATATAAAAAAAAGTTTAAGAAATTTAGAAATATTAATGATGATTTAAATAATCTTATTCATAAACTAGATAGACAATTCTTACATGCGAAAACTCTTGGGTTCAATCATCCCTCAAAAAATAAGGAAGTCGAATTTACATCAAATTTACCTAAAGATTTAAATACGCTGTTAAAAAAGCTTAGAAATTCGAAGTAATTACAATATTGCAAAAAATTAATTATTTATTAAATACATAGTAATAAAATGACATCTACATTCAAATACCCTGCTATAAGCAATGAAGGCGGTCTATCAGTATACTTAGACCAGATAAAAAAATTTCCAATGCTTGATGCTGAAGAAGAATATATGCTTGCTAAAAATTGGAAAACTACAGGAAATGTTAAATCAGCTGAAAAACTTGTGACAAGCCATTTAAGATTGGTTGCAAAAATTGCGATGAGGTACAAAGGTTATGGATTGCCAATGAATGAAATTATTTCTGAAGGAAATGTAGGATTAATGCAAGCAGTGAAAAAATTTGAACCTGAAAAGGGTTTTAGATTGGCAACTTATGCTATGTGGTGGATTAAGGCATCGATACAAGAATATATTTTAAGATCTTGGAGTTTAGTAAAAATTGGTACAACTACAGCACAAAAGAAATTATTTTTTAATTTAAAAAAATTAAAAAATCAAATAGCCCCAAAAAATGAAGGTGATCTAAAAAAAGATGAGGTAGAAAAAATTGCGAATACGCTTGATGTGAGTGAAGATGAAGTTATCTCAATGAATAGAAGGTTGTCTGGCAAAGAACAATCTTTGAACGCTCCAATTGGTGAGGATGGTGATGAGTGGCAAGATTGGGTTGTTGATAAAGAAATGGATCAAGAATTAAAAATAGCTCATCAAGAGGAACTCGACCAAAGAAAAGATTTACTTCAGGACTCTATAAAAATACTAAATGATAGAGAGAAAGAGATTCTTTATGCAAGAAGATTAAATGAAAATCCATCAACACTCGAAGACTTAAGTAAAAAATATAAAATTAGTAGAGAAAGAATAAGACAAATTGAAAACAAAGCTTTTGAAAAACTACAAAAGCATATGCTTAATTCAGCAAAATCAAAAAATTTACTTCCGGTAAATTAAATTTTAAAAGGATCTTCGATTAAAATTGTATCATTTCTTTCAGGGCTTGTTGAAATGCTTGAAACCTTTGTTTCAATAAATTTTTCAAGCTCCTTTATATAAATTTTCGCCTTTTCTGGCAATTTTTCAAAATTTTTAATTCCTTTTGTTGAAGATTTCCAACCTTTGAAGCTTTTATAAATTGGCTTAACTTTTAGTTGATCGTCTACCGCAGCGGGCAAGTAGTCGACCTTTTTACCATCCAGTTCGTAGGCTACGCACATTTTGATTTCTTCTAGTTCGTCTAAAACATCTAGCTTGGTTAATGCTATTCCATTAATACCTGAGACTTTAATTGTTTGTCTTACTAAAACACCGTCAAACCATCCACATCTTCTTTTTCTGCTAGTAACAGTTCCAAACTCTTTTCCAACTTTTCCAAGATGTTCTCCAGTTTCATTTTTCAACTCTGTGGGAAAAGGACCCTCGCCTACTCTTGTCGTGTAGGCTTTTGTGATTCCAAGAACATAACCAATTGTATTTGGTCCACACCCTGAGCCTGTTGCTGCTGAAGATGCGACTGTATTTGATGAAGTTACAAAAGGATAAGTGCCATGATCTACGTCCAACAAAATTCCTTGCGCACCTTCAAACAAAATTTTCTTTCCTTCGTTTTTAAATTCATCAATCTTTTTCCAGACGGGCTTTGAAAACTTCAATATTTGGGGTGCAATTTCAAGAAGTTCCTTTTTCAACTTATTTTTTTCAAACAATTCTTTTCCTAAACCTTTTCTTATTGCATTATGGTGCATTAAAACAGTTTCAAGTCTATGATCTAAATTTTTTTCAGAAATTAAATCCATTACCCTGATTGATCGTCTGCCTACTTTGTCTTCATATGCTGGTCCTATACCTCTTCTTGTGGTGCCAATTTTTGCTTTTCCTGCTGCATCTTCTCTTATTTCATCCATTTCTTTGTGAAAAGGTAAAATTAAATTGGCTGACTCTGATAAAATCAAATTTTCTTCAGATATCTCTACTCCTTTTGATTTTATCTCTTTTATTTCATCTAATAATGCCCATGGATCAACCACAACCCCGTTACCAATTATTGATATTTTATTTTTTCTAACAATTCCTGATGGAAGTAATCTTAATTTATAGGTAACTCCATCTATTACTAACGTATGTCCTGCGTTGTGTCCGCCCTGAAATCTTACAACTACATCTGCTTCACTTGAGAGCCAATCAACAATTTTTCCTTTTCCTTCATCACCCCACTGAGATCCGACAACAGCTACATTTTTCATTTAAATTTATTCTTAATATTAAATACACTTATATGGTTTATTGGCCCATGACCTTTTCCAAAATTAGGCCCTGACCCGATTGAATGGTTAACATAATCAATTGCCATCTTACAAGATTTCTTTAATGTTTTTCCACACGAAAAATAAGTCGCTATCGCACTAGATAAAGTACATCCTGTACCATGTGTATTTTTTGTTTTGATTTTTTTACTTCTAAAAAATTCTTTTTCGCCTTTATTCAAATAAAGATCATATACATATTTTGCTTTTAAATGACCCCCTTTTATTAAAACATTTTTTGCTCCGAAACTTAATAATTTTTTTCCAGCTACAATCATATCATCTGTTGTTTTAATTTGTACTTTAGCAAGTATTTCTGCCTCTGGTATATTTGGTGTAATTAAAGATACTCTATTCATTAATTTAGTTTTTATTATTTCTATTGATTTATTATCAACTAATTTTGTGCCACCTTTCGCTACCATTACTGGATCTAGAATAATTTTTTTTACTTTAATTTTCTTTAAAGAATTTATCACTGTTTCAATAACTTTTTTTGAGTGTAACATTCCAATCTTTATAGCATCAGGCCTGATATCTTTTGAGGTAAATTCAATTTGCCTTTTAATTTCATTGATTGGAACTTTTGAAATCGACAAAACTCCTGTTGTATTTTGTGAAGTTATTGCAGTAATAGCTGTCATTGCATAAGAGCCAAGACTTGTTATGGTTTTAATATCTGCTTGAATACCTGCGCCCCCAGAAGAATCTGAGCCCGCAATAACTAATATTTTAGATTTAAGTTTCAATTTATTTAATAGACCTTTTTACAATATTTATACATTTTTTTAATAAATGAATATTGTTTGACTCGCCCATAATTCTGATTTTAGGCTCTGTGCCAGATTTTCTTACAAGCATTCTACCATAATTTTTAATTATTCTTTCAGATTTTTTAATAGCAACTTTACACTTCATAGAATTAATAATTGATTTATCTTTAACCTTTACATTTTCTAATATTTGAGGTGTTAATTTAAATAAGTCAAAAAGCTCACTCGCCTTTTTACCTTTTCTCATTGAAAATAGAATTTCTAATGCAACTAATAGCCCATCACCTGTTGTTGCAAATTTGCCAAGTATAATGTGCCCAGACTGCTCTCCGCCTAGATTAAAGTTTTCTTTTTGCATTTTTTCCTTAACATATCTGTCTCCTACATTAGCTCTGATAAATTTAATTTTTTGATCTCTAAAAAAATTTTGTAATCCATAATTTGACATTAGGGTGCCAATTACACCACCTTTTAGAATTTTCTTTCTTTTCCATCTGGTTGCTAGCATCGCAATAATTTTATCTCCATCAACAATGTTCCCCATCTCGTCAGATACAATTATTCTGTCCGCATCGCCGTCTAAAGATATTCCAATATGAGCTTTGTTTTTTCGAACTAAAGATTTGATCTTTTGCGGAAAGGTTGAGCCACAATTATCATTTATATTTAAACCATTTGGAGAAGTCCCATACTCAATTACTCTTGCACCCAAGCTCCTTAATAATTTTGGTCCTGATTTATAACCTGCTCCGTTAGCACAATCTATTGCAATTTTCATTCCTTTTAACTTAAAACCACTTGGAAAATTATCTTTTAATATCTTTATATATTTATCATTTGCATCCTCTAATCTCTTTACTCTTCCTAAAATTTTTGGTTCAGAAAGATTTTTTGTTATTTTAGAGTCAATTAGTTTTTCTATTTTTTTTTCAATTTTGTCAGAGAGTTTTAGGCCATCTGGTCCAAATAATTTGAGTCCGTTATCATAATACGGGTTATGAGATGCCGTAATCATAATTCCCATATTTGCTCTCATCTTTTTTGTTAACATTGCTAATCCATTTGTTGGTAAAGGCCCAAGCGTATAGACATGCATTCCTGCTGAGGCTAATCCAGACACCAATGCGGGCTCAAGTGTATATCCTGAGAGTCTTGTATCTTTTGCAATAATAGCTGTTTGTTTTGATTTTTTCTGATTTTTAAAGTATGTACCTGCTGCTAGGCCAAATTTAAAGAACATTTCACCATTAATTTTGGTCTGGTTAACCTTCCCTCTAATTCCATCGGTTCCAAAATATTTTTTAGTCATTTAAAATTTTAGAGATTTAAAAACTTTGATACTTTGATTAACTTCATTCACATCGTGAACTCTTAAAATCTGAATGCCCTGCATCATAGCGCACAAACTAGATGATATAGTTCCCCCTAGTCTTTCCTTACTATCGTTTATCCCAGAAATGTCTTTAATAAATCTTTTTCTAGAAGTGCCCAACATTATAGGAAATCCAAGTGAATGGAAAATAGAAACGTTTCTTAATAAGGTAATATTATGTTTCAATCTTTTTCCAAAACCTATTCCTGGATCCAAAATAATATTCTTATGATTTATACCTTTGTCCTCTAGTTCTAAAATTTTATTTTGAAAGAAGTCATAAATATCTAGCAAGACGTTTTTATACGAAGGTTTAATTTGCATTGTTTTTGGATTTCCTTGCATGTGATGAATTATAAATGGGGGTTTTTTATTTCTTAGGATTTTTAGTGTATTAGGATCGTAATTGAGTCCGGAAACATCATTAATGATATGGGCACCATATTTTAAACTTTTTTCCATTATGGCACTTTTTCGAGTATCAATAGATATTACATTTTTAAATTTTTTTGTTTTTTTTAATACTTCCTTAATCCTTTTCCACTCAATTTTTTCATTTACATCATTTGATCCTGGTCTTGTGGACTCTCCACCTATATCAATAATTGATGATCCTTTTTCAATAAAATCTTTTATTCTTTTTAAAGCATCTTTGTGACTATTATATTTTCCACCATCTGAAAAACTATCAGGGGTTAAATTAACAACTCCCATTATTAGAGGTAAAGACTTAAACTTTAGTTTAGAAAAGTTTTTTTTTTTAGTTATATTTTTTATGTCTAATTTTACCTTTTTTTTTAAATTTTTACTTAAAAAATTCAATTTTGATATGTGGATTCTTTTTTTCTTTTTTCTTGTTATAAGTTCTATTGTATCAAAAGAGATTTTATCATTTCCATTAAGTGGGAGAGCAAGTTTTTTATTGACCATCAAAGTTGAATGGTCACCATAATAGAAATTACACGCTCTAGTGTAATATTTTAACATTAAATATTAATGAACAATTTTTGGCTTTAAACCAATTGATCCTAAAGCGGAGTCAGAACTTTCATCCTCAACTTTTAAATCTTCCTTATTAGGCGGATATTCGTTTTTGTTAATTATTTTTGCTATATCCTCACCAGTCAAAGTTTCGTAAGTTAAAAGAGCTTTTGCTATTTTATGCAAATCATCAATTTTGTTTGTTAAAATAGTTTTTGCTTGATTGTAACCTTCGTCAACAAGTTTTCTTATTTCTCTATCAATTTTTTGAGCAACAGCCTCTGAAACACTTTGTGTTTGTGTTACAGATCTTCCAAGGAAAACTTCCTCTTGATTTTCACCGTATTCAACAGGACCAAGTTCTTCACTCATTCCATACTTGGTAACCATAGCTCTTGCTAATGAGGTTGCTTGGTTAATGTCTGAACCATTTCCCCCACCTGCACCTGTTGATATATTATCTTTACCAAAAATGAGTTCTTCGGCAACTCTTCCTCCAAAGCACACAGCTAATCTTGCTTTCAAATATTTAATAGAGTGACCATGTTTATCTCTTTCTGGAAGATTCATGACCATTCCTAACGCTCTTCCTCTAGGAATGATTGTTGCTTTATGTATTGGATCGTAATTTGGCAAGTTAAAAGAAACTATTGCATGTCCACCTTCGTGGTAAGCAGTTAATTTCTTCTCATCTTCTGTCATGACCATAGATCTTCTTTCGGCACCCATCATCACCTTGTCTTTTGCATCTTCAAATTCTTGAGATGTTACAATTCTTTTATTTTTTCTCGCAGCTAACAATGCAGCCTCGTTAACTAAATTAGCAAGATCTGCTCCTGAAAATCCAGGTGTTCCTCTTGCAACAGTTCTTAAATTTACATCTGGAGACATAGAAATTTTTTTAGCATGAACTTTTAAAATCTTTTCTCGACCTATAATATCTGGATTTGAAACTACAACTTGTCTATCAAATCTTCCTGGTCTTAAAAGCGCTGGATCTAAAACGTCAGGTCTGTTAGTTGCAGCAATAATTATTACACCTTCATTTGTATCAAATCCATCCATCTCAACCAATAATTGGTTTAATGTTTGTTCTCTTTCATCATTGCCTCCACCTAAACCTGCGCCTCTACTTCTTCCAACAGCATCTATCTCGTCAATGAAAATTATGCATGGTGAATGTTTTTTACCTTGTTCAAACATATCTCTAACTCTTGAAGCACCAACTCCAACAAACATTTCAACAAAGTCTGATCCAGAAATCGTGAAGAAAGGAACACCTGCTTCACCGGCAATAGCTCTAGCAAGTAAAGTTTTTCCTGTACCTGGAGGTCCTACTAACAAACAACCTCTTGGTATCTTACCACCCAATCTACTAAATTTTTTTGGATCTCTCAAAAACTCTACCACTTCTTGAACTTCCTCTTTTGCTTCCTCAACTCCAGCAACATCGTTAAAAGTAACTTTGCCTTTAACCTCATTCATCATCTTTGCTTTTGATCTTCCAAATCCCATGGCACCACCTTTGCCACCTTGCATTTGTCTCATAAAGAATATCCAAACAGCGATTAAAAGTAACATTGGGAACCACGATAAAAGTACTCCAAACAAAGATGGCATTTTCTCATCAAGTGGAGCTGCAGATATACTTACACCTTTATCAGTTAATTTTTCTATTAAATTTGGATCGTTCGGTGAGTATGTTGAAAAAACCGATCCATCAGCCATAACACCTTTAATATTGTTACCTTGTATCTGAACCTCTACAACCCTTCCATTATCAACCTCTGTTAAAAATTCGGAGAAAATAATTGTCTTATTATTTTTATTTTGAAGATTTTGTGGGTTCTTGAACATATTGTAAAGACCTATAGTCAAAACAACAATGATTACCCACATAGCTAGATTTTTTAAATGCATACGATTTATAAATTAAGAATTATTCTAAATTTAACAAGTGCTAAATTGTTACATAAATGAGTTTATTTTGTGTTTTCCTTAGAAATAACTACTGAATTCTCTGTTTTTTCAATAACACATCCTCCTATAGTTGTTTTGGTCAAGGTTTTTTGTTTAATTTGATTAATAATCCTTGAGACACCCTTGCCTCTAGCGGGAAAATATCTACCACTAATATTTTGTAAGATTTTTGTAAAAGACCTTAAAATTATTTCATCAGTGCTACTAAAAAACTTTAAAGATAAGAGAGCTCTATTATTATTTTTTGACAGGCTGATGTAAGAATTTTCACTTATGTTTTTTTGTACGAAAAATTCAATTGAGTTATTCGAGGATATTAAATTTTCAAAAGTCATTTTAAACTTTTTTTCATCAAGGCCATTTTTTTTTAGATTATTAATCATAAATCTTACCCGCGATCTCAAATATTCTAAGCTTCTATTTGATGGATCATCTATATGGAAATTGAAGGTTTTTTTTGTCACATACAATAGATCTTCTTTTGAAAAATCAAGTAATGGTCTAACAATATTAATATTATTTCTTTGCAAGTTACTATAATTATAAAAAGATACCAGTCCCTTAAGACCAGAACCTCTTAATAATCTGATGAAGAAATTTTCTTGAAAATCATCAAAATGGTGACCTAATAATAATGTATTGATTTTTTTTATTTTGCAAAAACTTTTGAATACCTTAAATCTATAATCTCTAGAGTCTGATTGAGTTTTTTTAGTATTTTTCTTTTTTTTCCATGTAATTATTTTGCATTCAATTTGAAATTTTCTTAAGATCTTTTTTAAAGTCTGGGCCTCATTTGAAGATGTATCTCTTAACTTGTGATCTATATGAACATAATGAAAGTTCTTATTTTTATTTTTGATTTGATAGCATTTTGAGAGGTATGCTAAAGCAAGACTGTCTGCACCCCCAGATACTGCAACCAAATACCCTTTGAATTCTTTCTGTTTAATTAAAAATTCAAACCTTTGATAGATCTTTTTTATTTTTTTATTTTTTATTTGAGGACTAAAAATTGAATTTTTAAGATTTTTTCTTTTTACACTCGAACTTTTTTTCTTCATATTTTGCTTTTTGAAGAACTGATTGTTTTGCATCAGGATATTCTTTTTTAACTCCTGTAATCATTAAACACCCTTGATCTTTTTCTCCAATTTGCACTAATGATACTCCAAGCTTAAGTAAATTTATAGCTGCTTTTTCACTTTTAGGATATTTTTGATAACCTTCTAAGTAAGCAGAAGCAGCATCTGTATAAAGTTGTCTAATTCTAAATGTTTCTGCGTACCAATATTGTGCGCTACCTGCCATTTTATGTTCAGGATTTGTCATCACAAATTCTCTAAGTGCTCTTTCTGCTGTTGTATAATCTCCTTGTTTTAAAAAACTAGTAGCAAACTCGTATTGTTTATCGGGTTTATCGTTAGGTAAGATTTTTTCCTCTGACACAAATTTTTCGGTTAGGACTGTACCAGTTGTATCTATTGATTGGGTTTGTTGGGTTAGTTCATTTGTTTCTGATGACTTATAAGATACTGCGCCAAGATCTTGTGGTTGAGAAGAGCCAGGTAAAACTTTTTTCTTAGATGTAACTTTCTTATCAATGTCCTCGCCCTCTAAATTTTGGAACCTCAACTGATTGTCTGCTTGAACTTTTGATAATCTGCTTGATAATTTGTCGATTTTAAAATTTATTTCCTCAAATTTATTTGTCAAATCTTGAAATTGTTTTTCTATTTCAGACAATTTTAATAAATGTCGCGTAAGTACATCTTCATCATTTGAACTTAATTTTGTTTTGCTTGCTGTAATTATATCTGAAGACTGTGAGTAAACAGCTTTTTCTAAAGTTTTTAAATCTTTTTGTAATGTTTTTATTACTTCTAAGGTTTCAGTTTCTTCTGCCTTGACAAAAGAAATAATTGAAAAAAGAAATATTGTTAAAACTAATATACTTTTATTTATATACTCTAAAAATTTCATTAGTTGATTTCTATCTATAATGATGGCAAAAAAAAGACCCCAACAACTCATGTTATTGGGGTCTGAATTTGTAAATTATTAGTTAGCTTTTACAGTTACTGATCTTCTGTTTTTTGACCAAGCTAAAGGATTTGAACCAGAGTCTACAGGTCTTTCTTTTCCATAACTTATTACTGAAATTCTGTTTCCAGATATTCCATAAGTCATTAAATAATCTTTAGCTGCGTTAGCTCTTCTTTCACCTAAAGCTAAGTTATATTCTCTTGTACCTCTTTCGTCAGCGTGACCTTCAAGAACTACATTTATTTTTGAATTTTTTCTTAACCAAGATGCTTGTTTTCTTAATGTTTCTCTTGAAGCAGTAGTTAAAACTGTTTCATTAGTTGCGAAGAAAACTCTATCTGGCACACCTGAAGCTAAATACTCAACTGTGTCTTTTCCAGTATATACGTCACCTTGCATTTTGCCTGTAGTTTTTACGGCACATGCAGATAATAGAATACTTGCAAAAAATACTAGCAAAGTATTTCTAAAAATTTTGTTTAAACTCATTACTGCTCCTTAAAAGTTAATTTTGTACTTTTTCACAACTAGATAGATCTTTCAAGCTCAAAAATCAAGGAATTATTAATTTTTTTTGAAAATACCATAATTAATCAGTTAATAATGACGACCAAGATGGGTCTGAAGCATCAGTCTCGGTTTTAACCATTCTTTCGTTGTATCCAGTAAGATCTATAGACCAAAGTTTAGCCGAAAAGCCTTTTCCTGCTGAGTCTGATTTTGTCTCTCTATAAAAAATTAAAACTCTTCCATTAGGGGACCAGGAAGGAGCTTCTTGATAATAGTTTTCTGTAAGCAATCTTTCGCCAGTTCCATCTGTTCTCATTACGCCAATATAAAACTTTCCTTTATGAAGCTTTGTAAAAGCTATCAAATCACCTCTTGGAGACCACACGGGTGTTCCGTAAAGACCATTTCCAAAAGATATCCTTTTAACTTTTGAACCATCACTTCTCATTACATAGATTTGCTGATACCCACTTCTATCTGAATTAAAGCAAATATATTTACCGTCCGGAGAATATGATGGTGATGTATCAATTGATGGATGGTTTGTGATTTTTTCAACCTCTCTACTTTCAAGGTCCATAGTATAAATATCTGAGTTGCCATCTTTAGCAAAACTCATAATAATTTTTTTTCCATCAGGAGAAAAACGTGGAGCAAATGTCATACCAGGAAAGTCACCAACAACTTCTTGTATTCCAGTTTCAATATCTAGTAAGTAAACTCTAGGTAGATTCTTAAAATAAGATAAATAAGTGACCATTTGATTTGTTGGATTAAATCTTGGTGTCAAAACTAATTCATTTCCTAAAGTTAAGTATTTGGTGTTAAATCCATCTTGATCCATAATTGCTAATTTCTTGATACGACTTGTTTTAAGTCCTTCTTCAGCAACATAAATAATTCTAGTATCAAAATAACCTTTTTCACCTGTCAACCTTTGGTAAACTTTATCAGTAATTATATGCCCAACTCTTCTCCAATTTTCTGAAACAGTAGTGAATGCTAACGCCATAATTTCTTTACCGGCTAATACATCCCATAATCTAAACTCAACTCTAAGCTTCTCATCAACTATCTTTACTTCTCCAGTTATTAAAGCTTGAGCTTTAATTAACGCCCAATCTTCAAATCTTGGTTTCACATGAGCAATATCTGGTTTTTGTAGAAACGCTTTTGGATCCAACGGATTGAATAAACCTGATTGTCTTAAATTATTCTCAACAACTTTTGATATTTCTGCACCTATGTCTTCAAGTTTTAATAAATCTTTAAATTTTTCTTTAGAATTTTGATCAACAGATAATGGCGATACTGCTAGTGGCAAAGGATTTAAATTACCTCTGGTAATATCTACTTCTATAAGAGACCAAGCCTTACCCCAATTAAAAGTAAACAAACAAATATATATTAAAAAAACAATTCTTTTCATCCTTGAAGCATCTCCCTAGCATCAAAATTTAATTGAATTTCTTTCCATCTCTCATAACCTGTTGTTGGAACTCTTAAGGGCTGACACAATCTAATTGCTCTTAGAGCACTTTCCGCTAAAACTTTATAAAAACCTTGTCCTGGTTTATTCATTC
>CACNXI010000011.1 GCA_902624345.1 uncultured Pelagibacteraceae bacterium | reverse complement strand
AATTTTGTAAAGATTTGATAAATTAATTATATATAATTTTTGATTTACCATATACTTTGGAACTTATGATAATTAAGATAAAAAATAAAGATACCTTAATTTGTGATGATTTCCAATTTAAGTGCTCTATTGGTAAAAATGGTTTAAAAAAAAACAAATTTGAGGGAGACTGTTGTACACCGGTAGGAACATTTTCATTAGGACCAGTTTATTTTAGAAACGATAGGGTAGAGAAACCTGACACAAAATTAAAAACTTTTAGAATAAATAAACAAATGGGCTGGTGTGATGATCCCAACAATATTCATTATAATAAAGAAATAAAATTTAATAAAAAAATTAAAGCAGAAAAACTATATAGAAAAGATAAGATTTATGACATTATTATTGTAATCAATTATAACACGCGAAGAGTAATCAGAAATAAAGGGAGCGCTATTTTTATTCATGTAACAAATAATTATAAACCCACTAAAGGGTGCGTAGCATTAAGTTTGAATGATATTGAAATATTATTAAAGATAATAAAAAAAAATTCAAAAATTAAGATATCTTAGCTTCTGTTTCCAAAAATTTTGGAACCAACTCTTATATATGTTGCATTATACTTAAGTGCATCCATATAATCGTTCGACATTCCCATGCTAATTTCTTTTAATTTCAAACTTTCTGATAATTTTTGCATCTTTTTAAAAAAAGGAATGGGATCTTCATCAAATGGAGGTAAACACATAATACCTATAATGTTAAGGTTATATTCAGTTACACATTTTCTATAAAAATTTTCTAGGTCATCTTCATCAATACCTGATTTTTGACCTTCTTTACCTAAGTTTAATTGGATAAAAATTTTCGGCTTAAAATTCTTTTTTTCTTGCTCTAATGATATTTTTTCTGCAAGTTTAATACTATCTAGGGAATGGATATAATCAAATAGAGGTAAGACAAACTTTACTTTGTTAGTTTGTAATTTACCAATTAAATGTAATTTTAAATTAGGAAAATCATTTTTTATTGACGTCCACTTTTCCTGAGCTTCTTGAACCTTATTTTCTCCGAAATGCTGATGCCCATGATTTATTAAAGGTAAAATGTGGCCAATTCGAAATGTTTTTGATACAGCAACAATATTGACATTTTTAAAATTGCTTATTTCTTCTTTTACTAAATCAAAATTTTTTACTACATTCTCCATATGAATATTAAGTATTATTATTTTATAAATGAATTTAACAAAAATGAAATTGAAAAATTATCATGCAAAATTTCATTAATATATAGAAGTTACAGTAAAAAAATTGACCATGAGGAATTGAGAAAATTAGTTATTTATTGTAAAAATAATAGACGTAAAGTTTATATTTCTAATAGTTTAAAAGATGCAATTAAATATAATTTTGATGGTCTATATATACCCTCGTTTAACAAACAATTAAGATTTCAGAATATCATAAAAAGGGATCTTGAGATAATAGGCTCAGCCCACAACGCAATTGAGCTTAAAATAAAAGAAAAACAGGGTTGTTCACATATTTTCTTAAGTCCTGTTTTTAAAAATAATAAAAATAAAAAATCTCTCGAGGTTATAAAGACGAATTTGTTGAAAAGAATGACACAAAATCAAATCATTTTACTTGGTGGAATTAATACAAAAACCTTAAGAAAAACTAAGTTATGCTCACCAGATGGTGTTGCGGCAATATCATGGATAAAAAAAAACGGCCCGAGTATAAATACTGGGCCGTTTTAATTTTAAAAACTAAATTAAATTAGAATGCAAATCCTAATGCAATTTCAGTTATACTTTGGTCAGCTACATCGTCGTCTTGGTTAGCATTTGTTACTTCCATGTTGTATGCTTTAATAGACATACCACCCATAGAGTAAGCAATCTGAATAGCGTCGATTGTCTCTGTTACGTCATCATCAGTTGTTACGCCAGATTTATGGTCGTCCTGAGTGTCGTAAGTTTCGTCTGATGTAGTATACGAGATTGACATATTATCATTTACGTTAAACGCAATTGACATTTGATCACCTGTATATAAACCACCTGCTGATCTTCTAGTTTTAGCTGTAGTTGTACTTGATGTTGAGATCGCTGATGTTACACCTGCATCCAAGTAGAACTCAGAGTAACCAATTGTTACTGGTCCCATTGAGTACTTAGCGTACCATGCACCGTTGAACTCATCACTCTCGTAGTTACCTGTAGCAGCTGCTACTTTCGGAACTGTTCTATCTCTTTCAGCACCGTATACACCAACCTTCAGACCTTCGTAAGAGATTGTTAAACCAGCTTCATGACCTGCGCCAACTGATTCACTGTAAGTAACTTGTGCACCATCTCCCGGAGCCGAAGCTGGGTCAGATGCTTGTGGAGAATAACCTAAGTGTGCTGTAACAGATGCACCTAACAATTCTAATGTAGGTGATGTATACATGATACTGTTATTATCCATAAAATCACCAACTTTGTTAGAAGCTGTATCTTTACCGTCTGATACTTGCTCGTAAGCTGTAGGTACTTCTTCGTCATACATGTAAGATGCAGATCCGTTATCTGTACCTATTGAGAATGAACCAAATGAAGGTGTTGTTATAGTTGTTGTCGATGAAGATATAGCGTGATTGTCATTTGTAGTTGCAGTCATAGAAAACGTTGTTCCGTTATCTAACTCACCACCACCACTAAATGATACATCTCTATCTGAACCGATTGTTCTTGTAGTATTTCCACCACCTTTACCAAATTTTAGTACAGTGTTAATACCACCAGAAACAGACATTTCGCCTGCGTGTGAACCTAAAGTCACTAGCGAACCTGCTAATGCTGTAAGTCCTATTTTTTTGATGTTATTCATAATACTCCTTTTTTGTTGTATTCATATGAACATTGGTTTTTTACCATAAAATGCTAAAAACACGCCATTTTTAGCAAAAACAGGTTATTTTTTCCTCATGTGTGATATTTTTATCACTTTATCAGCCCTAAATTTAAATAATTCTACGATAACTGTCATTTTCTGCTATTTATAAATTTCATGAAAACAAATCTACTCAAGTTTATTACGCTATTTATTTTTACAGTGTTTTTTCTGAATTCTTGTGGTTTTTATAAAAGATCTGACGTGAAAGATAATCCTGTAAATGTCGATGAAAGAGTGAAAAGAAACATAGAGGAAGGTAGAGGCTTTAGGTTTGGTAAAAAAGCAACTCGTGGTGGAGATTTTGATTTTGCCTCTTCAAATCCATTATGGAGGAGTGCGGTAAATGTTTTAGACTTTGTACCTTTGACCAATGCAAGTTATTCTGGGGGTATTATAATCACAGAATGGTTCTCATCAGAAAATAATACAGAAAATAATAACAGAGAATTAAAAATTACAGTCCAGTTTGTGTCAAATGAAATTAGAGCTGACGCTATCAAAGTATTAGTTTTCGAAAAATCTTGTATGCAAAATAATTGTAAAACAAAAAAGATAAAATCAAAGCTCGAAGGTGAATTAAAATTAGCTATTTTAAAAAAGGCTGCTTTATTTGAAAAAGAGGGATTTGAAAAATACAAAGAGACCAAAGGAAAATATAAAGGAAAATCCATTATTAAAAAGAAATAGGTTTACCTTAAGTGGAAAGATATAATTTTAAAGAAGTTGAAAAAAAATGGCAAGACTTTTGGGATAAAAATAAAACTTTCAAGTCAAGTATAGATAAAAACAAAAAAAAATTTTATTGCCTAGAAATGTTTCCCTATCCATCTGGAAAGATACACATGGGACATGTGAGAAACTATACAATTGGTGATGTGTTAGCCAGATTTAAGAAACTGCAAAACTTCAATGTGCTTCACCCTATGGGATGGGATTCTTTTGGGATGCCAGCTGAAAATGCAGCAAGAGAGAATAATTTAGATCCGAAGGAATGGACTGAAAAGAACATCTCAACCATGAAAACTCAACTTAAAAGACTCGGTCTTTCTATTGATTGGGATAGAGAAATATCCACGTGTTCGCCAAGTTATTATAAACATCAACAAATCTTTTTTCTCGAGTTGTACGAAAAGGGATTGGTTTATAGAAAAGAAAACTACGTTAATTGGGATCCAGTAGATCAAACAGTGCTTGCGAACGAACAGGTCATTGACGGGAAGGGATGGAGATCTGGTGCACAAGTTGAAAGAAAAAAATTAAATCAATGGTTCTTTAATATTTCTAAATTTTCTGAACAATTGCTAAATGGTTTAAAAATCTTATCAGAATGGCCTAATAAAGTAAAAACTATGCAAACAAACTGGATAGGTAAATCATACGGTGCTGAAATTGATTTTAAAATTGAAGGTAACTTACCTATTAAAAGTATAAAATGTTTTACAACACGACCTGATACCTTATTTGGTTTATCTTTTTTAGCTTTGTCTGTAGACCATCCTTTATCTAAACACTTTGAAAACGATCACAAATATCAAAAATTTAGAGAAGAATGTTCAAAAACAGGTACAACGGAGGAGTCTATTGCACAAGCTGAAAAGATCGGTTTTAAAACAAATTTACAAGCACTTAATCCAATGGACCCTAAAATAAAAGTGCCAGTATATTTTGCAAACTTTGTACTAATGGATTATGGATTTGGGGCTGTTTTCGGCTGCCCAGCTCATGACCAAAGAGATTTTGAATTTGCAAAAAAATATAATCTTAATATCAAAACTGTTGTAAGACCTAAAGATCAAAACAATACTTTTAAAGTAAAAACTGAGGCTTTTATAGAAGATGGTATTATGATTAATTCATCTTTTTTAGATGGTCTTAAAACACCAGGCGAGGCGATTGAAAAAAGTATTGAGCATTTAACAAAAAATAAATTGGGTAAAAAAAAAATCAATTTCAGATTAAAGGATTGGGGTATATCGCGTCAAAGGTACTGGGGATGCCCTATACCTATTGCCTACGATAAAAATGGAAATATTGTTAAAATTCCAAAGAAAATGCTTCCAATCAAACTCCCAGAGAAAATAAATCTTAACACTAAAGGGAATCCATTGGATCATCAAAAAGAATGGAGAAAGATAGTTATCAACGGAGAAATTTGCACGCTAGATACTGATACACTTGATACCTTTGTGGATTCTTCTTGGTATTTTTTAAGATTTTGTTCACCTCAAAATAGTGAATATGGATATAGTGAGGATGAGATAAAATATTGGATGCCAGTAGATCAATATATAGGTGGAGTAGAACACGCTATTTTGCATTTATTATATTCTAGATTTTTTATGCAGGCATTAAGTTTTGAGAAAAAGAATTTTATTTCAACAGAACCCTTTCAAGGTTTATTTACTCAAGGTATGGTATGTCACGAAACTTACAAAGATGAAAACAATAAATGGTTGAGTCCAGAGGAAGTATTTACTGATAACGGAAAGGATTTTTTCACAATAAAAGATAAAAAAAAAATTATAGTTGGGCCCTCAGAGTCAATGTCAAAATCAAGGAAAAATACTATAGATCCTGAAAAAATTATGAATCAATATGGTGCTGATGCGGTTAGATTTTTTATTTTATCTGATAGTCCACCAGAAAAGGATGTTCAATGGTCTGAACAAGGAATGATCGCTGCTTATAAATTTGTTCAAAAGTTTTGGTTACTTCACAAGAAAATTACCGAAGAAATTAAAAATAAAAAAAGAAAAAATGAAAATATTGATTTAACTATATATACAAATAAATTAATTCAAAAGTACACATTCAGTTTAGAAAAATTTAATATGAATGTTTTGATAGCTTATCTACACGAAACTTATAACTTTTTAAGTAAAGAAATCGCAAAATTAGATATAAAAAATTTGGAGGAAAATTATTCAAAAATTTTAATTTTAATGTATCCTATACTCCCACACTTGATATCAGAATGTATGAAAGATGTTCATAAATTAGATGTTGTTTCATGGCCTGTTACACAAAAGGAATATTTAGAAGAGAAATTTGTAAATATTGTAGTACAAATTAACGGGAAAAAGAAATCTTTAATTAAAGTTCAGAAAAATCTCAGTGAAAAAGAACTTTTAGAAAATGTAAAAAAAGACGAAAAAATTTCAAGTTTTCTCAAACAAAAAAGTGTTTTTAAACATATAATTATTAAGAATAAATTAGTAAATTTAATTGTGAAATGAAAAATTTAATATCGATCATTGTTTTATCTTTGTTTTTAAACAATTGTGGATTTACACCAATTTATAACTCCAAAAGCAGCAACTTTGAAGTTATAGAAATTGATAATAAAAATGAGAATAAGAACTCATTTTTCATAGAGAATATGATAATGTCGCTTTCTAACAAAAATGCAAAAAATAAAATCAAACTTGAGATTGATTATAAACAGTCAAAATCGACAATTCTTAAAAATAGTAAAGGTGATCCTTCCAAAAAAAAATTATCAATTAATGTAACTCTGAAAATAAAAAATGATAGAGATAATATTTTGGTAAATCAAAATTTTAATGAAGAATTCAGCTATGATGTACAAAGTGATAAATTTGGTATGGCTCAGTATGAAGAAAATATAACTGATAATCTGAATAGTAAAATTTCTAACGACATAATTTTTCTACTTGGAACTTTAAAATGATAATCAAAACCTTTGAAATTAATAAAAAAAAATTTAATGGGGAAAATTTTTTTTTAGTTTATGGTGAAAATGAAGGTTTAAAATACGAAATTATTCAAAATCTTAAGAAAAATTTAGAGGGAAGTATAGATAATTATGATGAAACACAGATCTTGGTTGATAAAGAATTGTTTTACAAAAAAATATTTAATCAATCCTTTTTTGAGAAAGAAAAAATAATAATCATAAATAGATGTTCAGAAAAGATTTATGAAATAATTGAAAATATTTTAGAAAGGAATATCTCTGATACAAAAATTATTTTTAATGCGGGTATATTAGAAAAAAAATCAAAATTACGGAATCTATTTGAAAAAAACAAAAATTTAATAATCGTTCCAACATATAAGGATACCTCACTTAGCTTATTGGAGATAGCAAGAAAATTTTTTTATAATTACAAGATAAGTATTTCCCAAGAAGCTATTAACCTTCTAGTCAATCGGTGCAATGGAGATAGGGGTCATCTTAAATCCGAGTTAGATAAAATTTTAATTTTCATTCAGGATAAAAAAAATATTAATTTAGAAGAAATATATAGATTAACTAATTTGTCCGAAAACTTTAGCATAAATGAATTAGTGGATACGACCCTATCAAAAAACTCACAAAAAACATCAGAGATCATTAATGAAAGCAATTATAAATCTGAGGACGGAATATTGATTTTAAGAACATTCCTTCAGAAAGCAAAAAGATTGCTTAATCTCTATGAAAAACAAAGCGAAAATTTAAGTATTGATAGTTTAATAGATAATTACAAACCACCAATTTTTTGGAAGGATAAACCAATTGTAAAAAAACAGCTTGAAAATTGGTCAAAATTAAAAATAGAAAATTTAATAAATAATATAAATAATACTGAATCATTCTTAAAGAAAAACAGCTCAATTGGCTTAATCCTAGTTTTTAATTTTATTTATGAAACTTCAAACAGAAACTAATAATATTTTTTTATAACTTCTATAAGACGATTTAATTGATCTAAATCTCTATAATCAAAAGTTACAGAACCTTTGTTATTTTTCTTATTTACAATGTGAGTTTTGAGACCTATTTTTTCCATAAGATCAGTTTCAATTCTTTTAATATTTGGGTCCTTTGATGTTTTAATTGATTTAGTTGGAGACTTGTAAAATCTAACAAGATTTTCTGTTTGTCTTACAGAAAGATTCTTTTTAATTATTTTTTTTGCAATTTGATCAGAATTGCTAAGTCCAACTAAAATTTTGGCATGACCTGGGGAAATCTTATTAGTTTTAATCAAATCAGTTATATAACTTGATAGTGTTAAAAGTCTTAAACTATTAGTAATGTGACTTCTACTTTTTCCTATAAACTTAGCGACTTGATCTTGGTCATAGCTAAACTCATCGATCAACCTTTTATAACCTTCTGCTTCCTCTATTGAATTTAAATCATGTCTTTGCACATTTTCAACAATACCAAACTCAAGAGCCTTTTTATCATCAGCATCAACAACAACTACTGGCACCTCATGCAAACCTGCTCTTTGAGCTGCCAACCACCTTCTCTCTCCTGCTATTATCTCATATTTATTTCCACTTGATGGCCTTGCAATAATTGGCTGAATGATGCCCCTAGATTTAATTGAATTAGTTAACTCCTCCAAGCTTTCTTCATCAAATGTTTTTCTTGGTTGATATCTATTTCTAATTAAATCACTTACTGAAACTTTATTGTTTTTTGAGGCTGATTTTGTATCTCCTATTAAAGATGACAATCCTCTTCCTAAACCTTTTTTATTTTTAAAAATACTACTCATGCTGCCGTTACGAAACTTGATTCTTGAGCTAAAAACTCCTCTGTAAATTTAATATAAGATTTACTTCCTGGACATTGTTTATCATATATTAAGACAGGAACCCCATGTGAAGGTGCTTCTGATAAACGGACATTTCTAGGAACTACTGTTTGATAGACTTTTTCTTTAAAATAATCTCTTGCATCTGTTTCGACTTGTGCGGATAGTCTGTTTCTTTTGTCATACATCGTTAGCAAAATTCCTCTTACAAATAAATTTGGATTAAGACCGACCTTAATACGATCTATAGTTTTAATAAGCTGAGTTATCCCTTCCAGGGCAAAAAATTCTGTCTGTAAAGGTACAACTAATGAGTCTGATGCCACCAGAGCCATCACGGTTAACAAGCTCAAAGATGGTGGGCAATCAATCAAGACGTAGTCGTATGAGTGGCTAGAATTGTTTAAATATGCGGTTAATTTAGTCTTTAAAAGGTATGCTCTATTTTCGTCATCTGCGGTTTCAACCTCCAGACCGGATAAATCAACATTTGATGTTACGATATCTAAATTTTGAAAGTTAGTCTTCTGAATTGAACTTTGAATCTCCTCTTTTCCATTCAAGATTCCATAAATTGATTTGCTAGTATCGGCTACATTAGACAAACCTAATCCTGTCGTTGCATTTCCTTGTGGGTCCAAATCTATAACTAATATTTTTTTTCCATTTAAACTAAGTCCGGCTGCTAAATTAATTACGGTCGTCGTTTTCCCAACACCACCCTTTTGATTAATGACTGAAATAATTTTTTCTTTCATTTTTTTTTACTCACTTTATTTATTTTTATTATGATTGAGTCTTTTTCTGTTACGCTTTTCTTCTCTACAAATTCTAAATTCCAATTTTGTAGACATTGTTCAACTGAACTCTTTCCACTTTTTCCTAAAAACAAAATGATGTCTTTAAAATCATCAAAGTTTTTCGTTACTAAATCTAAAATGACCGGCAAGGGTTTGAATGCTCTTGCTACAATCAAATCAGAGTTTAATTTTTTTTGATCAAAGATATTTCGATTTATTACTTCAGCGTTTAGTTCGAATTTATTAATAACTTTTTTTAAAAAATTGCTTTTTCTAAAACTTTTTTCGTAAAGAAAAAATTTCATTTTCGATTTTTTTTTTTTTTTGATTATAGCTATAACTAAACCAGGTAAACCCGAGCCAGAACCTAGATCAGTGCAAGTTAGGTGATTTTCATTAATTAAATCAATGATTTGTGCACAGTCAATTATATGTCTATCTCTGGCTAATTCCTCAGTATGTTGGCTAATTAAATTAATTTTTTTGTTCTCATCCAAAATCATTTCTTTAAATTCATCTAATTCAAGAAATGTTTCACGTGAAACATCTAAAGTATCTAGTTTTGAGTAATTAATTTTATGCGAATCTATCAAGCTATCTTCTTAATAGACTTTCTTTTAAGATGTGACAACAGAATAAATACTGCCGCTGGGGTTATACCGTCAATTCTGAGTGCTTGACCCATTGTTTTTGGCTTAATTTGCTTGAATTTTGACTTTACCTCGTTTGAAAACCCAGAAAAACTATCATAATTTATGTTATCTGGGATTTTAAGATTTTCATCTCTTTTAAAAGCTAATATATCAGCATTTTGCTTCTTTAGATAACCCTTATAATGGGCATTCGTCTCCAATTGTTCATCTATATCCTCAGAAATAAAGGTCAACTCAGGCCAAATTTCTCTAATTTTGTCCATAGTCACTCCTTTTTGAGCTAAAATGTTGCTAGCAGTCCTTAAAATACCGTCTTTTGCTATTTTTACACCGAATTTGGATACCTTTGAGGGTGAGATTTTTAATTCATCCATTTTGCCAGTAATATTCTTTAAATTTTTACTTTTTAAATTAAAAACTTCAGCTCTTTCTTTTGAAACTAAGCCAATACTTATTCCTATTTCAGTTAATCTTAAATCAGCATTGTCAGATCTAAGGGTTAATCTGTATTCGGCTCTTGAAGTGAACATCCTATAAGGCTCAGCAACTCCTTTGGTTACTAAGTCATCTATCATGACACCAATATAAGCTTGAGATCTATCTAAAATTAATGGTTCTTTATTTTGAATCGATAACGCTGCATTGGCCCCAGCAATCAATCCTTGTGCTGCAGCTTCTTCATAACCTGTTGTTCCATTTATTTGTCCTGCTAAATAGAAATTTTTAATTTTCTTTGTTTCTAAAGTTGAGAAAAGCTCTCTAGGGTCAACATAATCGTATTCTATTGCATATCCTGGCCTTATAATTTTAACATCTTCTAAACCATTGATATTATGACATATTTTGTACTGTATCTCTTCTGGAAGTGATGTAGAAATACCATTTGGATACACTGTATTATCATTAAGGCCTTCAGGTTCTAGAAAGATCTGATGTCTAGTCTTTTCTTTAAATTTATAAATTTTATCTTCAATAGATGGACAATATCTAGGACCAACACCCTGAATACTTCCAGAATACATAGCACTCTTTTTTAAATTTTCTGAAATAATTTCGTGAACTTTTTTATTTGTGTAAGTCATACTACATGAGATTTGATCGTTATAAACTTTCTTAGTTAAAAAAGAAAAAAAAGAAACATCTTTATCTGCATCTTGTCGTTCAAGATTATCATAGTTGATTGTAGTGCCGTCTAACCTGGGGGGTGTTCCAGTCTTTAGTCTTCCTAATTTAAAATCATATTTTCTTAGTTGGTCGGATAAACCTAACGTTGGTTTTTCATCATACCTACCAGCTGGCGTTCTTTTATCACCTATATGTATCAAACCATTTAAAAAAGTGCCAGTTGTCAGAATTACCTTAGAACATTTGATTTCAGTACCATCTACTGTCTCCAGACCTTTTATCTCATTATTTTCAATTATAAATTTATTAATCGACATCGAAAATATGCTTAAATTACAGTAGTTTAGCAGTTTTGACTGCATTTCTGTTTTATATATAGACCTATCACTTTGAGTTCGTAGTCCTTGCACTGCTGGTCCTCTACTTCTATTTAGTAATCTAAATTGAATGCCAGACTTATCAGCTATGTCTCCCATAACACCATCTAAAGCATCTATTTCTCTTACTAAATGCCCTTTACCTAGCCCACCGATTGCCGGGTTACAAGACATCTCGCCTATAGTATTAGTGTCGTTCGTAAACAATGCAGTTGTAACACCCATTCGAGCAGATGCAGCTGCAGCTTCACAGCCAGCATGACCACCACCAATTACAACAACATCAAATGAAAAATTATTTTTCATACCTAGAATTTATATTTGATGACAAATTTTACAAGGTTTAACCAAAAAAACTGTTCAAAGTTGGCTAGTACCAACGATTTTGATTAAAAAAATGCAAAAAATCAAGGAAAATTGAGTTTATTTACCGATACAAAAATCATTGAAAATACTGCCTAATATGGCCTCTACGTCAACTTTTCCAACAATTTTACCTAAACTGACTTGTGCTAGCCTAAGATCTTCTGCGCCTTTGTCAAAATCTAAAGACTCAGTTTTGTCCTTAAAGTTTTGCAAGTTTATTAAGCACTCCTTTAGATTATTTTTATGTCTCTCTCTAGTTATAAAAACATCGTCATTAAACTTCATATCTCTGATTAAATTTTTTTTAATTCGGTCTAATAATTCATCTATGTTTTTTTCTTTAAGAAAAGATACAGAAATAGGATCATACTTGTTTAGTCTATCTTTCACATCAAATTGATTAAGGTCAGATTTGTTAATAACTAAAATTGTGTTTTTATTAAATAAATCGTTTAAAAAACCATAAAAATCAACATTTTTGGGCTCGATAACGACTATTCTAAGGTCCGCTTCCTCTGCTTTTTTGAAGGCAAGTTTAATACCTTCTTTCTCAATAACATCTTTTGAGTCTCTTATACCTGCTGTGTCAGATATTATAACTGGGTAACCGTAAAAGTTAAGATTTGTTTGCAACACATCCCTGGTAGTTCCCGCAACATCAGACACTATTGCAACATTTCTTTTACTTAAATAATTCATCAAAGTTGATTTACCAGAGTTAGGAGGGCCAACAATTGCAATTTTATAACCTGTTCTAATTCTTTCCCCAACTTCATAACTATTTAATATTTTTTTAACTTCATTCTCAATGGTAGAAACATCCCTTTTAACATCATCGAGCACATCAGAAGGTAGGTCCTCCTCAGGAAAGTCAATCTTAGCCTCAATTTTCGATAAAACTTTAATTAATTTCTCTCTGAGATCATTAAACTTTAAAAAAGATTTACCTTTTATAATATTTTGAGCTTGTTCCATTTGAATTTCAGTTTCTGCTGCTATTAAATCTCCTATAGCCTCAGCTTGAAGAAGATTTATCTTTCCATTTGAAAATGCAAGCTTTGTAAACTCACCTGGTTCTGCCATTCTACATTTTTTAGTCCTTAAAAGTGTTTCTTGAAGCTCTTTTATTACTGCTTTGCTTCCATGAACATGTAGTTCTGCCATATCCTCTCCTGTATAACTTTTTGGACCGGGGAACCATAAAACTATGCCTTGATCTATTGGTCTATTATTGTTGATATTGTTTAATTCTAGAAGAGTGGCCTCTCTAGGCTTCGGAAGTGCCTTGTTTGTTAGAGTTTTTATCAAAAAACTCGTTTCAGGACCTGATATTCTTATTATGGCAACACCCGAGGCTCCAATTCCAGTTGATAAAGCGAAGATTGTCATATTTTTTTTTGAACTCTGTATCCATCAATGTACAGCAAATCAAGATCTGTATTTAACAAAAATTTTAAAGCTTGTTCAGGGGTTTCTATGATTGGTTCGCCGGGTCCATTAAATGATGTATTCATAACCAAGGGAATTTTAGATAATTTATAAAATTCTTTGATCATTTGATAATATTGACCAGACGATTTATTGACTGTTTGTATTCGTGACGAATTGTCTACATGAGTAATTGCAGGAATTTTTTCTGAATTTATAACTTGTCCAGTAAATAACATATAGGGAGAAGGAAAGGGCATTTTAGCAAACCATTTGTCAGCTTCTTCTTCTAAAACTGATGGTGCAAATGGTCTCCACCATTCACGTTCCTTGATTTTGTTAACTCTTTTCCAATTATCTTTATATGTTGGATTAGATACTAAAGATCTATGTCCTAGAGCACGCGGTCCAACTTCACTTTTTCCCTCATACCAAGCAATAACTTTATTATCAAAAACATCCTGAGCAGCTTGTTTAGTAGTATCATTGCTTTTCTTGTAAATAATTTTACTATCATATGTTTTTAAAGCTTCAACAATCTCATCCTCTTTAATTGTTCTTCCAAAATATGGTGAAACAAATGTGTTTTCATTATTTATAGAAAGCTTGTTACCTAATAGATGATGATATAAATAAAGCGCACAACCAACCGCAAGCCCATCATCAGAACAAGAAGGTTCTATAAATAAATTTTTAAAAGGTCCTTCATTATATATTTTGCTATTTGAAGGGCAATTAAGAGCAGTACCTCCAGTTATGCATAAATTATTCGTTTTTATTCCACTTTTAGCTAACAAACTATGAGACATTCGTGCTGTATAAAGATAACACTCCTCAAAGAGTTTTTGTGTGCTTGCAGCAAAATCTACGTTTATTGGATCAGTAATTTTCTCTAGGTCGCCTAAGGCACTCATATCATATCCCATGTTTTTAGCAGTGCTATAACAATATTCCTTCCATGACCGAATTTGGTCAACCTTCTTGAAACGTCGTCTTACTCCAAACCAGTTTTCTACAAAATCCTGATGAAAAAAATTAGGTTTTCCATAGGGTGCGAGACCCATTAATTTTCCCTCACCAAAACCACCTAAATTTAACATTATTGCAACAGACTTATATAATGTGCCAATAGAGAGATGATTAGGTGAAAGAGGGTATAGGTTATTATTCTTGCCATATAAAACAAGGCCACTATGATAACTAAAACCATTTCCAAAACCATCGTGTGTAATGATAGCAGAGTCTTGAAAACCTGAACTATAGTAGCATGATGCAGCATGAGCAATATGATGGTTTACGAAATACCCTGCAATAGATTTTCCTCTTAAAGATATAGAAATCGGATAATGAAAACCATTTTTTATTTTGTCATTTTCTAAAAATGAACTTACATTTAACATTGCCATTTCTTTAAGTGATATTCCATTTTTCCAACGCTCTAACATGACGTAGGAATCTAAATATCCTGTACTTTCTATATTATTATTTGCCACTCTCTCTTTTTCTAAGCATGCTTTACTGAAATTTTCATATTGTATTGTATTTCTCAGTTTTTCTGATTGGAAAAGATCTTTTAATTGAAAAGATAAAAGATTTGAAACGTTTATATTTTTTTCTTTTAAAAGAGCTACTAATGGGGAAGAAATTTTGTGATCTTTATGCTTCTCAAATGAAATGGAGAAGTCATCTATTAGACCATTTAATATTTCCATATTCTGTGTTGAAACAACAGTACAATAATCAATATCATTAACTGAAATTTGTGCTTCCCTGAGTGCCAGATCGAGTTCATTAGTTGTAATGCCAATTGCATGTTTAACTCTAGAAATGCGCTCTCTTGATATATATGAGACAACTTTGCCATCTTTAATAATAGAAACAGCGCCATCATGGCCAAAATGCATTCCTAATATTATCATTTCTTACCTATTTTTATTCGTAGCTTTTTTCAAAAAATTTTTAAGTTTTTATTATACACTATGTTACAAAATTATTTATAGACTATATATAAATTAATATGATTATTTGGTTGGCTTCATATCCAAAAAGTGGGAACACTTGGCTGCGTATGTTTTTAAAAAGTTATTTCTCAAAGCCAAATGAAAAATTTAGTCTAGATGGGTCAATTCTTGATAGCTTCAAAGCACAAGGTTTTCCTGATCAACAAACATTAGATCATCTGAAAATAGATTATAATAAATTCGAGGAGATAGCTAAAAATTGGGAGGCTATGCAAGATTATATAAATCTTAACAAGAGAACAAACTTTATTAAAACACATAGTGCAATGTGTAAAGTTGGCCCGTACCGATTTACCACGCTTAGAAATACAAAAGGCGGGATCTATATTGTAAGAGATCCTCGAGATGTTATAATATCTCTCTCACATCATATGGGATTAGACCAAGAACAAACATTTCATCATATGTCTTCTTCGTATAATTTTGAATATCCATTAACTGGCGCTAAAGGTTATGAGAAATCTCTAATGGGATCTTGGTCAGATCATTATAATTCTTGGAAAAATTATAAATCTTCTAAAATTTTAATTATTAAATACGAAGATATGGTTTTAGATGAACTTAATACTTTTAATAAAATAATAAACTATTTAGGCGAAATTGATGATGTTGAATTTAACAGCGACAAAATTACAAAAGCTTTGAAACAAACCCAATTCAAGGAATTACAAAAATTAGAGAAAGCTGAAGGTTTTTTAGAAAAAGGAAAAGGTGAACTTTTTTTTAGAAAAGGAAAAATTGGTACGTGGAAAGATGAGGTATCATCAAATCTTGTCAATAAAATAGAAAAGCTTTTTAAAAATGAAATGAAAGAACTAGGTTATTTATAGTTTTTATTTACATCTAACATCATATCATTCAGTGCTTTTAAAAAAGACTCTGAGAATTCTTTAGTGTCAAATAAAGAACTTTTTTCAATCTCTTCAAAAAGTCTTTTTCTCACATCCTCTAGTTTATCAATGTTATTTGCATAAAAGACTGCTTTTTTAATATAATCCTCATTGTTTGTCGCGATGAAATCATGAATATTAGCATTTTTTAAAATACTCTCACCACATCTAGAATTAAAATTATAACCAACTTTTGTAACCACCGGAACGTTTTTCCATAAAGCTTCAAAAGTCGTGGTTACACCATTAAAGGGGAAAGGATCTAAGCACATATCAATCTTGTCGTAATTATTTATATGAGAA
>CACNXI010000010.1 GCA_902624345.1 uncultured Pelagibacteraceae bacterium | reverse complement strand
TTTTAATTTTTCCAAAACCAACTTGAACAGCGTTATATCCTCTTTGATCTTTTGAAATTAATTGAATTATTCTTCCTTTGTCGATTTTGACAGCTGTGACAGGCACCGATTGGCCAGACTTATAAAACTCTCTTGTCATACCAATTTTCTTTCCGATAAGCCCAATTTCCTGAATCATATTTTAATCTCCACATCTACACCTGAAGCTAAGTCCAATTTCATTAAAGCTTCGACTGTTTGAGGTGTTGGCTCTATAATATCTATTAATCTTTTATGAGTTCTTGTTTCGAATTGTTCTCGACTTTTTTTATCAATATGAGGTGATCTTAATACTGTGTATCTTTCAATTTTTGTTGGTAATGGAATAGGTCCTTTAATATTTGCACCGGTTCTTTTAACTGTGTTAACTATTTCTTCAGTTGATTGATCTAATACTTTATTATCGTAGGCTCTTAATTTTATTCTAATATTTTGTTTATCCATTTGAACCTGTCTTTTTTGTAACTTCATCTTGAACATTTTGTGGAACTTTATCGTAGTGATCGAAGAACATTGAATATTGCGCTCGTCCTTGTGACATAGATCTTAAAGCATTTATATAGCCAAACATATTTGCTAATGGAACCATTGCCGTGATTACTGTAGCGTTACCTCTCTGCTCTTGAGTGTTTATCTGTCCTCGTCTACTGTTAAGATCACCTATAACATCACCCATATAATCCTCAGGTGTTACAACTTCAACTCTCATAATTGGTTCAAGTAATTTTAAGGTTGCTCTATTGCAAGCTTCTTTAAAACACTGTCTTGAAGCCAATTCAAAAGCTAAAACACTTGAATCGACATCGTGGTGTAATCCATCTAGGATTGTTACTTTGTAATCAATAATTGGAAATCCGGCTAATATTCCACTGTCAGAAACACTTTCAATACCTTTTTCAACACCTGGTATAAATTCTTTTGGAATAGCTCCACCTTTAATTTTGCTTTCTACTTCTCTTCCTTTGCCAGGTTCTAAAGGTTCAATTGAAAGTTTTACTCTAGCAAATTGACCAGCACCACCACTTTGTTTTTTGTGTGTATAATCAAATTCTGACTGTTTAAGTATTGTTTCTCTATATGCTACTTGAGGAGCACCAACATTTGCCTCTACTTTAAATTCTCTCTTCATTCTATCAACAATTATGTCTAAATGGAGTTCACCCATTCCTTTAATAATTGTTTGTCCAGACTCTTCATCAGAAGTAACTCTGAAAGATGGATCTTCTTTTGCTAATCTACCTAAAGCCTCTCCCATTTTTTCTTGGTCACCTTTAGTTTTTGGTTCGACGGCAATTTCAATAACTGGATCTGGGAATTCCATCGGTTCTAATAAAACTGGACTATCTTCATTAGCTAAAGTATGACCAGTAATAGTATATTTTAAGCCAGCTAGCGCAACAATATCACCAGCATTAGCCTCTTTAATATCTTCTCTTGAGTTTGCGTGCATTAAAAGCATTCGTCCAACTCTTTCTTCTTTATCTTTTGAAGTGTTATAAATTCCGGTACCTGATTTAACAGTTCCTGAGTAAATTCTAATAAATGTTAAAGATCCAACAAACGGGTCATTTGCTACTTTAAAGGCAAGAGCTGAAAAAGGAGCACTATCTTCAAATTTCATTTCAACTACATCTTCTGATCCAGGTTTTGTTCCTTTGATTGAACCAATATCTTCTGGGCTTGGTAAATAGTCAACGACAGCATCCAATAATGGTTGAACACCTTTATTTTTAAATGCAGATCCAGTTAGTACTGGAACAAAATCAAAATTTAAACATCCCTTTCTTACACATTTAATTAAATCTTCGTTTTTAATTTGATCACCGTTTAAATAACTTTCCATTAGTTTCTCATCTTGTTCTACAGCTGACTCCACGAGTTCTTGTCTATATTTTTCACAAATTTCTTTTAAATCTTCTGGAATTTCTTTTTCTTCCCAAGCAGCTCCTAAATCTTCGTTTTTCCATACAATCGCTTTCATTTTCACTAGATCAACAACACCTTGTAATGAAGACTCGATTCCAATAGGAATTTGCATGACCATAGGTTTGGCACCAAGTCT
Source organism: uncultured Pelagibacteraceae bacterium (assembly GCA_902624345.1). Classification (GTDB taxonomy): domain Bacteria; phylum Pseudomonadota; class Alphaproteobacteria; order Pelagibacterales; family Pelagibacteraceae; genus Pelagibacter. The sequence goes on along the minus strand of CACNXI010000010.1, from coordinate 15,615 downwards.
GTCTTTAATCATATCTACACATCTAAAGAAATCAGCACCTGTTCTGTCTAATTTATTTACAAAACAAATTCTTGGAACTTTATATTTATCAGCTTGTCTCCATACTGTTTCAGACTGTGGCTCTACTCCAGCTACGCCATCGAACACAGCTACAGCTCCATCTAATACTTTTAATGATCTTTCTACCTCGATTGTAAAATCAACGTGTCCTGGTGTATCGATAATATTAATTCTATGATCTCTCCAAAAACATGTTGTAGCAGCTGAGGTAATTGTAATACCTCTTTCTTGTTCTTGTTCCATCCAGTCCATTGTAGCTGCGCCATCATGAACTTCTCCAATTTTATGACTCTTACCAGTATAATAAAGAATTCTTTCAGTAGTGGTTGTTTTACCGGCATCAATGTGAGCCATGATACCGATGTTTCTGTACATATTTAATTTATGAGTTCTAGGCATGTTTTCTTACCATCTAAAATGAGCAAAGGCTTTATTTGACTCTGCCATCTTGTGTGTATCCTCTTTTTTTTTAATTGCTGAACCTCTATTTTGATAAGCATCAAAAATTTCATTAAAAATTTTATCAGACATTTTTTTATCTTTTCTTTTTCTTGAGGCATCTATTAACCATCTTATCGCTAGTGCTTGTGATCTTTTTGCTTTTACCTCTACAGGTACCTGGTAAGTGGCTCCACCAACCCTTCTCGATCTAACTTCTACGGTAGGCTTAATATTACTAATTGCTTGATTAAAAACTGTGATTGGTTCATCTTTTGATTTAGATTTAATTTTGTCTATTGCATCATAAACAATTTTTTCAGCAATAGTTTTTTTTCCATCATACATCAGTGAATTGATTAGTTTTGGAATAATTACTGACTTATATTTTGGATCAACTATATTAATTTTTTTAGGAGCGCTTTTTTTTCTAGACATTTTTATTTACCTTTTTTTGCTCCGTATTTAGATCTTTGTTGTTTTCTTCCCGTAACACCTTGTGTGTCTAGATTACCCCTTAATATATGATATCGGACTCCTGGTAAGTCTTTTACTCTACCACCTCTTATTAAAACAACTGAGTGTTCTTGAAGATTGTGTCCTTCACCCGGAATATAAGAAGTTACTTCGTGACCGTTTGAAAGCCTTACCCTTGCAACTTTTCTTAAAGCTGAGTTAGGTTTTTTAGGTGTGGTTGTATAAACTTTTACACAGACTCCTCTCTTCTGTGGTGATTTCTCTAACGCAGGAACTCTGTCCCTTGCTTTAGGTTTAGTTCTTTTTTTTCTTAACAATTGGTTAATTGTTGGCATAATAATTATATTTTGGAAGAAATACTCTAGTGACCTGTGTATGGTAGCGTTTAGTGCTACAAGGGCACTACATTCCAACCAAAATTCTTGGTGAAAATACTATAGTTTCGTGATTTGTCAAACTAAAACGAGGAATTTAATGCTAAATTACTGTTGATTTACAGGGGTTTCAGGCTGTTCAATCTTTTCTTGTTCAGCAATGAATTTTTGATCATCATCAAGGGCTTTTTTGTTCCACTTGTTCTTAATCGAACCTGTTCCAGCAGGAACTAACCTACCAACTATAACATTTTCTTTTAATCCAACTAATGTGTCAACCTTACCTTTGATAGCTGCGTCAGTAAGAACTCGTGTTGTCTCCTGGAATGAGGCGGCGGAAATGAACGAGTCAGTTTGTAAAGATGCTTTAGTAATACCCATTAAAACTCTTTCGCCAACAGCTGATTTTTTTCCATCTTTTTTAAGTTTTTCATTCATGCTGTCAAATTTAAATCTATCAATAATTTCACCTGGTAACAAATCAGAATCACCAGATGTTTTGATCTCAACCTTTTTCAACATCTGTCTTAAAATAGTTTCTATGTGTTTATCATTTATTATTACACCCTGTAATCTATAAACTTCTTGTACTTGGTTTACAAAGTATTCAGTCAATTCTTCAATACCTAATATTCTTAAAATATCATGCGGTAAAGGTTGTCCATCTAATAAATATTCTCCTTTTTTAATTTCTTCACCTTGGTTGAAATTAATATGTTTCCCTTTGGGAATTAAATAATTTGAGCTTTCGCCATTAGATGAAACAATAGAAACTCTTTGTTTTCCACGAACTTCTTTGCCAAAAATTACTTTACCATTATTTTCTGCAATTATTGCACTGTCTTTTGCTTTACGTGCCTCAAATAATTCAGCTACTCTAGGTAAACCTCCGGTAATATCTTTTGTTTTTGATGTTTCTTTAGGTAAACGAGCTATAACATCACCAGCAAAGATTTTTTGTCCATCTTGAACTGAAAGAATTGAGTCTGGCACTAGATAATATCTTGCTTCATTGTCATCAGCTTTTTTAATAACATTACCTTTTTCATCTCTTAATGTAATTCTAGGTTTTAAGTCTGTATTTTTTGATTGAGATCTCCAATCGATAACTGATTTTGATGAAATACCAGTAGTTTCATCAAGTGTTTCCGATAATGAGACTCCGTCAATTAAATCTACAAAATTTACTATTCCACTTTTTTCTGCAATTACTGGTGTTGTGTAAGGATCCCACTCACATATTTTAGAATTTTTCTTTACTTTTTCATCATTTTTAAAAAATAGTTTTGACCCATAAGGAACTTTGTAAATTGCAATTTGTACACCTTTCTCATCTTCTAAACTAATTTGAGTATTTCTACCCATAACAATTAAATTTTTCTTAGAGTCCTCTAGAAGGTTGGTGTTTATTATTTTTAAAATTCCATCACTTTTGCTTACAATTTGAGAGTCTTGTTTAATTGATGCTGTTCCACCAACGTGGAAAGTTCTCATTGTTAATTGAGTTCCTGGTTCACCAATAGACTGTGCAGAGATCATTCCAATTGCTTCTCCAACATTCACCATTTTACCTCTTGAAAGATCACGACCGTAACACATTGCGCAGACACCTTCTTTAGAACCACATGTAATAACAGAATAAACTCTTATAGATTTCACTCCTGCTGCATCAATTTTTTCACAATCTGTCTCATCAATCATATGACCTTTTTTTATAACTACTTCACCAGATATTGGGTTCTTTACATCTGCAGCTACTACTCTTCCTAAAGCTCTCTCTGATAAACTTACGATTATATTTCCACCTTCAATAATTTCAGATAAAGTTATACTGCCTCGACTTTTACTGTCACAATCTTTCTTAGTTACAGTTAAATCTTGAGCAACATCACATAATCTTCTTGTTAGATAACCTGAATTAGCAGTTTTTAAAGCTGTGTCAGCCAATCCTTTTCTAGCACCGTGAGTAGAATTAAAGTATTCAAGAGCTGTTAGACCTTCTTTAAAGTTAGATGTAATCGGTGACTCAATAATTTCACCTGATGGTTTTGCAATTAAACCTCTCATACCAGCTAATTGTTTCATTTGAGCAGCTGAACCTCTTGCACCAGAGTCTGCCATCATGAAGACTGAATTAATATCTAAACCTTTTTCAGATTTGTTAGTTGCTGATATTCCTTTCATCATTTCAGATGCAACTTTGTCAGTGCATTTAGACCAAGCATCGACTACTTTGTTGTACTTTTCACCTCTAGTAATTAATCCCTCAGAATATTGGTTTTCATAATCTTTTATTAATTGTTTAGTTTCATCGATTAACTGTTCCTTATTATTTGGAATAATTAGATCATCTTTACCAAAAGAAATACCTGCCCTAAACGCATGCTTAAAGCCTAAATCTTTCAATTTATCACAGAAAATTACAGTACTTTTTTGACCTGTGTATCTAAAAACAAAATCAATTATTTCTGAAACAACTTTTTTGGGTAAAACTCTGTCAATTAAAGAAAATTTGATATCTTTGTTTTTTGGTAAAAGATTTGCTAACAAAAATCTACCAGCGGTACTAGTATGTTTTTCAAATACTTGATTGCCCTTTTCATCAACTGTTTCAAATCTAGATATAATTCTAGAATGTATCTTTATTCTTCCAGACTCTAAACCTTGTTCAATTTCAGAATTATTTACAAAATAACCTTCAATTTTCTTCTCCTGATATGGAGGGAGGGACAAATAGTAAATTCCAAGTATCATATCCTGGCTGGGAACTATAATTGGCTTACCGTTCGATGGACTTAAAATATTATTTGTAGACATCATTAAAACTCTAGCTTCCAGTTGCGCTTCTAAACTTAGTGGAATATGCACTGCCATTTGGTCTCCATCGAAATCAGCGTTAAATGCAGCGCAAGTTAGAGGATGTAATTCAATTGCATCTCCTTCTATTAATTTTGGTTCGAAAGCCTGAACACCTAGTCTATGAAGTGTTGGCGCTCTATTCAGTATAACTGGATGCTCTCTTACAATAACTTCTAATGCATCCCAAACAGCATTAGTTTCTTTTTCAACTAGTTTTTTAGCTTGTTTTATTGTGGACGCTAAACCAAGTTTATTTAGTCTTGCATATAAAAAAGGTTTAAATAATTCTAGAGCCATCTTTTTTGGCAAGCCACATTCGTGCAATTTAAGATCCGGACCTACTACTATTACTGACCTTCCAGAATAATCTACTCTTTTACCCAAAAGGTTCTGTCTAAATCTACCTTGTTTACCTTTAAGCATTTCCGCTAAAGATTTTAGTGGACGTTTTCCAGTTCCCGTAATTACTCTTCCTCTTCTTCCATTATCAAATAGGGCATCAACTGACTCCTGCAACATTCTTTTTTCATTTCTGACAATTATATCTGGAGCCTTTAGATCCATTAATCTTTTAAGTCGATTATTTCTATTAATAACTCGTCTATATAAATCATTTAAATCTGAAGTAGCAAATCTACCCCCATCTAATGGTACTAAAGGTCTAAGCTCTGGTGGTATCACAGGTATCACTGTTAAAATCATCCATTCAGGCTTGTTCCCAGTTTTAATAAATGAGTCAATTAGTTTTAACCTTTTTATCGATCTCTCCTCTGAAACTTTAGACTTTGTTTCATTAATATTCTTTACAAGAATTTCTCTTTCTTGCTCTAGGTTTATATTCTTTAGTATTTCTAGTATAGCTTCTGCTCCAATACCTGCGGTAAAAGACTCATCGCCATATTCATTTTGGTATTTTATTAACTCATCTTCAGATAGCAATTGGTTCTTTTTTAAGCCAGTAAGACCAGGTTCAATGACTATGAAGTTTTCAAAATAAAGCACTCGTTCAACCTCTTTTAGTTTCATATCGATTGCTAGAGAAATTCTACTTGGTAAAGATTTAAGGAACCAGATATGTGCCACAGGTGTTGCAAGATTTATATGGCCCATCCTTTCACGTCTGACATTTGATTTAGTTACTTCAACACCACATTTTTCACATATAATACCTCTGAATTTCATTCTCTTGTATTTCCCACATAAACATTCGTAATCTTTTATTGGTCCAAAAATTCTTGCGCAGAACAGACCATCTTTTTCTGGTCTAAATGTTCTATAGTTAATTGTTTCCGGTTTTTTAATTTCACCATATGTCCATGACTTTATCTTTTCAGGACTTGCTAATGAAATTTTAATACTATTAAAATTCTGCGAGTCTGATATCTCTGTGTTTTTAAATAAATCTTTAAGTTCTTTTTTCATAATTAATTTAGCTCAACATTTAATGCTAAAGATTTAATCTCTTTAACCAATACGTTAAATGACTCGGGTATTCCTGACTCAAAATTTTCTTCACCCTTTACAATCGTTTCATATACTTTAACTCTTCCAGCAACGTCATCAGACTTTACTGTAAGAATTTCTTGAAGAGTGTAAGAAGCACCATATGCTTCTAATGCCCAAACTTCCATTTCTCCAAATCTTTGACCACCTAATTGCGCTTTTCCTCCCAGCGGTTGTTGAGTTACTAAACTGTATGGACCAGTAGATCTTGCATGAATTTTATCTTCTACAAGGTGATGTAATTTTAACATATATATAGTACCAACCGTTACATCACGATCGAATTTTTCCCCAGTTCTTCCATCCCATAAAGGAGTTTGACCAGTCTTAGGTAGTTTAGCTAAATCAAGCATCTCGGTTACATCTTTTTCTTTAGCTCCATCAAAAACAGGTGTAGAAATAGGAACTCCGCTCATTAAGTTTTCACATAAATCAGAGAATTCATTTTTAGTTAATTTTTCGATTGAATTTTCTAAAATTTCTTTTCCATAAACAGATTTAAGAAACTCTTTTATTTTTTGAGACATCTCTAATTTTTTTTGGTTTTCATTAATCAAATTCTTCAACTTGTCTCCTAATTCTGTACAAGCCCAACCTAGATGTGTTTCTAAAATTTGACCGACATTCATCCTACTCGGTACACCTAAAGGATTTAAAACAATATCGACAGGTTTTCCATTCTCTCTATAAGGCATATCTTCAACAGGAACAATTTTACTTACTACCCCTTTGTTGCCATGCCTTCCAGACATTTTATCTCCAGGTCTCAATCTTCTTTTAATTGCCACAAAAACTTTTACCATCTTCATAACACTTGGCAGTAAATCATCACCTTGTCTGATTTTAAGAACTTTATCCTCAAATCTTTCTTTAATATCCTGACTTGCATTTTGATACTGTTCTCTCAATTTTTCTAATATTTCATTTTTACTCGCATCTTTAACGTTCATTTTAAATATCTCTGCTATTGGAACTTCATTTATATTATTTTGATCTAATGTATCTCCCTGATTTAAATTCTTAATTTTTTTTGATAGTTGTGTCCCTGATAAAATTTGAGCTGCCCTTTGTTTTATACTTCTCTCAAGAATTTCTTCTTCAACTAACTTATCTTGTTGAACTAAATCTATTTCCGCTCTTTCAATTGTAATTGATCTTTCATCTTTTTCTATTCCATGTCTATTAAAAACTCTTACGTCAACTATTATGCCTCCACTACCACTTGGCATTTTTAAAGAAGTATCTGTAACATCGATAGCTTTTTCACCAAAAATTGATCTTAATAATTTTTCTTCAGGCCCAGATGCCGTATCCCCTTTAGGTGTAACTTTTCCTACAAGTATATCTCCTGGTTTTACTTCTGCTCCAATATAAACAATTCCAGACTCATCTAAATTTTTTAAAGCTTCTTCATTAACATTAGGTATATCTCTTGTGATATCTTCCTCACCAAGCTTTGTATCTCTAGCCATAACTTCATATTCTTCGATATGTACTGAAGTAAATACATCGTCTGTTACGCATCTCTCTGAGATTAAAATTGAATCCTCAAAATTGTATCCTTGCCATGGCATAAAAGCGACTGTAACATTTTTTCCAAGAGCCAACTCACCAATTTTAGTTGAAGGTCCATCAGCGATAATATCTCCACGCTTTACTTTATCACCTACTCTGACTAAAGGTTTCTGATTTATACAAGTATTTTGATTTGATCTTTTAAATTTTTGTAAATTATAAATATCAACACCTGATTTTGAAAAATCAGTTTCACTTGTTGCTTTGATTACAATTCTTTTTCCATCAATTTTATCAACTATTCCGTCTCTTTTAGCCACAATAGTTACCCCTGAGTCTAATGCGACATCACTTTCTATACCTGTACCAACTAAAGGAGACTCTGGTTTTAAAAGTGGTACCGCTTGTCTCATCATATTAGATCCCATAAGAGCTCTATTTGCGTCATCATTTTCTAGAAATGGTATTAAAGAAGCAGCAACAGATACTAATTGTTTTGGTGAAACGTCAATATAATCAATATTCTCAGGTTTAGACAAAATAAAGTTTAAATTTTGCCTACTTGAAACTAAATCTTCCGTAAATTTTCCATTCTTATCAACTTTTGAATTAGCTTGTGCAATAGTGAACTTTGTTTCCTCCATTGCTGATAAATATTCTATTTTTTCCTGAACAACCCCACTAACAACTTTTCTATAAGGTGACTCTATAAAGCCATATTTATTGATTTTTGAATAAGTAGATAAGCTATTTATTAATCCAATGTTGGGGCCTTCGGGCGTTTCTATTGGGCAAATTCTTCCATAATGAGTTGGATGAACGTCTCTTACTTCAAAACCCGCTCTTTCTCTTGTAAGACCACCGGGGCCTAATGCTGATACTCTTCTTTTATGAGTGATTTCGGATAAAGGATTTGTTTGATCCATAAATTGAGATAATTGTGATGTTGCAAAAAAGTCTTTTAAAGAGATTGTTAATGGTTTAGCGTTAATTAGGTCTTGGGGCATTGCAGACTCGATATCTAGTGTTGTCATTTTCTCTTTTATTGCTCTTTCCATTCTGTAAACACCTATTCTCGCTTGGTTTTCTACCAATTCTCCAACTGACCTAACTCTTCTATTTCCTAGGTGATCAATATCATCAACTTCATCTTTTCCATCTCTTAAATCAAGCATCTTTTTTATAATTGCTATTACGTCGTCAGTTCTCAAGATTGTAATCTTATCTGAACAATCTAAATTTAATCTTGAATTTAATTTTACTCTACCAACATCTGAAAGATCATATCTATCTGAACTAAAAAAAAGATTGTTAAATATTTGCGTTGCGATTTCAATAGTCGGCGGTTCACCAGGCCTTAAAACTTTATAAATTTCATTAATTGCATCATTTTTTGAATTATTTTTATCATTAAACAATGTTTGCAAAAGATAAGGTCCTTTATTAATTGCGTTTGTGTATGCCAGCTCTAAAGAAAATATTTTAGCCTCCACGAACTTTTCTATTATTGTTTCATTAAGTTCTGAGCCTATTTTAAATTCTTCCTCACCAATTTTTACATCTTTAATTAAATATTTACCTAACAGATACTGGTTAGAGACATAAATTTCTTTAAGACCGTCTGAAGCTAATTTCTTTGCCTTTAAAAAATTTATTTTTTCACCTTTCTTAATTATCGTTTTTTTACTTTTGGAGTCGATTATTTCTTCAGTAAAATTTTTAGATTTATAATTTTCTGGATTAAATTTTGTTTTCCATTTCTTTTCTTTTTCATCATATGAATATGATTCCTTTTCATAAAATTCCTTTACTACATCGCTCTTATTGAAACCTAAAGCTAATAATAATGTTGAGACAAGTATTTTTTTCTTTCGATCGACTCTAAAATATAACAAATCTTTTACATCAAATTCAAAATCAAGCCATGAACCTCTATTTGGTATTACTCTACAATTAAATAACAATTTTCCACTAGCATGAGACTTCCCTTTATCATGATCAAAAAATACACCAGGACTTCTGTGCATTTGGTTCACTACAACACGCTGTACACCATTGGTAATAAAAGTCCCACTGTTTGTCATCATTGGGACCTCACCCATATAAACCTCTTGTTCTTTTGCTGATAAAATATCTTTAGTATTATTTTCTTGATTTATCTCATAAACAACTAAACGTAAATTACATTTTAGTGCTGAAGAATAAGTAAGACCTCTTTGTATACATTCTTCAACGTCAAACTTCGGTTTCTCTAATTTATAACTTATATATTCTAAAGTTGCTTTATCGTTAAGATCCTCTATTGGAAATATGCTTTTAAATACCCTGTCAAAACCTTTTATGAATTGAGGAGCGACATCCTCTTTGAATTCTGTAAGTTCTTTGTAAGAATTTTTTTGAACTTCAATTAGATTTGGTATTGATAAGCTTTCTTTTAATTTTCCAAAATTTTTTCTAATATTTTTTTTTTTAGTAAAAGATAATTGCATTTATTCCAACTGCTTTAAAAAATTAAAACAGCCTATAATTTTTTTAATTCTTTATTTAAGCTCTACTTTAGCGCCAGCTGCCTCAAGTTTTTTCTTCATCTCTTCGGCATCTTTTTTACTCACACCAGATTTAATTTCTTTTGGTGCACCCTCAACTAAGTCTTTAGCTTCTTTTAAACCAAGTGCTGTAACTGCTCTAACTTCTTTAATAACGTTAATTTTTTTATCTCCCGCAGAAGTAAGTACTACTGTAAATTCACTTTTCTCTTCCGCAGGTGCTCCTCCAGCTGCTGCTCCTGCTGCAGGCGCTGCTACTGCTGCTGCTGCTGAAACACCCCATTTTTCTTCAAGTTGTTTTGATAATTCTGCTGCTTCCACAACGGTTAATTTAGATAGTTCATCTATGATTTTATTTAAGTCCGCCATAACAAATATGTCCTAAGTTATTTTTTTGATTTTTCGAGCGCTAAAATAGCGATTTTTGAGCCAGGTGCAAGCAAAATACTTGCGATTTTTTGTGCTGGAGACCTTAAAATACCCACGATTTTTGCTCTTGCTTCTTCTAAAGAAGGCAAAGTTGCAATATTTTTAACACCTGCAACATCTAAAAGATCTTTGCCCATAATACCGCCTAGAATTTTTAGATTTTGATTCTCCTTTGAAAAATTAGTTAGTATCTTCGCTGAAGTTATTGCGTCATCAGACATTGCGACCGCTGTTGGACCTGTGAATAAATTAGATAAATCTTTTCTACTAGTTTTTTCCAATGCCAGTTTTGTTATTCTATTTTTTGTGATTTTAAATTGTATTCCATGTTCACGCATTTTTTTTCTTAATTCATCAAGTTGTTTCACTGTTAAACCTTGATAATGAGCTACTATAACTGCTTCAGCTTTATCTAGTTGTGTTGACATCTCGCTGATATAATTCTGTTTTTTTTCTTTACTCATCATAATTAAAAACTCTTTTCTAATTTTATCTTATATGAAACACCCATCGTAGAAGTAATATAAGTAGATTTAATTAAATCACCTTTGATTGTGAGATTTGATTTTTCTTTCTCAAGTGAACTGATAACCGCATTAAAATTTTTAATAAGTTTTTCGTCAGAGAAGGATTTTTTTCCTATACTTAGGCCAATATTTCCATCTTTGTCGTTTTTTATTTCAACTTGACCTGCTTTTGCATTTTTAACTGCTTCACCAATTTTTTCTGTAACAGTTCCTAATTTTGGATTGGGCATTAGACCTTTGGGACCTAAAACTTTTCCTAATTTAGATAACTTTATCATCATTGAAGATGAACAGATTAGTTTTTCAAAATTTATTTCTCCATTTTTTATCTTTTCAATCAAATCATCTCCACCTACTAGATCAGCACCTGCATCTTTAGCTTCTTTGGATTTACTTTCCTCACATACAACGGCAACTTTTACTTTTTTTCCTGTTCCGCTTGGAAGATTAACCATTGATCTCAAGTTTATTTCATTTTTTTTTTGTTTATTATTGATTAAAATATTTAAATCCAGAGACTCATCAAATTTTGTTGTACAATTCGCTTTTACTCTTGATAATAAGTTATTCATAGGCTCGGCCTTTAAAGTATTGGTGTTTTTAGGTAGTTTTTTAAATCTTTTTGAGCTCATTAATCTTTCACCTCGATACCCATAGATCTAGCTGAACCAGCTATTATTTTAACAGCCTCTTCTAAATCGTGGGCATTTAAATCAACCATTTTCTTTTTAGCAATTTCCTCAGCTTGTTTTTTTGTAATCGAGGCAACTATATTTCTCCCTGGTTCTTGAGAACCACTTTTAAGTTTTGCTGCTTCTTTAATAAAGTGTGATGCTGGTGGCGACTTTATTATAAAGTCAAATTTTTTATCTTTATAAACTGTAATCACAACTGGGACTGGTTTGCCCATAAAGTTTTTTGTTTTTTCATTAAATGCTTTGCAAAATTCCATAATGTTAATACCTCTTTGACCTAAAGCTGGCCCTACAGGTGGAGCTGGATTTGCCTGACCTCCATTAATTTGTAGTTTTACATATCCACTTATTTCTTTCTTTGCCATTAGCTTACCTTTTCAATCTGATTAAATTCTAAATCAACTGGAGTTGGTCTTCCAAAAATTGATACTGAAACTTTTACTCTTGATTTATCCTCATCAATATCTTCTATCATTCCAGAGAAGGATGCGAAAGGACCGTCTACTACTTGGACCTTTTCCCCTACAGAATAATCTATTGTTGATTTTGATTGTGCAACACCATCTTTTATTTGACCTAAAATTTTTTCTATTTCTTGATCTGATACAGGAACGGGCATGCCCTTACTCCCTAAAAATCCACTAACTTTTTTTATCCCTTTGATCATATGGTAAATGCTATTATTCATTTCACTTTTAATTAACACATATCCTGGAAAATACTTCTTTTTTCTTTGAACTCTTTTACCACGTTTTACTTCAGTAACATCATGAGTTGGTACTACAATTTCCTCAAATTTATCAGATATTTTAGCTTTATCAGCCTCTTCTTTAATTAATTGAGCAACTTTATTCTCAAAACTTGAATGCGATTGAATGATATACCAGTTTTTCATTAAAATCCTATATTCCTATATTAAGTATAATATCTAAAAAAAATTTATAAAATTGGTCTATCAATAAAAAAAATAGAGATGCAATTATAGCCATGATCGCTACCATAATAGTTCCTTGAACAGTTTCTTTTCCTGTTGGCCAAGTAACTTTAAAAGCTTCTTGTTTTACCTCTTGAAAAAACTTTAACGGGTTTCTCATTTTTTCATTCTCCTTATTTTGGCAGGAGCGGAGGGAATCGAACCCCCAACCTCCGGTTTTGGAGACCGGCGCTCTACCAATTGAGCTACACTCCTAAAGGAGTTTACTCTATTATTTTCGTAACTACTCCTGCACCTACAGTTCTTCCACCTTCTCTAATCGCAAAATTAAGTTTTTCGCTCATCGCAATTGGAGTGATCAATTTAACTGTAAACTTTGCATCATCACCTGGCATCACCATTTCAGTTCCTGAAGGTAGTTCTACCTCACCAGTAACGTCGGTAGTTCTAAAATAAAACTGGGGTCTATATTTTGTAAAGAAAGGAGTGTGTCTTCCACCCTCTTCTTTTTTCAAAACGTAAGCCTGAGCTTCGAATTTAGTATGAGGAGTAACAGATCCTGGTTTACATAATACTTGACCTCTCTCTACGTCAGTTCTTTCAACACCCCTTAATAATGCACCAATATTGTCTCCTGCTTCTCCAGTATCAAGAATTTTTCTAAACATCTCAACACCAGTGCAAACTGATTTTTTTGTATCTCTGATACCTACTATTTCGATTTCCTCACCAGTTTTCACAACACCTTGCTCAACTCTTCCTGTAACAACTGTACCCCTACCAGAAATCGAGAACACATCTTCAACAGGCATTAAAAAAGGTTTGTCTTTTGGTCTGTCAGGTTGAGGAATAAAATCATCTACAGCTTTCATAAGTTCCATAATTGCATTCTTTCCAATCGCATCATCTTTACCTTCAACAGCTGCTAATGCAGAGCCCTTTATAATTGGTGTTTTGTCCCCAGGAAATTTATATGATGTTAATAATTCTTTTATTTCCTCTTCAACCAAGTCTATCATTTCTTTGTCATCAACTTGATCAACTTTATTTAAGAAAACCACAATTGCTGGAACACCAACTTGTCGTGCTAAAAGAATATGTTCTTTTGTTTGTGGCATTGGACCATCAGCTGCGTTAACAACTAAAATTGCACCATCCATTTGTGCTGCACCAGTAATCATATTTTTTACGTAGTCAGCGTGACCTGGACAGTCCACGTGTGCGTAATGTCTTTTTTCGGTTTCATATTCGACGTGAGCAGTTGAAATTGTAATACCTCTTTCTTTTTCCTCAGGGGCTTTATCAATTTGATCGTATGCTGTGAACTGTGCACCACCTTTTTCTGATAATACTTTTGTTATAGCCGCGGTTAAAGTTGTTTTACCATGGTCTACGTGTCCAATTGTACCTATGTTACAATGTGGTTTACTCCTATTAAATTTTTCTTTCGACATCCTTTTATCCTTACTTTACTTTTATTTTAATAATTTGGAGCGGGTAAAGGGAATCGAACCCTTACATCCAGCTTGGAAGGCTAGCGTTCTACCATTGAACTACACCCGCAAAACCAAGTTAACACTCCAATTGTTTAAATTTTTTGAATGGTGGAGGGGGAAGGATTCGAACCTTCGAAGACCGAAGTCAACGGGTTTACAGCCCGCCCCATTTGACCGCTTTGGTACCCCTCCTAAAATATAGGGGAAAGCGTCCCCTTGTTCAAAAAACCTTTAAACAACAGGGGTTTTATATATTTTTATTAAACAATTGCAATATGTGAAATAATAAGAAAATACTAAAAAATTAAGTAAAAATGCAGAAAATATGACAAATACAAACTTTTTTATTGTTGGAAAGCATCCTGTAATAGAAGCTCTGAAAAACCCTCAAAGAAAAGTATTGAGACTCTTTTTAACTGAAGAAAGTAAAAAGAATATTCACAGGATAAGTCCAAAAAGAAATTTACTGAAGGACGTTAAGATTTTTTTTAAAACAAAAAAGGAGTTAGATAAATACTGTAAAAATGAGCAAATTCTACATCAGGGATACGTTGCAGAAATTGAGAAATTAGAAGAAAAAAGTTTAAAAGAATTTATCAAAACTAAAAGAAATGTAACTTTAGCTTGTTTAGATGGTGTAACGGATCCAAGAAATATTGGTTCTGTAATTAGAAGTGCTGCATCATTCAATATTGATGGAATTATTGTCAAGGAAAGATTATTTCCTGAAAGTAGCAAATCTATGTATAAAGCCAGTTCTGGTTCAATTGAGTACTCAAATATTTTTAAAGTTACAAATATAAACAGTACTTTAAAGTTTCTAAGAGAAAAAAACTTTTGGATTTATGGTTTTTCATCAAATGGTAATGAAGATTTTACTAATTATGATTGGAAAGGAAATAATGTTCTTTTATTTGGATCTGAGGGTCATGGACTAAAAGAAAAAACGTCAAAATATATTGATTATCCCGTTAAAATTCAAATAAATCAGAAAATAGAAAGTTTAAACATAGCAAATAGTGCATCTGTTGTTTTTTTTCATATAAACAAGGCAAAAAAAAATCTTGATTAGTAATAAAATTCTTATAAAAAAACTCTGCGCCCTTGTAGCTCAGCTGGTAGAGCAATTGATTTGTAATCAATAGGTCCGCGGTTCGAGTCCGTGCGGGGGCACCATTAAAATGTTTCTTTTCTCAATTGTTCCAAATTAATTTTCTTTTGAAGGCTTCTATTTGGATCGTAAAGAAGATTGAATTTTATTTTTCGATTAGTTTTTATAATAATATTTTTTGCATTTCTAACTTCAACATTATCAGCTACGGCACTTATAGGTCTTTTTTTAATATTCAAATTCGAAATTATAATTTTAGAATTTTCACTAACTATTTTTCCCTTCCATCTCCTTGGTCTAAATGGGCTTATTGGCGAAATGGATAGTCTTTTTGAATCTAAATTAAGAATTGGGCCATGAACAGAAAGATTATAAGCAGTACTCCCAGCTGGAGTAGAAACTAAAACACCATCCGAAATTAATCTTTTTATAATATTTTTTTTTCCACATTTTATTGATAGGTTAGCGGCCTGTCTGCTTTGTCTTAATATTGAAACTTCGTTAATGGCTATAGAGGTTTTTGATTGACCAGTTTTATTAATAACTTTCATTTCTAGTGGGTAAATTGAAATCAATTTTGCCTTTTTTAAATTATTGGTAAAATTTCTTTTTGAAAATTTATTCATTAAAAAACCATAATTACCAGAGTTA
>CACNXI010000009.1 GCA_902624345.1 uncultured Pelagibacteraceae bacterium | reverse complement strand
CCAAGTTCTCCGTATAAAAAAACTGTATTAAACTTTTTTATAAATTTAGAAGTTTTCTCAGAAAATTTTTTTAATTCAATTTCTTTAGAAATTTTAATATTGCTACGATTAGTAGCGGTAAGCATCTGGCTTATATGGCCCTTCTTGTTTTACGCTAATATAATCAGCCTGTTCTTTTGATAGTTTTGTTAATTTTGCACCCACTTTTTCCAGGTGTAACATAGCTACTTTTTCATCAAGATGTTTTGGTAAAACATAAACCTTTTTTTCATATTTAGAAGAATTATTCCAAAGTTCTATTTGAGCAGTAACTTGATTTGTAAAAGATGCGCTCATAACAAAACTTGGGTGACCTGTTGCACATCCAAGATTAACTAGTCTGCCTTCAGCTAAAAGAATAATTCTTTTTTTGCTTGGTAATTCTATTTCGTGCACTTGTGGTTTAATCTCATCCCACTTATAGTTTTTTAATGCTTCAACTTGAATTTCATTATCAAAGTGTCCGATATTACATAATATAGCTCTATCCTTCATATCTCTCATATGATCTGCTGTTATAATATCTTTGTTGCCAGTCGCGGTTACTACTATATCAGCCTCTTTAATCATTTCATCCATTAAGACTACTTCATAACCTTCCATTGCTGCCTGTAACGCACATATTGGGTCAGTTTCAGTAATCATAACTCTTGCACCAGATTGCCTCAATGATGCTGCACTACCTTTACCTACATCACCAAATCCTGCAACAATTGCAACTTTACCTGACATCATCACATCTGTAGCTCTTTTAATTCCGTCGACTAAGCTTTCCCTACAACCATATAAATTATCAAATTTTGATTTTGTAACTGAGTCATTAACATTTATGGCCGGCACTAATAATGTCCCTTCGCTCTCCATCTTTTTTAATGCTAAAACACCTGTCGTTGTTTCCTCTGACAGACCTTTAATATCTTTCATTAAATGTTTATAATCTTTATGCATTAGAGCTGTTAAATCACCACCATCATCTAAAATCATGTTTGGCTTCCAATCTTTTTTACCTTCGATTGTTTGCTTTACACACCACCAATACTCTTCCTCTGTTTCACCTTTCCAGGCAAACACAGGTATTCCGGCTTTTGCTATCGCTGCAGCCGCATGATCTTGCGTTGAAAAAATATTGCATGATGACCATCTACACTCTGCACCAAGAGCTACCAACGTCTCAATAAGCACAGCGGTTTGAATTGTCATGTGCAGGCAACCTAAAATTCTAGCTCCCTTTAAAGGAGACTTTCCTTTGTATTCTTTTCTTAATGCCATAAGTCCAGGCATTTCAGTCTCAGCAAGAGAGATTTCTTTTCTGCCGAACTCAGCTAGCTTGATGTCTTTTACTTTATAATCACTCATTTTTGCAAATCTTTTACATTAAAAAATAATTTATTCAATATATCAATTTAATTTTGGAAAAATAATTTCTACTTTTGCTCCCTTTTTATTAACATTATTAGATGCGATTACTTGACCTCCATGAAGATCGACTAGATTTTTAACAATATTCAATCCTAATCCAGAGTGTTCACCAAATTTATCTGGTCTGTTGCTATAAAATCTTTTAAAAATCTTTTCCGTATTTTTTTCTTTAAAACCAATTCCTTCATCAATTACACTTAGAGAAATTTTTCCATCTTTTTTCAGTGAGAGTTTGACTACAATATTCTGATTATCTTTGCTAAATGAAATGGAATTTTCAAGAAGGTTTGCCAAGACTTGTTCAATCCTATTTTCAATACCTTTAATATTAAATTTTTCGCCAGAATTTTTAAATTGTAAATCTATATTAATACCCCGTTTTGTATTGTATATGGCGTTAAAGTCATCAACAACTGAGTCAGCGATTTTTTTTAAGTCTAAAATTTTCATGCTTTCCCTTGTGATCGCGACTTCATCTTTAAGCATCTGGGAATAATCAGTTATTAATCTTTCAATTCTCTCTACATCGTGAGTCAAAATTTTTGTTAATTTTTCCTTTTCAGGGTTGCTGTTAGTAACTTCTAATAATTCAGATGCACTTTTAAGTGAAGCTAAAGGATTTCTAATTTCATGAACCAAATCTGTGGAGAAGTTTTCAGCTGTATTTACTCTTTTTTGTAATTCATTTGTCATTTCATCTAGAGATAATGATAAAGTTCCCAGTTCATCATTCCGTTTAATTAAATTTTTAATATCTATTTTCTTTTTACTCTTTTCTTTTATATTTTCAGTGTAATTAACAAGATTTTTAATTGGTTTTAAAAAATATCTATTTAACACTAATGAAAAAATAAAGATTACAACTGCGATTAATATTGCCGTACGAATTACAAAAGTTTTTCTTTCATTGATTGCTGTTTTAACATCATTGGCGTTTTGAGATATCAGAATATACCCGACATTTTCATCATCAATCAAAACATTCTTTATTGTTGATAATTTAAATTTATTATAAGTTTCATTTGTAAAAGTAACCGGCTTACCATAATCATCAGATATTGAATATTCCTGAAGTTTTTCTTCAAATACACTCTTTTTTTCTGAATTAATTAATTCATCTGTAGATTTTTCTTTATCTTGGTTATTTTGTAAATCAAATTCAACTATTTCAATTCTTGATGAAAAGGATCTTGGATCAAGATCGAGTGTGTCTGTGTCTGCTAAAATCTCGAATGACTCATTAAAAAAAATAACCCTATCAAGATTTTGAAATAAAAATCTTGTCGACAATAAAAATTTTTTTACCTCATTTTTTTCAAATTCAATATTTAGTCTATTAAGATTATTAATTGTATTGTTTATAACTTCAATTTGTAGAGATGTTTTTTTTTTAATTAAGTTTGGTTGAACATAATTAAGGTAGATTATGGTTAATGTACCAATAAATATAAAGATTAAAAGATTGATGAATAAAAATTTTTTAAGAATAGAGAGGTTTTTGATAAGTGAAGAAAACATTAATTAACATTCCACCTATAGCCACTTCCATACCTTGTTTCTATTGCAGAAAAACTCGAGTCAATTTTTTTAAATTTTTTTCTAATTCTTTTAACATGACTATCAATAGTTCTATCTTCGATATCAGTATCCTCTCTATACGCAATATCCATCAATTGTGCTCTTTCTTTAATTATCCCCGGTCTTTTAGCAAGTTCTTGAACGATTAAAAATTCTGTTGTTGTCAATTTATCTGGCAACTGTTTTCCGTCCCATTCACACTCAAGTTGTGAGGGATCTAATTTGAGTTTGCCATGAGTAATAATGTTTTTACTATCATCTACACTAATATTTTTCTTTCTAAGTTGAACCCTAATTCTCTCAACTAAAACTTTTATTGAAAAACCACCAGATTTTTTAACAAAGTCATCTGCTCCTAACTTTAAACCTAAAAGTTCATCTACTTCCTCATCTTTTGAAGTTAAAAAAATTACTGGTAATGAACTTTTTTTTCTTAATTTTTTAAGCAACTCTTCACCATCCATTTTAGGCATTTTAATATCAACTATTGCTAAGTCTGGAGGTGTTCTAGTTAATCCTATAAGCGCACTCTCTCCATCTAAATAAGTTTGGACTTTAAAACCTTCTTTTTCTAAGGCAATACTTAAGCTGGTAAGAATATTTCTGTCATCATCTATTAGTGCAATTGTTTGTGTCATAGCCTAATATAAAAATACTAAATTGTCCCAATTTAGACAATACACTAATATTTAATGCAACATACCCCAATTATCCCCAATATTTACATCTACTAGAATAGGTATAGAGAAAGTGTGATGCTCACTTGATTTAACACTGGTCATTTCTGTTTTAATTAGTTTTTTGATTCTATCTAGTTCGTTATTAGGTATTTCAAATATTAGTTCATCGTGAATTTGCAATAATAATTTTGTTTTAAATTTTGTATCATCATTAAGTTTATTAAAAATTCTTATCATCGCTATTCGCATTAATTCCGATGCTGACCCTTGTATTGGTGCATTAATCGCTGCCCTTTCTTGAAAGTTTCTAATATTAAAATTCTTATCATTGATACCTATAATGTGTGTTTTTCTGCCAAAAATATTGTTAACAAATCCACTTCTTCTACAATGTTTTATTGTGGACGACATGTAGTCTTTTATCTCAGGGAATTTTTTAAAATACGCCTTTAGAAAAATTTCAGCATCGGCTGTTGAAACAGAAATTTGTTTAGCTAATCCGTACTGTGAAATACCATAGATAATACCAAAATTAATCGCCTTTGCTTTTCTCCTCATCTCTTTAGTGACTTTGTTAATTTCTACGTTAAAAATTTGGCTGGCAGTTAAAGAATGAATATCTTCATTATTATTAAAAGCTTTTTTTAATTCTTTTACATCTGCTAAATCAGAAAGTATTCTCATTTCAATTTGATTATAATCAGCAGATAAAAGTGAATTTCCTTTTTCTGAAATAAAGGCTTTTCTTATTTCTTTTCCATCTTCAGACTTAATTGGAATATTTTGTAAATTCGGATCACTTGATGCTAACCTTCCAGTTGTTGTAGCTGCCAACAAAAAAGATGTATGAACCCTTTTTGAGACAGGATTGATAAATTCTGGAAGTGAGTCTGAATATGTATTTTGAAGCTTTGAAATTTGCCTCCACTCTAAGACTAACTTTGGTAATTCATGTCCTTTAAATGCCAGATCTTCCAAAACACTGGCGCTTGTGGCAAAACTTCCCTTTTTTGTTTTTTTTAAAGCTGAAATTTTTAAATCATTGTACATTATTTCACCAAGCTGTTTTGTTGAACCAATTTTAAATTTCTTTTTAGATATTTTGAAAATATCTTTTTCTAATTCAGCTATTTTTTTTTCAAATTTTTTTGAAAGCTTTAATAAGAAATTCTTATCCAATTTTATTCCACTGATTTCCATTTTAGCCAAAATTTCAATCATAGGTTTTTCAAAAGACTCATAAATATTTACTAATTTCTCTTCTTTGATATCTTTCAAAAATTTTTTATATAACCTATAGGTAACATCAGCATCTTCAGCTGCATAATCTTTTGCTTGATCAATATCTACATCATCAAAGGTTATTTGTTTTTTTCCAGTTCCAACTAAGTCTTTATAAGATATTGTTTGATGATCTAAATGTATTTTTGATAATTCATCCATATTATGTTTGTTTTTTCCAGCATCTAGAACGTAAGACATCAACATTGTGTCTTCCAGAAATTTCATTTCTATGCCTCTATGATAAAAAATTATGTAATCAAATTTTATATTTTGACCGATTTTTTTAATAGTTTTATCTTCTAATAATGGCTTTAAAATTTTAAGTATATTTTTTTCATCCAAATTTTTCCCATTAGAATGATTTAAAGGAACATAATAAGCTTCACCTATTTTAAAAGATATAGATATACCAACTAATTTGGCAAGGTGCGGGTTAAGAGAGTTTGTTTCTGTATCAATAGCAAGTTCTCCGACTTCCTCTATTTTGTGTATTAATTTTTTTATTTCGTCCTCACTCTTTATCAAATTATAGTTTGATTTTGAGAGATTATCTTTTGTCTTTTGCGCTTGTTCTTTATTTTCGTTTTCAAAATCAATTTCTCCATATGTTGAAATCGCTGAACTTAGCAGTCTATTAAATTCCATATCTCTTAAAAAATTGAAGAGTTTTTTTTTGTCAATTTCCTTCAATAAAAAATCATCTAATTTATTTTTGACAGGTACATCATTTTTTAAGGTTACTAGTTTCTTACTTATTAAAGCTTTATCTTTATTTTCGATAATTGTTTCTCGTCTTTTATTTTGCTTTATTGTTTCTGCATTTTTGAGAAGTTCTTCTAAACTTCCAAATTTATTTATTAATTCTGCTGCTGTTTTTACTCCAATACCAGGAACACCTGGCACGTTATCACTTGAATCACCAGCTAAAGACTGAACATCAATAACCTTATCTGAAGTAACTCCAAATTTAGCGATTACATCCTCTTTCTTGATAAATTTATTTTTCATAGGATCGTAAATTCTTACTTTTTTGTCATGAAGCTGCATTAAATCTTTATCTGATGAAACAATGGTTACATCAGAACCGAGTTTAGTAATTTGTTTTGAATAAGTTGCAATTAAATCGTCGGCTTCATAGTTAATCATTTCAACAGCAGGAATATTAAAAGCCTCTACAGATTTTCGAATATATTCAAACTGAGGTATTAAATCATCAGGTGCGTCTGATCTGTTCGCTTTATAGTCTTCATAAATATCATTTCTAAAATTTTTTCTAGCAGAGTCAAAAATAACCACGAAGTGAGTTGGTTTCTCTTTATTTTCTTTTGATTTTGCATCCTCTAGCAACTTAAAAAGCATATTGCAAAATCCCGCAACAGCACCTGTTGGTAACCCATCTGACTTTCTGGATAGAGGAGGAAGAGCATAATATGCTCGAAAAATATACCCAGAGCCATCAATAAGATAAAAATGTTTTTTTTTATTTAATTCAGCCATTTATTAAATTATTATTAATTTACCTTAATGTTATAAGCCTATAAATCTAAATGAGTAAAAAAAACGTACTTTCTGTTAAAAAATTAAATAAAATTTATCGAAAGAATATCCATGCACTTAAAGATTTAAACTTAGAGGTGAAAGAAGGAGAAATTTTAGGACTTCTTGGTCCAAATGGAGCAGGAAAAAGTACTTTTATAAATATTCTTGCAGGTGTCACAGATAAAACCTCGGGTGAAGTAATAGTCTGGGGATTTGATTTAGATAAAAATCCACGCCAAGTTAGAGTTTCGCTAGGAATTGTTCCTCAAGAAATAAACGTTGACCCTTTCTTTACTCCAAAAAAACTATTGGATCTTCAAGCTGGTTTATTTGGAGTTAAAAAAAAAGATAGGATAACAGACACCGTACTTGATCTAGTCGCTTTAAAAGATAAATCAAATAGTTATACAAGAAATTTATCAGGTGGTATGAAAAGAAGACTATTGATAGCAAAAGCTTTAGTTCATAAACCACCTATAATTATACTAGATGAACCAACCGCAGGTGTTGATGTAGATCTGAGAAAAAATTTGTGGGATAATATTAGATCTCTTAGAAAACTTGGGGTAACAATTATTCTGACTACACACTATCTCCAAGAAGCTGAAGAATTGTGCGATAGAGTAGGTATAATTCATAAAGGTAATCTTATAGCATTAGACACAACCGAAAATATGTTAAATAAGATTCAAACAAAAACCCTTAAATTTGAAATTAACAAGAGAATAATTTTAGATGATATTAACAATAAAGATTTTAATATTTTAACCAATACAAATTCAGAATTTAAGATAGAATATAATAAACAAGAATTTAATATCCAAAAAGTAATCAAGTTATTAGAAAATCAAGGAATAGTGATTAAAGATATTAAATCTGAAGACCCAGATTTAGAGGACGTTTTTGTGAATTTAACAAATAACTAGATTAAAAACTTAAATTAATATATTATTAAATTATGGAAACCGTTAAGCTGATTCAAAATAACAAAGTAATCAAAAACGCTATTATTGTTTTTTTAGGAACAATTTTGTTAACAATTTCAGCAAAAGTAAAAATACCGTTTTACCCAGTCCCAATGACAATGCAGACATTCGTCGTAATATTTTTAGGAATGTGTTTTGGTTATAAATTAGGTTTAGCCACAGTTGCACTTTATTTAATTGAAGGCATAGTTGGAATACCAGTTTTTTCCAATTCTCCAGAAAAAGGTGTTGGTATGATTTATTTTACAGGTCCAACGATGGGATATCTTTTAGGTTTTATAATAGCGGTTTATGTGGCTGGAAAATTTAATTATAATAAAAACTATCTTTTAAATTTTATTAAGATTTTTTTCTCAGTTTTGCCAATTTATGTATTGGGACTTATTTGGTTAGGAATTTTAATTGGTTGGGATAAACCAATTTTTGATCTAGGAGCAAAACCTTTTTTACTAGCAGAATTATTTAAAATCTTTCTATTGGTTATAATTTCTACAAAAGTCGATTTTTTTAAAAAGTTTATCTAGGCGATCTTTTTGATAAAATTCTCTGAAGAGTTCTACGATGCATTTTAAGTCTTCTAGCTGTTTCAGAAACATTTCTATTACATAATTCAAATACTCTGTGGATATGTTCCCACTTAACTCTGTCTGCAGACATAGGGTTATCTGGTGGATCAGCTTTTCTATTTGGATCTGCTAGAAGTGCTTTTTCAACGTCGTCAGCATCAGCTGGTTTAGCAAGATAGTCAATTGCACCTTGTTTGATTGCTGCAACAGCTGTTGGAATATTCCCATAGCCTGTTAACATCACAATTCTACTATCTGCATTAGAATTTTGAATTTCTTTTACAACTTCCAATCCGTTACCATCACCAAGCCTTAAGTCCACTACAGCAAAAGCAGGTTTATTTGTTTTAACAGCATCAATTCCTTTTTTTACACCTTCAGCTTGTGAAACTTTAAATCCCTTCTTTTCCATAGCTCTAGCTAAGCGCTCTCTAAAAGGATTGTCATCATCCACAATTAGAAGAGATTTGTCTTCAAATTCGCTTATATTTTTTACGTTTTGGACGTTCATAGAGATTAATATGGAGTTAATTTTTAAAATTTCAAGAGCTTGGGAAACATTGATTTTTATCAATTATTTTCTTTACACTAGGTGAAGAATCCCTTAAATGCTCAATTTAATGAAATTTGCATAGCTGTTATGCAGATTTTTTTTGTTAAATTTTTTTTTACGGAGCTAAAAAAATGAAAAAATTTAAAACGGTTGATGAACTAATTAATGTAATCAAACCTTCTGATCCAGTTTACTGCATCAGAAAGAATTCAATAAAAAAAGCTACTAAAGTTTTTTTACAAAATTTCCCAGGCAAAATCTTATATGCGGTTAAAACTAATCCACATCCTTTTGTAGTAAAAACTCTTATAGAGTCAGGAATAAAGAATTTTGATGTTGCTTCATTAAAAGAGATAGAGATGATTAAAAAGATCAACAAAGATTTGGAATGTTCTTATATGCATACTGTGAAAAGTAGAGAAAGTATTAGAGATGCGTATTTTAAATATAATGTTAAAAGTTTTTCATTAGATACAAAAGAGGAATTAATCAAAATTATTGAATCTACAGAACAAGCTAAGGATCTTGAATTATATGTCAGAGTGGCTGTTTCCAATGAACATGCTGAGATTGATTTATCAAAAAAATTTGGTGCATTAAGTTCTGAGGCAATCGGGTTATTGAGATTAACTAAACAATATGCAAAAAAAATTGGTTTAAGTTTTCATGTTGGTTCGCAATGTATGCATCCTATTTCATATGCTAAGGGTATTTCTGAAATCGGAAATATAATTAAAAAAACAAAAATTATTCCAGATGTAATAAATATTGGAGGTGGATTTCCAACTATTTATCCAGATCTAATTCCGCAATCTTTGGATAGTTATTTTAACGAGATTGAAACAGCTCTTGAAAAATTAAAGTTAAATAAAATGCCCGAAATAATTTGTGAGCCAGGAAGAGCGTTGGTCGCAGAGTCAGGATCAACTATAGTAAAAGTGAATTTAAGAAAAAAACAGAAGCTTTATATAAATGATGGAACTTATGGAACTTTATTTGACGGTGGAGTTCCAAATATAGTTTACCCCTCAAGGATTATTACAAATGGAAGAATGATTTCAAAAAAAATGACTGCTTTTGATTTTTATGGACCAACTTGTGATAGCCTTGATTATATGAAAGGACCTTTTATTTTACCTAACAATATTAAAGAGAATGATTACATAGAACTTGGTCAATTAGGAGCGTATGGATTAACTTTTAGAACTCAGTTTAACGGCTTTTATTCTAACGAGATTTATGAAGTTGAGGATGAACCAATAATGACTATGTACGATAGAGATAAAAATAAAGGATCTCTAGTCGCATAAATGTCAGAAAAGAAAAATTTAGGCCACAATACAAAAAAAAATTTTCTTAACAAACCTGTAGAGCACATTGACATAACTTCTTTTGACTCTCGAGATATTATATCGTCGATGCAAAAAATGTCTTTTGTCTCCAGAGAAACAGGAAACGCTGCAAGTATTTTTAATGAAATGTTAAAAGATAAAAATTGCACAATTTTTTTAACACTTGCAGGATCAACATCTGCTGCGGGATGTATGAATATCTATAAAGATATGGTTAAATACAATATGGTGGATGCCATCGTTGCTACTGGCGCATCAATTGTTGATATGGATTTTTTTGAGGGTTTGGGTTTTAAACATTATCAAGGTTCACAATTTCAAAATGATAGTGAACTTAGAAAAAATTATATTGATAGGATTTACGATACTTATATTGATGAGGATGAATTGCAAATGTGCGATAAAATTATATGTGAAATAGCTGATAAATTACCCCCAAAGACATATACCTCTAGAGAATTTATATATGAGATGGGAAGATATTTAAAAGATAATTCAAAAAAAAAAGGTTCATTAATTGAAACAGCTTTTGATAATAACGTACCTATTTTTTGCCCTGCTTTTACTGACTCTAGCGCTGGATTTGGATTAGTTATGCATCAAGAAAAAAATCCAAATAAACACATCACTATAGACTCAATTAGAGAATTTAGAGAATTGACAGAAATTAAAATTAAATCAAAAAATTCTGGTCTATTTATGATAGGCGGTGGTGTTCCAAAAAATTTCATTCAAGACACAGTGATTTGTGCTGAATTATTAGGTAAAGAAGTGGATATGCACAAATATGCAATTCAAATAACTGTTGCAGACTCAAGAGACGGGGCATGTAGTAGTTCTACTCTTAAAGAGGCTAGTTCTTGGGGAAAAGTAGATATAACAAAAGAACAGATGGTTTTTGCTGAGGCAACTAGTGTACTGCCTTTAATTGCTAGCGATGCTTATCATAAAGGTGAATGGAAAAAGAGAGAAAGAAAAAATTTTTCAAAAATATTTTCTTGATAGAATAGGATCCCGAGGTGAAATATCTTTCAAATAAAAATGGTTTTCTAGGTATCGATAATAAATTGAACTTTAAAGAAAAAGTAATTGTTGTTCCGTTTGGTCTTGAAAAAACTGTGAGCTATGGAGGAGGTACCAGAAATGGACCAAAAGAAATTATTAAAGCCTCCCATCAAGTTGAGCTTTATGATGAAGAATTAAATTGTGAACCTTTCAAGAAAATTGGAATTAAAACTTTAAAACCTTTTAAAATAGAAAAAAATGTTAAAAAAGCTCTCAGCGTAATGTCAAAAATAAATCAAGGCATATTGGAAAAAAAATTATTCCCTATGACCTTGGGAGGAGAGCATTCAATAACGCCTGGATGTATTGCTCCTTTTACTAAAAAGTTCAAAAATATTTGTCTTTTGCACTTTGATGCTCATGCAGATTTACGAGATAGTTACAATGGAGAAAAATTTTCACATGCATCTGCAATTCGAAGATGTTTAGATTATCCAAACGTTTCTGTTATTTCTTTTGGTATAAGAAATATATCAAAAGAAGAAATTCCATTTTTAAAAAGAAATTTAAAAAGAATAAAAATATTTTGGGCTAAAGATAAAAGTAAATGGGATTTAAATAAATTTAAAAGATTAATAGAAAATAAAAATGTTTACATTACTTTTGATGTTGATGGATTAGACTCGGGCATTATGCCAGCAACTGGTACACCTGAACCAGGTGGTTTGTTATGGGACGAAACATTGAATATTCTTAAGATCGCTGCAAAAAATTCAAACATTGTTGGTGCAGACTTAAATGAACTTTCGCCTATTAAAGGTTTAAATTCATATAATTTTCTTGCTGCTAAATTGGTCTATAAAATTTTATCTTATAAATTTTTATATTAACTTCGAGCTGGCTTTAGAGTGCCTAATAATAATCTAAAAGGTATTAACATTACTAGTGCAACAAATATTTTTACCGCTAGATCTCCTAAAGATAAAGTAACCCAGGGGACACCAGTTGCATAAAAAGAAATTGAAAAGAATAAGAAGGTATCAACTGTGGATCCGATAAGAGATGAGGTTAATGGAGCAATGAACCATCTTTTTTTTCTTAACTTATCAAACACTTGAACATCCAGAAGTTGAGCAACTAAAAATGCTGATCCTGACCCAATTGCAATTCTAACTGATATTAAATCATCAAAATTTGTTGAGAAAAATAACGTGAAACTAATTCCAATTACGAATCCAAAATATACAATTTTTCTTGCTGCAATCTTTCCATATGATCTGTTTGCTAAATCTGTAACTAAAAAAGCTATAGGATAACTAAAAGCGCCATAAGTTAGCAATTGGTCTAAACCATAATATTTTATTGGAAATTGAACCAAGTAGTTTGATGTTAAAACCACCAAACCCATAAAAAAAGAAAGGGTTAGAAAAACTTTATTCATTATACGGATTTCTGCAGAATACTTTTTTTTACTTTTTTAAGTCTATCTGATAAGTATTTTGATTTTACTTCCTTCATAAATTGATCAAAACTACCTTTTTTATCAACAGATCGCATAGCAGAATTTGAGACATTTAATCTTAAACTTTTATTTAAAATATCGCTTTTAAAATTTACTTTTTTAATACCAGGTAAAAATCTTCTCTTAACTTTATTATTTGCATGGCTAACTTTATGACCTTTTAAAGGTCTCTTACCGGTAAGTTCACATTTTTTTGACATAATAGTTTACGTGGTATAAATGTAGTTTAATTGTCAGTCAAGTCGATATTTTAAATTTTTCCGATAATATCGTTTAATTTTTTTACATTATTAGTTTCAAGAATATTATTTAACTCTTCTGAAATTTTGCTAACAATTTTTGGACCATGAAAAACCATACCTGTATAAAGTTGCACAAATTTTGCACCATGGACAAACTTTTGATAAGCTGTCTCACCAGAGTCCACCCCTCCTACACCAATTATATCTATCTTATTATTTAATATTTTATAAAAATTATTTATCAATTTATTAGATATTTCATTCAAAGGTTTTCCTGAAAGACCTCCTTTTTGAAATTTCTTGTGGTTTTTCAAACTATCACGATTACCATCTGTGGTGTTAGAGACAATTACGGCTTTAATACCATAATCCAAAATTGTTCTGCAAATTTCCTCAACTTTCTTTTGATTGATATCAGGTGATATTTTAATAGCTATCGGAATATCACTTTTCAATTTTTCTCTTTCGTTATAAATACTTTCCAACAAATTTTTTAATTCTTCATTGTTATGAAAATCTCTTAAATTCTCCGTATTTGGTGATGAAATATTTATAGTAATATAATCAGCAATATCATGAAACTTCCTTAAACAATTTAAATAATCTTCAATTTTATTTTCTGAGTTCCAATTGGGTCCTATGTTTACTCCGAGCATCCCTATAGGTTTTTTTTTAATTATTCTTGATCTTGCATCATCAGCCCCGTTATTATTAAATCCTAGTCGATTTATTAGAGCACAATCTTCTTCTAATCGAAAAACTCGAGGTTTTGGATTACCATACTGGCTTAAAGGAGTAACAGTGCCAACTTCTACAAAACCAAAACCAAGTTTAAATAAAGGATTGTAAACTTCTGCATTTTTATCGAATCCAGCAGCTATACCAATTGGATTCGGAATTTCTTTTCCAAATAATTTAGTTTTTAGAATTAATTCATTTTTTTTATAATCTTTAACAATTAAATTTGTTTTAAGTGCTTTTATTGCAAGATCATGCGCTAATTCAGGATCTAGCTTAAAAATAAAAGGTCTTATTTTTGAAAACATTAATTAATTTTTTCTTTTATTAATTTAATAGTATTTTTAACACCAAAGAAGCTTATAAAAAAACCTAACCTAGGTCCATTTTCAACTCCAAATACTACTTCGTATATTAATTTGAACCAGTCCCTTAAATTTTCTTTATAACCATTTTCTTTTCCAACAGTGTAAATATTTGTTTGAATATCTTCTGGTTCAAGGTTATCTGAAGAATTCTCTAACATCTTAATTAGATTTAGTAACGCTTTTTTCTCCTCATTGTTTGGATTTTTGTATTTTTTATTACTTTTAGCAATGTCGTTAAAATATGTTATTGAGTATTCAATTAATTTATCAAATATTGGATAGTCTTTTTTATTTAGATCTTTTGCGTACCTTTCAACAAATTTCCATAAAACATCTTTTGAATTAGCATTACTTGTTTCAACCAAATTTAATAACATTGAATAGCTCATAATTTTTTTTTCATCAGGAATATTTCCATTATGAACATGCCAAACTGGATTTAACAAAATTTCTTTATTTGACTGATTTTTACTTTTTTCTATACAATCTAAATATTCATCGACCGCTTTCGGCACAATTTCCTTATAAAGTTTTTTTGCTCGTTTTGGATTTTGAAACATAAATAAGGATAGACTTTCTGGAGAAGCATATTTTAACCATTCCTCAATTGTAACGCCATTACCTTTTGACTTTGAAATTTTCTCTCCTTTTTCATCTAGAAATAATTCATAAGCAAAACCAGATGGATTTTTTTTACCTAAAAGTTTCACAATTTTTGTTGATAGAATTGCACTTTCAATTAAGTCTTTTCCATACATCTCAAAATCAACATCTAAAGCATACCAACGCATTGCCCAATCTACTTTCCATTGAAGTTTGCATTTACCATCAAGAATACTGACATTAATTTTCTCTCCTTTATTATCGAATGTAATACAAGATTTTGATTTATCTATTTCTAAAACTGGAATTTCCAAAACTTGGTCAGTTTTTGGACATATCGGTAAAAATGGACTGTAGGTTTTTTGTCTTTCTTTACCAAGAGTTGGAATTATAATATTCATTATTCCATCATAATTTTCTAGGATTTTTTTAAGTGGCTCATTAAAGAAACCGCTTTTATATAACTTTGTTGAGCTTAAAAAATTATACTTAAAGTTGAATTGATCTAAAAACTTTTTTAACATTTCATTATTATGTTCTCCGAAGCTACCAAACTTTTGGAAAGGATCTGGAACAACTGTCAGTGGTTTATGAAGATTGTCAGTTAAAATTTTTTTATTAGGTATATTGTCTGGAACTTTTCTAAGACCATCCATATCATCAGAGAATGTAATAATTTCTTTAGGCAAGTCTGTTAATAAATTTAATGCATTTACTACCATTGATGTACGTGCCACTTCTCCAAAAGTTCCTATATGGGGTAACCCGGATGGACCATAACCTGTTTGAAGAACTATCTTTCCTTTTTTTTCAATAAAAGACTTTCTCTCTTTCAAAATTTTTTTTGCCTCAACGATTGGCCATGAGTTTGATTTTTCAATATCTTGTTTGTTAATTTCTTTCATTTAAAAACGAATTTATTGTATAATTAGCTTATATTTAAATTCATATAATGTTGAAATTTATTTTCCATAAAATAATGTTTAAATTAAATGTCCAATTATAAAACAGTTTTTTTTACTTTAGGCGTATTGTTGATTGTATTAGGTTTTTCGATGTTAGTTCCTATTACTATACAATTAATTTATAGCGAGTTTAACTCTACCTTTATAATATCTTCAATAATTACAATTACTTTTGGTGCTTTATTTTTTTTAGCTAATATCGATCATAACAGAAGCTTAAGCACTCAGCAGGCATTTCTCCTCACAGCATTATCATGGATAGGAGTTGCAATATTTGGCTCTATCCCATTTATATTTTCAGACTTAAACCTATCTTTAACCGATGCTTTCTTTGAAAGTATGTCTGGAATTACAACTACTGGGGCAACAATTATCAATAATTTATCTGATACTCCTAAGGCAATTTTAAGCTGGAGGGCAATACTCCAATGGTTAGGAGGAATTGGTATTATTGTAATGGCAATTACTTTGATGCCTATAATGAACATCGGAGGTATGCAACTATTAAAAATTTCAAGTGGAGATAGTTCGGAAAAAATACTTCCAAAATCAAAACAAATTTCTCTAAGATTAGTTCTGATCTATTTTTCTTTAACTTTGCTTTGTGCATTTTTCTATAAAATTTGTGGAATGAATTTCTTTGATAGCTTAACTCACTCGATGACCACCATTGCTACAGGAGGTTTCTCTAATTACAATCAGTCAATAGGATTTTTTGAAAATGCCAAAATTGAGTATGTTTCTATAGTTTTTATAATTTTAGGTAGTATCCCTTTTATATCTTATATAAAATTTTTATCTGGTAATAGGAAAATAGTATTTAAAGATGAGCAAATAAAATTATTCTTCAAGTTAATATTTTTTTCAATTCTTATACTTTTTATTTATTTAGCAGTCGTTAATAAAAGTATATTTGAAATTCAATTAAGAGCAATTATCTTTAATGTTGTTTCAATATTAACAGGAACTGGTTATGTTACTAAAGAATTTGATCAATGGGGTAATTTTCCTTTAATATTTTTTTTATTACTTATGTTTATTGGTGGCTGCGCAGGATCGACTACTTGTGGTATCAAGGTATTTAGAGTTCATATGCTTTATTTCTTTTTAAAGAATCAATTACTAAAAATGATATATCCTAGAGCAATTATTAATTTGAAATATAATAATGACATTGTTCAAGATAAATTAATCGCTTCAATTATATCGTTTATTTATCTTTATATTATAATTTTCTTTGTAATATCTGCCTTATTAACGCTTACAGGTTTAAACTTTATTACAGCGGTTTCAGGAGCAGCATCTTCAATATCAAACGTCGGTCCCGGCTTGGGAAATGAAATTGGGCCGAATAGTAATTATGCAAGTTTACCATCAGCATCAAAATGGATTTTGTCTGCCGGAATGATTTTAGGTCGTTTAGAAATCTTTGCAATTTTAGTAATTTTCTTACCATCATTTTGGAGAAATTAATTGACGAATAATTTTTATTACTTCTTTAAAGAAAAGTCATTAAAAATGCTTTTGTTTGGTTTTTCCTCTGGATTACCAATATTATTAGTGTTCTCAACTTTATCAGTTTGGTTATCTAAAGCTGGCATCGAGAGAAGTACAATTACTTTATTTAGTTGGGCTGGCTTTGCATACGCGTTTAAATATTTGTGGTCACCAATAATAGATAAGTTCAGTTTGCCAATTTTCAAAAAATTTGGCCATAGAAGAAGTTGGCTTTTATTAGTCCAACTTTTAATTATTTTATCATTAATACTTACTTCATTTACTGATCCACAAAAAAATCTCTATACAACAGCTATATTTATTGTTTTTTTAGCATTCTTTAGCGCATCTCAAGATATCATCATTGATGCATTTAGGATTGAATCAGTTTCTCAAAATAAACAAGGGTATCTATCTTCCATGTATATTGCAGGGTACAGGATTGGAATGTTGGTGAGTGGAGCTGGAAGTTTGTGGTTGGCGTCTTATTTCGGATCAGAAAATTATGATCAAATTGTGTGGCAGAAAGTTTATTGCATAATGGCTTTATTTATGGTGGTTGGTATATTCGCAAATTTTACCTCGAGTGAACCAAAAGTAAAAAAGAATATCTTTAAAAAAACAAATAATCACTTGATTTTCTTTTTGTCTGTATTGTTTGCTGTTGTGGTTTTCATATATCTTTACTCAAACATAAGTTTCTCTATTGAAGATAATAATTTTTTAGTTTTTATACTTACTTGTTTAAAGTTGTTTTTTTGTTTTTTAGTCTCAGGAATTTTTTTGGTTTTGATGACAAAACTTAAAATAGTTCAGAAAAAAATGGTATCCGAAAGTTATATTGCCCCAGTGAAAAATTTCATCGAAAAGTATGGAAGATTTGCTTTAATAATTCTTATGCTTATTTCTCTCTACAGAATTGCTGATGTAGTTATGGGTGTGATGGCAAACATATTTTATTTAGAAAAAGGCTACTCAATAAAAGATATAGCTACTTACTCGAAGTTTTTTGGAGTTTTTGCAACTATCATTGGTGGATTATTAGGAGGTTATTTTGCATCAAAAAAAGGTACGATGAGAGCTCTATTCTTGGGCGCCCTAATAGCATCTTTAAGCAACCTATTATTTGCTTGGTTAGCGACAGTTGATGCAAATATCAATTATTTAATAATGGTGATAACCGCGGATAACATTTCTAGTGGGTTTGCTGGAGCAGCTTTTGTAATTTACTTATCTGGACTAACCTCGATAAAATTCACTGCAACTCAATATGCTTTGTTTAGTTCAATCATGTTATTTTTACCCAAGCTTATAGCAGGATATTCTGGTGCATGGGTTGACGTAATGGGTTATAGTAATTATTTCATACTTACTGCTTTAATAGGAATGCCAGTGTTATTCTTAATATATTGGATAGGTATAATTGCACCTGTAAAAGATAAATGATAAATAAATATCCATGTATAAATATATACGAAAATAGAAAGAAAAATTCCAAACTTTCCTCTCAAATTCTCTATGGAGAAAAATTTTCAATTATTAAAAAATACAGGTATTATTATAAAATCAAAACAGGTTACGATAAATATGTAGGTTTTATAAAAAAAAGAAAATTTGAACAATTCACTTTCAGGCCTACTCATAAAGTATCCTCATTAAAAGCTTGTATCTTTTCAAAGCCTAGTAAAAATTCTAGAATTAAAATGAAATTGAGCTTTGCATCTGTGCTTCAAGTAAAATCAAGAAATAAAGAATTTTTAAATTTTGACAGCTATTGGATACAAAAATCCGATGTTGTCCCTATAAAATATAAAGAGAAAATTTTTAAGAGAATTAAAATTTTCAGAAATGTAAAGTATAAATGGGGAGGAAAAACA
>CACNXI010000008.1 GCA_902624345.1 uncultured Pelagibacteraceae bacterium | reverse complement strand
TGAATATTTGTTCAAAATCTTTTGGTACTTTAAGTCTCAGGTTTCGGTTATTGACTTGAATATTTATTATTTTTTGGTTCTTTACTTGTCTATTTAGGGACTGTCTTACTATTTCTACTTCTGGTAATTCTGGCATTAAATATTATATTACACTTTTATAACATTTAAATATGCAACAAAATCTGCAAAAAAAAAGAGGTCTTGTAAAAAAAGTTTTTGATAACGTCTACAATAAGTACGATCTCATGAATGATTTTATGTCTTTGGGTGTCCACAGACAGTGGAAAAGAGAACTCATCAGACAAATGAATCCCTATCCAGAGAGTACTTTAATTGATGTTGCATGTGGTACTGGAGATATTGCTAAATTATTTGCTGATAATACATCTAATAAATCAAAAATATTATGCGTCGATTTTAATAAAAAAATGTTGGACGAAGGAAAAAAAAGGTTATCAAATTACAAAAATATTAACTGGAAGGTTTCAAGAGCTGAAAAAATTGATACACCAAATGAAACCTTTGATTATTACACAATTAGCTTTGGTTTAAGAAACACAAAGAATTTAAACTCAACTATCTCGGAAGCTTATAGGGTTTTGAAAAAAGGAGGTAGATTTTTCTGCCTTGAGTTTTCAAAAATTCAAAACCAAAATTTAGATTTCATTTACAAACAGTATTCAAAACTAATACCATTAATAGGTAAATTAGTAGTTGGAAAAAGTGAACCTTATGAATACTTGGTTCAAAGTATTGATGAATTTGTTAATCAAGAGGAATTACTCGATTTAATCAAAAGTAAAAATTTCTACAATGCCAGTTATAAAAACTTGTCTGGCGGTATTGTATCTTTACATACAGGTTGGAAAATATGATTTTTAATAAATTCTTTATACTTTTCAAAATTGGAAGAAAAATTGGCAAATCTAATATAATAAACATAGTTTCGGAAACTCATAAAATACCAGTATTCATTAAATTATTTTTTAATTTGTTAGCTTTTTCATTTTCAAGTTCAAATAATACAAAAAGTAAGGGTAAAGAAAACTTGAGTGAATCAATTCAAGAAATGGGAACTACTTTTATAAAACTTGGTCAATTCTTGGCCACACGCCCAGATATAATCGGTGAAAAATTGTCTAAAGAACTTGAGTCTCTTCAAGATAAATTGCCTCCCTTTTCAAAAAAAGAGGCGGAAAAAATTATAATAGAAAATTTAGGTCAGTCTAATTTTGATGATATAATTGACTTATCAGAACCTATAGCAGCTGCTTCGATAGCCCAAGTCCACAAAGCCAAAATTAAAGAGGATAATATAATCAAAAATGTTGCAATAAAAGTTTTAAGACCAAACATTAAGAAAATTTTTAATGATGAGATAGATGCCATTATGTTATTGGCATATATAGTTGAAAGTTTAATCAGCAAAACAAAAAGACTTAAACTCATTGAAGTTGTTTTTCTTTTCAAAGAAATAACAAATCACGAGATGGACTTAAGATTTGAAGCTGCAGCTGCAAATGAGTATGCTGAAAATACCAAAAATGATTTAGGATTTTTAGTCCCTAAAATATATTGGAATTTTACAAGCGAAAGTGTTCTTACCTTAGATTGGGTGGATGGGGTATCGATAAGAGAAAAGGATTTACTCAAAGAAAAAAATATTGAGACCTCTAAAATAGCTACAAATTTAATTCAACATTTTTTAAGACATGCAGTCCGTGATGGATTTTTTCATGCTGACATGCACCAAGGAAATATTTTTATTAATGAGTCTTCCCAAATAGTTCCAATAGATTTTGGTATAATGGGAAGAATAGATAAATTGAGTAGAAGATACTTAGCAGAAATTCTATACGGATTTGTACGCAGAGATTACAAAAAAGTAGCTGAGGTACATTTGTTAGCTGGATTAGTACCAAAAGGCACATCTGTAGAGGAATTAGCTCAAGCCTTGAGATCTATTGGAGAGCCAATATTTGGCCAGAGTGTTAAAGACATATCGGGTGGAAAATTATTAAAACAATTATTTGATATTACAGAAAAATTTAATATGCAAACTCAACCACAATTACTACTTTTACAAAAAACAATGGTTGTAGTAGAGGGTGTTGCAAGGAATTTAGATCCAAATAATAATATATGGGAGACCTCTAGACCTGTCTTAGAAAACTGGCTAAAAGAGACTAAAGATCCTGTAAAGAATATGATGGATACTTTAAAAGACTCTTCTGAAGTAATTAAAAGAATTCCTGAGTTACCTAAAATAATGGATAATGCAAATCAGGCTTTAGCATTTTTGGCAAGTGGTCAGATACCCCAAAATACAAATTCTTTTTCTTCTTTTAATGATAAAAAAAATGAGATGAAATCAATTAGAAATCAAAGTATTATTGGTTTATTAGTGCTTGTCTTTTTAGGTGTCATAGTATTTTAATTCTGTATGAAATTTTTAGAAAACAAAAAAATATTGATTATAATAACAGGTGGAATTGCCGCTTATAAAACATTAGATCTAATTAGAAAATTATCAAAGCTAAATTGTGAAATTAAAACAATTTTAACTAAAAGCGGTAAAGAATTTGTAACCCCTTTATCAATTACCTCATTATCAAAGAATAAAGTTTATACGGATTTATTTTCAGTGGAAAATGAAAGTGAAATGGATCATATCTCTCTTTCAAGATGGTCCGATCTAATACTTGTTGCTCCAGCTTCTTCAAATTTTCTTACAAAAATTTCAAATGGTTTTTCAGATGATTTGGCAAGCACTGTAATTAAAGCATCAGATAAAAAGGTTTTTTTGTGCCCTGCAATGAACGTTAGAATGTGGGAACACGCATCAAATAAACAGAACATAAATACCTTAAAGAGTTATGGTTATAGAATTTTAGGACCAGAAATTGGTGAGATGGCGTGTGGTGAATTTGGGGAAGGAAAGATGTTAGAAGTTGATGAAATTATTAATCAACTTGAAATTTATTTTAAACAAATAAGTAAAAACAAAAAATTAAAAGCGATAGTTACTGCTGGACCTACTCAAGAATTGATTGATCCTGTAAGGTTTATCACCAACAGATCTAGTGGTAAACAAGGATATGAGATCGCAAATTCCTTAGTAGAAAATGGATTTGATACAACACTAATCTCTGGACCTACTAACTTAAAGCCGAATGATAACTTAAAATTAATAAAGGTCAAAACTGGTGAAGAAATGCACAAAAAAACAATGGAGTTGCTTCCGTGTGATCTTGCAATTTTTACAGCTGCAGTATCAGATTTTAAGATAAAAAAATTTAATAAAGAGAAAATCAAAAAAAATAAAGATCAAAGTTTTGATTTAGACTTAAATCCAGATATTTTAGAATTGGTTTCTAAAAGTAATAAAAAACCAAAAATTGTTGTTGGTTTTGCCGCCGAGTCTGAGAATTTATTTGATAATGCAAGATCAAAACTGGAAAAAAAAGGTTGTGATTTGATTGTTGCAAATGATGTAAGTAATAATGAAATTGGGTTTGAGTCTGATTTTAATGAAGTTCATTTGTTTTATAAGGACAAAAACATAGATGATGAAAAAATCCCAAAAAATTTCAAATCTGTCATTGCAGATGAATTAATTAAAAAAATTACGAATAAATTTAATTTTTTTAATGATTAAGGTTTTAATTAAAAAGTTAAACCAAAAAGTAAAAATTCCCTCTTATAAAACGATAGGGTCTTCTGGAGTTGATCTCGAGGCATTTTTGGAAAATCCAATTGAAATAGGGCCAAATAAATCTGCTTTAATTCCAACCGGACTTGCAATTGCTATACCTGAAGACACAGAGGTTCAAATACGTCCAAGATCTGGACTTGCAGCTAAGTCTAGTATTGGAGTGCTTAACTCACCGGGTACAATTGATAGTGATTATCGTGGAGAGATTAAAATTATTCTTTTTAATCATGGTAGTGAAAAATTTTTGGTTAATAATGGAGATAGAATAGCTCAAATGGTATTGATGCCTGTTTTGAAATTTGAGTTTGAAGAAACAAAAGATTTACCAGACACTTTGAGGGGTTCAGGTGGATTTGGATCTACTGGAAAAAAATGAACTTAAAAACAAAAGAACTTGAAAGATATTCTCGACAAATAATTATTAAAGATATTGGTATCACGGGACAAAAAAAAATTAAAAACTCAAAAGTTCTTATTGTTGGATTAGGTGGATTAGGGTGTCCTGTTGCAGAATATTTATCTAGAACTGGTGTAGGTACGATTGGTTTAATCGATCATGATAAGATAGATCTTTCAAATATTCATAGGCAATCTATGTTTACCACAAAAGATATTGGTAAATTTAAAGTAAAAGTAGTTAGTGATAGAGTTAAGAAAATTAATCCAATCATTAAGATAGAAAGTTATAAAAAAAAATTGAATCAATCAAATGTTGAAAAACTAATAAAGAATTTTGATATAGTAGTAGATGGAACAGATAATTTCACAAGTAAGTTTCTTGTGAATGAATTCTCTAGGAAATTAAAAAAAATTTTTGTATGTGGTGCGATTAGTAAATTTGATGGTCACGTATTTAGTTTTAACTTTTCAAAAGATAAAAGATTGTGTCTAAAATCTTTTTATCAAACGATACCAAACGATGAAGTTTTAAATTGTGAGGCAGATGGTGTTGTTGGTACAATAGCAAGTGTTGTAGGTAGTATTCAAGCAAATGAAGTAATTAAAAATATTGTAGGAATTGGAAAAAGTTTAAACGGTAAAGTTTTGATAATAAACCTTTTAAATCTAGACTTTAGAGTAAGTAACCTTAAAAAGATAAGATGATCAAAAAATTTTTGATTATGAATTTGTTTTTATTAAGTTTTTTTTTAACAAATTCTTATTCAGATAACAATACGTATATGTCACTTAAGAATAAAAAAGTAAATGTAAGGTATGGCCCTGGATTAGATTACCCAATAAAATTTATATTTAATAAAAAAAATTATCCAGTTGAAATTATAGACAAAAAAGAAAATTTTAGAAAAATTTTAGATTTTAAAAAAAATAGTGGATGGATTCATAGATCCCAATTAAAAAAAAGTAGTTCATTTATAACGCTAGATACTGCAATTCTTTTTTCTGATAGTACAAAATTTTCAAGACCAATTGCAAAAATTGAGTCAGGTAGACTATTAAATAAAAAAAAGTGTAATTTAAATTGGTGTAGAGTTGAAACTGGAGAATATAAAGGATGGGTTTTAAAAGAAAATCTTTGGGGGTTAAATTAAAATGAAATACAAAATTAACGATCAAATTCCCGATTGTGAAGTTTTCCAATTAATTGATGGAAATCCGAAAAAATTTCAAATAAACAACTTTTTCAAAGATAATAAATCTATTCTATTGGGAATGCCCGGTGCGTTTACATCTGTGTGCTCAAATAAACATTTGCCAAGTTATAAAGACAACATTGATAAGATAAGATCTAAAGGTGTTGATAAAGTTTTTTGTATCAGTGTAAATGACCCATACGTAATGAATGCTTGGGCAAAAACTTCTAAAGTTGAAAATGAAATCATTATGCTTGCAGATCCTTATGGAGATTTTGCTAACAAACTTGGAGTGTTGGTAAATAAAGATGCAAAAGGATTAGGTATGAGATCAAATCGTTACACAATGATAATTCATAATAAAATTATCAAGTATATTGCATTAGAAGAAGACACTGGTATCTGCGAAATATCTTCTGCAGAAAAAGTGATTTCTAAAATTTAACTTCCTTATTTTTGTTGCGCACAAACGTCTTTAATGACCGGCACATTAGCACAATCCCCGCATTTAGTTAATTGTACTATACAACCATCATCCAAAACCTTCACATCTACCGTTCTTTCACATTTTGAACAAGTTGATGCAATTGTAAGTCCGCACTTTTTACAATTATAATTTTGTGTTCTCATTCTTAAAAGTTATTTTTTTTAAAAAAAACTTCAAGCCAAATGAGTGCTAATGATAATTGTTAGCAAAAAAAAAATTTTTTATGCGATTATTTGATTTTAATAATAATCATTCTCAATGATTATTTTTTGGATTTACTTGCCCACCACTTATCTAAAACAAAGTACCAAACAGAGTTTGCAATGGGCTCAACTATTGCATCTGTTAAAGCGATCATAAATGAAACATCAGCAACTAACATTAAAACTGTTATTGCTATTGCAAAGTGACCAATCGTATAAACAATTGTTCTTAAAATCGATCCTCTGTTATTGCTGTAAATTTCTTTACTTGCCTCGAATATGCCTCGTGTTACTTCAACCATTGTTTTTAAAAGGACTTTCTAGAACACACGCTACTAAGTGAATTCTTGCTTGCTCTCCTCCATTAAAAAAGTTGTGATATTTTGTGTTATTTGTAATCCAAACTCGTCCATCAGCAGGCAGGTGTTTTGCAACGTTTTCTATCACCATTGAACATCCAGGATTTGTAATTATTGGTACATGTAATCTACATTCCGGATCTTTATGCCAACTTAAAGTTGATCTTGGTTGTTTAAGCAGTAATCTTACTCGTCCAAGTTTAAACTTTTGACTTAGTGCTTCATAAACTTCTTTAAAATAAGTTTTTTCAAATTCAGGAACTAATTTTGTATATTTTGACTCGTCTATATCAATGTCACGAGAAACCTCTTTGCCTGTTTCATCAGCAATAGTCCAATATTTTCCTCTGATATTATTACCTTTAATTGAGTCTTCGTCATTTGGAATTTGATTTAGAGGTATTGCTCCAAAATTTGTTACGCCTGGTGAATTAAATTTTTTTTCTTTTAAAATATTTTCTAAATCAGTTCTTAATCTATTGATATCAAATTTTAGATCGGGGACTTCATAAAAATCCTCAAAAGATACCATCGGTTTTTTTATTGCTGTTTCCATAATTAATTTAGTTTTAGATCAAATCTGTCAGAATTCATCACTTTTAACCATGCTGCGACAAAGTCTTTTAAAAATTTGTCATTAGAGTCGTTGCATGCATATACTTCAGCTAAAGCTCTCAATTGAGAATTTGAGCCAAATATCAAGTCTACTCTTGTACCGTGCCATTTAACTTTATTTGTTTTTCTGTCTTTACCTTCAAATAATTGTTCCGAACTATCAGTCTCTTTCCAAGTAGTATTCATATCTAAAAGGTTAACGAAATAGTCATTAGTTAATGTTCCAGGTTTTTTTGTAAAAACACCATTTTTCGAATTATCAAAGTTTGTATCAAGAACTCTCATCCCGCCTATTAACACAGTCATCTCTGGTGCTGTCAGGCCCATCAACTGAGATTTATCAATAAGTTTTTCCTCAGCTGAAACTTTAGTTTTTTCATCCTTATTGTAGTTTCTAAATCCATCAGCTTGTGGTTCCAATAAACTAAAAGAGTGAACATCAGTTTGCTCTTGAGTAGCATCGCCTCTTCCTGGAGAAAATGGAACTTCAATTTTCTTACCGGCCTTTTTAGCAGCCATTTCTATTCCAACGTTTCCACCGAGCACTATTAAATCTGCTAATGAAACTGATTTTTTCTTAGTGTTGAATTTGTTTTGGATTTTTTCAAGTGCACTAATTACTTTTGTTGTCTTACCAATGTTATTAACTTCCCAGTTAATTTGTGGTTCTAATCTTATTCTAGCACCATTTGCTCCACCTCTTTTATCAGATCCTCTGTAAGTTGAAGCAGATGCCCAAGCAGTGCTTACCAATTCAGATACGGATAGTTTTGATTTTGATATTTGAGATTTTAAATCTTTTATATCTTTTGCTTTTAACTTGTATTTTGGTTTTTTAACAGGATCTTGCCAAATTAATTCTTCTTTTGGAACTTCGCTGCCTAAATAACATGCTCTTGGACCCATATCTCTATGAGTTAACTTAAACCATGCTCTTGCAAAAGCATCTGCAAATTCATCCGGATTATTAAAGAAATGTTTTGAAATCGGACCGTATGATGGATCCATTCTCAATGAAAGGTCTGTTGTTTGCATCATTGGTGGATGCATTTTGTTTTTGTCATGTGCGTCAGGAACCATTTTAATTTTTTGACCATTTTGTTTAGGTGTCCATTGATGAGCCCCCGCAGGACTTTTTGTGAGTTCCCATTCATGATTGAACAAACAATCAAAATACCCCATATCCCATTTAATAGGAGACTGTGTCCAAGCACCTTCAATTCCACTACTTATAGTATCAACCCCTTTTCCTGATTTATAATTACTATTCCATCCAGTTGATTGATCTTGAATTCTTGATGCCTCTGGGTCTGGACCTTTGTGAGACTCTGATGCAGCACCATGTGATTTTCCAAATGTGTGACCACCAGCAACTAAAGCAACAGTTTCATAGTCATTCATTGCCATTCTTCCAAAAGTTTCTCTAATATCATGAGCGGCAAGCAGTGGATCAGGATTTGCATCTGGTCCTTGTGGATTTACATAAATTAACCCCATGTGTGAGGCTCCAAGTGGTTGTTCTAAATCTCTTTTTCCACTATATCTTTCTACACCTAGCATTTCTTTCTCAGATCCCCAGTAGATGTCATCCTCTGGCTCCCAAATATCAACTCTTCCTGCTCCAAAACCAAAAGTTTTAAAACCCATTGACTCTAAAGCAACGTTTCCTACCAAAATAAATAAGTCAGCCCATG
This sequence comes from uncultured Pelagibacteraceae bacterium, assembly GCA_902624345.1. GTDB lineage: Bacteria > Pseudomonadota > Alphaproteobacteria > Pelagibacterales > Pelagibacteraceae > Pelagibacter. The sequence continues at coordinate 14,571 of CACNXI010000008.1, read as the reverse complement.
AAATTTGTTTTCCATATTTTTGTTTGATTGGCCATAATAATAATCTTGCTTTATCTAAATTAACATTATCCGGCCAAGCATTGAGAGGTGCAAAACGTTGATTACCTGTTCCAGCACCACCTCTTCCATCGCCTGTTCTATAAGTTCCCGCAGCATGCCAAGCTAGTCTGATAAAGAATGGTCCATAATGACCATAATCTGCTGGCCACCATTCTTGAGAGTCTGTCATTAATTTTTTAAGATCTTTTTTAAGTGCTTTGTAATTTAATTTTTTGAATTCTTTTGAATAGTTAAACTTCTTATCCATGGGATTAGTCAAATTAGAGTGTTGACTTAATATTTTTAAGTTTAAACTATTTGGCCAAAAGTCCCTGTTTGTTTGACCTCTTCCAGCTGAAAATTTTGCTGATGTGCCTGCCCCAGTAAATGGACATTTGCTTAATTCATTTGATTTGAAGTCTCCGTCTTTAAATTCAGTGCTCATTTAATCTCCTTTCTTAATTTATAATTATTCTAAATAAATTTGTCAACAGTTTAGAACTATTATAATGTAGAATTTTGATTATTATTCTGCGTCTTCGACTTTAACTAAGACTTCAACAGACTTAATTTTTTTACCAGGAATTCTTGTATTAATTTTAACTGGCTCTACATCTGCATCATCTATGTCTATTAAGTCTTTTTGACTTTCATCATAAAAGTGATGGTGATGCGACGTATTGGTATCAAAATAACTTTGATCAGAATTTATAGGTATCTCTTTTAAGTAACCTTTCTTTTTAAAAGCATGAACAGTGTTGTAAACTGTTGCTAAAGAAATTTTATCGTTTGTTGCTTTACTAATTTTTTTTACCAAATCATTTATTGTAAAATGAAAAGTCTTTTCAGTATTAAATAAGATTTCACAAATTTTAATTCTTTGTTTGGTAGGTCTTAAGCCAGAGCTTCTTAATTTATCAATATAATGGCTATTATTAAGCATTGTTATTTATAATAATTCTAAACTAAACCTATATTATATTTAGTTTAAATCAAGTATTAAGGTTATCAAAAATGAAAAAAAACTCATACACATATGAGGATTTAATTAGTTGCGGAAATGGTGATCTTTTTGGTCCAGGTAACGCAAAACTTCCCTTACCACCAATGCTTATGTTTGACAGGATCACTGAAATTAGCGAGAATAAGGGTTCGTTTAGTAAAGGATTAATAATTGCTGAACTGGACATAAAAGATAATCTTTGGTTTTTTGATTGTCACTTTAAAAAAGATCCAGTGATGCCAGGATGCTTAGGTTTAGATGCGATGTGGCAATTAGTTGGATTTTATTTAGGTTGGCTTGGAAATCCGGGAAGAGGAAGAGCTTTGGGTGTAAACACTGTAAAGTTTACTGGTGAAGTTCTAAAAAATGTCAAAAAAGCAATTTATGAAATAAATATGAAAAAAATTCTTAAAAAAGAGGGAGCGACTGTTGGTCTAGCAAATGGAATACTATTAGCTGATGGAAAACAAATTTATACAACAGAAAATTTAAAAGTAGGTTTATTCAAATAATGAAAAGAGTTGTTGTAACTGGAATTGGAGTAGTTTCTTGTTTAGGAAATAATCAAGATGAAGTCTATCAGTCTTTATTAAATTCAAAATCAGGAATTTCTTTTTCAGATGAATACAAAGAGTACAATCTTAAAAGTAATATACATGGAAAACCAAAAATTAATCTTGAAGACCATGTTGATAGAAAATTTATAAGATTTATGGGACCTGGCTCAGCTTATAATTATATATCAATGGCGGAGGCAGTTAAAGACTCTGGTTTAGAGGATAAAGATGTAAGCAATATATCAACGGGAATGATAATGGGTTCAGGAGGACCATCTATTGAAAACGTAATTTTAGCAGCTGATAAAACTAGAGCAAAAAGTCCTAAGAGAATGGGCCCGTTTGTAGTACCAAGAACTATGTCAAGCACTGCTTCTGCAACATTAGCGGTTCCGTTTAAAATTAAAGGCGTTAATTATACTATCAGTTCAGCATGCGCAACTAGTGGACACTGTATTGGTAATGCTATGGAACTAATTCAATTAGGTAAACAAAAAATTATTTTTGCTGGGGGAAGTGACGAAGTTCATTTTGCTATGACTGCTATGTTTGATGCAATGACTGCATTATCTTCAAAATACAATGACACACCAGAGAAAGCTTCGAGACCTTATGACAAAACTAGGGATGGATTCGTTATAGCTGGTGGCGGGGGAGTTTTAGTTTTAGAGGAATATGAACATGCAAAAGCGAGAGGAGCAAAAATTTACGCAGAATTGACTGGTTATGGTGCTACCTCTGACGGTTATGATATGGTTGCACCTTCAGGTGAAGGTGCAGTAAGATGTATGAAAATGGCTTTAAGCACTGCAAAAAACAAAATTGATTACATAAATACACACGGAACATCCACGCCTGTTGGTGATATTACAGAACTAAAGGCAGTTGGTGAAACATTTAAAGATTATAAACCAAAAATAAGTTCTACAAAATCGTTAGCTGGTCACTCATTGGGGGCTACTTCTGTTCATGAGGCAATTTATAGTTTAATAATGATGAAAAATAGTTTTATAGCAGCATCTGCAAATATTACTGATATGGATGACGAAGCTAAAAAGTATCCTATAGTTACCAAAGTTGAAAAAGGTGTTAATTTAAACTCGGTAATGTCTAATAGTTTTGGTTTTGGTGGAACTAACGCAACGCTAGTTTTTGAAAAGGTTTAATTTATGGATCTAATGAAAGGAAAAAAAGGACTAATAATGGGTGTTGCAAATGAGAGGTCTATTGCGTGGGGAATATCTCAAAAATTAGCTGAAGCGGGTGCAGAATTAGCATTCACTTACCTCGGGGATGCTCTTAAAAAAAGAGTTATACCTTTAGCAGAAAAATTAAATTCAAAAGTTACATTTAGTTGCGATGTTGAGAAAAAAGAAGAGGTAGTAAAATTATTCGAAGATATTAAAAAACAATGGGGTCAAATTGACTTTGTGGTTCACGCAGTTGCATTTTCCGATAAATCAGAACTTTCAGGTGAATATCTCAATACAACAAGAGAAAATTTTTTAAGAAGTATGTTAATTTCATGTTTTTCATTTACAGAGGTTGCAAAAGAAGCTTCTAAGATAATGAAAGATGGAGGAAGTATGCTAACATTAAGTTACGAATCTAATAAAGCAATTCCAAATTATAACGTTATGGGTGTTTGTAAATCCGCATTAGAAGCAAGTGTGAAATATCTTGCAAGAGATTTAGGTTCTAAGAGAATTAGAGTAAATGCAATTAGTGCTGGTCCAATAAAAACCCTGGCGGCATCTGCAATCGGTGATGCTAAATTCTTATATAAGTGGAATGAAGATCATTCTTTTTTAAAAAGAAATGTTGATATTCATGATGTGGGAAATTCAGCTCTGTATTTATTAAGTGACCTTGGTGGGGGTGTGACTGGGGAAATTCATTATGTTGATGCAGGATACAACAAAGTTGGTATGCCTGATCCAAAAAATATGTCATAAATTATGGTAGAAATTCTTCTATCAATTTTTGTTTTGCTAGTCATTTTAATGTATTTATTTAGACCAACTTCCAAAAACGAAAAAGATCATTTCAATGATAAAAATAATTGGAGAGGTGGATTTTAGTTAATAGCAAACTAAATTTTTTTAAGTTTCTAATTAGCTCCTAATCTCACATTACATTCTGAACATAACATTTGGCAATTTTTATCAGTTGTTTTTCCACCTCTTATCCAAGGTTTTTTATGATGTCCATGCATCCCTTCAAATTCAAAACGCTGATTACATATCGGACAGATTCCTTTTTGTTTTTCATAAGCTCTTCTTTTTTGGATGTTTGAAAATTTACGAAGATTTAAATGTATTTCATCATCAGTTAAAACGTATGAATAAATTCCTTTATGATTAGTTATTTCATCATCCATAAGGAGTTTTTTTATTTTATCTTCTAATTTTTTAGCATTTAGTTTTTTTTTTTTGTATTTATTAAATAAAAATCCAAAAGGAACCCCTTTCATTTCTTTACGATAATTTGGAAAAACTTCTTTTGTCCAATCAATAACATCTGTGAAATATTTCCATAAATCCTTTGCATCAGGCTTGTGTTGATGATCAGCCATATATTTTTCAATATTATCATCACTTACCCATTTTAAAGTAGTCTCTAAATATTCTTGCCTAATTGATGCTCCTTTTAAGTAGTCACTAGCTAATCCCGATGCAGGACATCCTGATTGACTAAAATATTTTTTTGCATCAGTTATCCAAGACCCTTGATAAATTGCATTTCTTCTTTCTTGATCAGTTAATTTTTCTCCAGCAATATTTATTATTTTAAACCATTCTAACTTTTCCTTATCTGTACCCTCACAAAAATATATAGTTAAAGGATAGTTTAGTATTTGTTCTTGTTCATCCTTTTCAAGATTATGAAAATATTGAAAGTTTATAGAAAATTTACCAGCAACATACTCACAAATACTTATTGTTCTTTGTTGTCCATCCATAACCTCATAAGTTTTATCTTTATTTTTTACCCAATACATTACATTCAGAGGGAAGTCGTTTCTGACGCTTTTTATAACTGCGTCACGTTGCGGATCCTTATAAATAAATTCACGTTGATATTTTGGGCGAATATTTAGCTTTCCATTATAGCCAACAACACCTTCCTCATCGTTGTTAATATAATTCTTTGAAATTTCTTTTATAGTTATTCTTTTTGGATCTATTTTCATAAATTTTTATTTTTAATAAAGATACGCGCATACTTAACTTCGCCATTAATAATAGGTCTGGCATCTTTTTTGCCTTCAAATGGAATTCCAACTATATCTTTATCATATCCTGCTGAAGCACACATACCTAAAATTTCAAATTGATTTGGATTATATTTGTCTAAAAAAGTAATCGGAACACCCATAACTCCCTTATAATCGAATGGAATATCTTTAGTAACTTCCACATTTATTGCGTTATAGTTGTCATAACGAGGAAACTCACTTTTATTATATTTTTTGTAAAGCTTTAAATCTGGATACATTTCATCATACTTAACATTTGTAAACCATCTTACACCTTTTACGCGTACGAATTTTCGTCCTGTAAATTCATCTACTCTGCTATTTGCCGCTGTAAGAGGATAGTTATCCGGGACTCTAAATTCTCTATCACCACTTTTTATACTTCTGCCAAACCAAATCTTATTTTCCTTAATTAGTCTAAAAATTTCTTTATATGAATATGTATTTATATTTCCAATTATTATAAATTTTTTTTTGTATTTATAGAGTTGATCAATATATTCTCTAAATAATGAAAAAGGTGGATTTGTAACAACAATGTCTGATTGATTTAAAATATCTATACATTCTGGACTTCTAAAATCACCATTTTGTAATAATTTAGTTTTTATTGTATCTTTTTTATTAATTTTTCCATCTTTATTAATATCTAACGATATTTCTAATTTATATGATGTTTTTTCTCTTTCATAGTGAGTAGAGATAAGTTTTTTAAGTTTTAAAAATTCAAAATTAATTGAAAAATAATTCCAGAAGTCACTATCTTCGGGATCATCGCAGTTACAGAATATTGTTTTGTTTTTAAAATATTCTTTATAATACTTTAGCTCTTTTTCAATGTCAGTGAGTTGGGTATAAAACTCATCTTTTTTGTTTATTTTTGCTTGTCTAAAATCATTAGATAAAGTTTTATTCATTATCGTTAAATTATTTATTTTTTTGGGCGTTCTGATATGCCAAACGTCCTAAAATTTTATCTATAATGCAGCTTGTTTTATTGAAAGTTTAACTTTGCCTCTATCAAAACCAATAACTTTTACTTTTACTTCGTCACCCTCTTTTACAACATCTGTAACTTTAGCCACTCTTTTATCAGCGAGTTCTGAAATATGTACTAAGCCATCTTGTTTTCCCAAAAAATTTACAAAAGCTCCAAATTCCATAATTTTCATAACTTTACCATTATAAATTTTATTTAGTTCTGCTTTAGCCGTTAAATCTTTGATCATTTGCATAGCTTTATTCCTAGAGTCTTCATCCGGTGCTGCTACAGTCACCACTCCTTCATCATTCACATCTACTTTGGCTCCAGATTTTTCAACAATTTCTCTTATTGTTGCTCCACCCTTACCGATGACAGTTGCTATATCTTTTTTATCAACTGTGATTTTTTCCATTTTTGGAGTGTGTTTACCAACGTCATCCCTCGACTTAGCAAGAGCTTTGTTCATCTCCCCTAAAATATGTACCCTTCCATCCTTAGCTTGTCTGAGAGCTTGTTCCATAATCTCAAAAGTAATTCCTGTAATCTTTATATCCATCTGAAGAGATGTAATACCATCTTTAGTTCCAGCTACTTTAAAATCCATATCTCCAAGATGATCTTCATCTCCAAGTATATCCGAGAGTACGCTAAAGTCATCTCCCTCTTTAATTAGTCCCATAGCAATACCTGCTACAGGCTCCTTAATTGGAACTCCTGCATCCATTAGAGCAAGGGATGATCCACAAACCGTTGCCATTGAAGAGGATCCATTCGACTCAGTAATTTCAGAAACTATTCTAAAAGTATATGGAAAGCTTTCTTTAGAAGGTAGTGAAGATTTGATAGCTCTCCACGCTAATTTTCCGTGACCTATCTCTCTTCTTCCAGTGCCTATTCTGCCAGTCTCACCAACAGAAAAAGGGGGGAAATTGTAGTGAAGCATAAATCTTTCTCTTTGAAGACCATCTAAACTTTCAATTCTTTGTTCGTCATCTGAAGTACCTAGAGTAGTAGTAACAATTGCTTGTGTTTCTCCTCTAGTGAATAATGCTGATCCATGAACTCTAGGCAAAATTCCAACTTCACACATAATTGGCCTTACGTCAGCAAGTCCTCTTCCATCGATTCTATTCTTATTTTTTAAGATATCAGTTCTTACAATACCTTTTTCTATATCTTTGAGTTCATGCATAACGTCTAATTCTGTAAAATTCTCATCTTCTTCATAAAGTTTTTTTGCTTTTTCAGTTACCTCGGATATTAAATTTGATCTTTCTTGTTTATCTTTTATTGAGAATGCTTTTTTTAAATCCTTAGTAAATTCTTTCTCCAACTTTTTCTTTATTGAGGATAAGTCTTTTTTCTCAACAATCCATTCAGGTTTTTTACATTCCTTAGCTAAGTCTTCGATCATTTTTATCACCGGCACAAATCCTTCATGACCAAATTTTACAGCATCCAACATTTGTTGCTCGGTCAAACCACTTGCCTCTGACTCTACCATTAAAACAGCATCTTTTGTGCCTGCTACAACTAAATCTAGTTTTGAATTTTCTAAATCTATTTTTGATGGATTTAAAACATATTTTCCGTCAATAAAACCAACTCTTGATGCTCCAACCGGTCCTAGAAAGGGCATACCTGAAATAGCTAAAGCAGCTGAAGAAGCAATGATTGATAAAATGTCAGCTTCATTTTCTTTATCATACGATATTACAGTTGGTAATACTTGCACTTCATTTTTGAATTCGTCTGGAAACAAGGGTCTAATTGGTCTATCAATTAATCTAGATATAAGGGTTTCACTTTCTGTTGGCCTCGCTTCCCTTTTGAAATATCCTCCAGGTATTTTACCTGCAGCGTAATATTTTTCCTGATAATTTACAGACAATGGAAAATAGTCTACATCTGGATTAACTTTTTTTGCACCTACAGCTGTTGCTAAAACTACAGTCTCACCGCAAGTTGCGATTATTGCTCCATCTGCTTGACGAGCGATTTTTCCTGTTTCGAGAGTAATTTTCTTTCCCCCAAAATCTATTTCTTTTTTAAAAACTTTAAACATTTATTTCCTTAAGTTTAATTTGGTTAATATATTTTTGTAAGCATCAGATTTATTTTTCTTAAGATAATCTAATAATTTCTTTCTTCTATTCACTGCCTTTAATAATCCCACAGAGGAGTGTTTGTCTTTTTTAAATTTCTTCATATGGGCCGACAAATTTTCTATTTTATCAGTTAGTAAAGCAATTTGTGCTTCCGATGATCCAGTGTCTTTTTCATGTAAAGCAACTTCTTTTAATTTCTTATTCATTTCTTTCCTATTTATTTGTTTGTTTAATTAAATTTTCAATTTTTTCAGCATAATCGAAAGACTCATCTTTAACAAATAGAAGTTTAGGTAAAAACTTCATATTAATTTTTTTAGATAAAGTTTTTCTTATCACAAAAGAAAACTCTTTTAGGCTTTCTACAGTTTCATCAGAATTTATACCACCAAGAGGTAGAACAAAAGTTTTTGCGGTTTTAAGATCTGGGCTCATTCTAACTTCGGTAACTGTTATTCCTTTAGTTTGTATATTTGGAAGTTTTGCCTCATCTTTTAAAAAAATCATGCTTAAAGCTTGTTTAATCATTTCGCCAACTCTTAACTGTCTTTGAGTAACTGGTTTTCCTAGTTTTCCCATTATACTGATCTCTCTGTTGTTTTAGAGTTATACGCCTCAATAATATCTTTCTTCTGAAAGTCATTAAAATTTTTCAAGGTTATCCCACATTCTAGGCCCTCTGTAACTTGTTTTGTTTGATTTTTTTCCCTAAAAATTGATCCTATTTTTCCCGTAAACACAACTGTTCCGTCTCTAATTACTCTTGCTAAAGAGTCTTGACTTATTTCACCTGTAGTTACTTTTGAGCCAGCAACTTTACCAACCTTTGATACTTTGAAAATCTCTAGAATTTCTGCTGAACCAGTTACGCTTTCCTCTACATCTGGAGACAATAAACCTGACATCTTGCTTTTTACAAAGTCAATTAATTCATAAATTATATTAAAGGACGCAATTTTTACTGCACTTTGCTCAGCTATTTTTTTAGCCTCTTTACTTGGCTTTACATTAAAAGCGATTAGGACAGCATTTGAAGCTTTTGCTAAATTTACGTCAGTTTCAGTAACCATTCCCACATCTGACAAAATTATCTTTGGTTTAACCTCATCATGTTTTATTAGATTTACAGCATTCTTAATCGCTTCAGAGGAGCCATGAACATCTGACTTGATAATTATATTTAATTCTTCACTTGTTTGGTCTTTAAAAGCAGAGTCTTGAGTTATAAGGGATACTTGGCCCTTTTTGGATTTAGTTTCATTAATTCTTGCTTCACTTAAAACTTTGGCTTCTTTATCATTATCAAGAACCAAAAAATCATCTCCAGATTTTGAGGCTCCACTTATACCTAATATTTCGACTGGAGTTGATGGTAAAGCTTCATCAACAGATTTTCCATTATCATCAATTATAGCTCTCACTTTTCCCCACTGAGGTCCACATACAAAATGATCCCCTTTTTTTAGTCTTCCTGACGTCACTATTATATTTGCAATTGGACCTCTTCCAATATCAATTTTTGACTCTAATACAATACCGGTTGCTTTGTTGTCATAATCTGTTTTCAAATTAAGAAGTTCAGCTTGTAAAGTTATAGACTCCAAAAGTTTGTCAATATTTTTTTTTGTTTTTGCTGAAATTTCCACCATGAGAGTATCTCCTGACAAATCTTCAGAGATTAATTCATGCTCAAGGAGCTGATTTTTAACTCTTTGAGGATCAGCATCAGGTAAATCACATTTGTTAATTGCGACAACAATAGGTACCTTTGCAGCTTTAGCATGTTTGATCGACTCAATTGTTTGAGGTTTAACTCCATCATTTGCAGCAACAACCAACACAACAATATCAGTTAACTTTGAACCTCTCGCTCTCATTTCTGTAAAGGCGGCATGACCAGGTGTGTCTATAAAGGTTATTTTTTCATTGTTATGAATTATTTGGTATGCACCTACATGCTGAGTGATTCCCCCGTGTTCACCCGAAACAACATTTGTGCTTCTAAGCACATCTAATACAGAAGTTTTTCCATGATCCACATGACCCATCACAGTTATTATTGGAGGTCGGTTTTGAAGATTTTCAGATTTTACATCTTTAATTTTACTGACTATTTCTTCTGCTTTTTTTTCCTTTAAAGGAATATGACCAAATTCTTTGACTAAGTACTCTGCAGTATCAGAATCAATAGTATGATTTATAGTAACCGTAACACCCATTCCCATTAAATGTTTGATAATGTTTGAAGATTGCTCGGCCATCCGATTTGCAAGATCTCTTATTGTAATAAGCTCTGGTATACTAATCTCTCTTTTTACATTTTTTGAGTTTTCATCGTTGTTTGTATTTTTATTTTCTCTAAGTTCTTTCTCCCTCGCCCTTTTGATTGAGGCCAAACTTCTTGATCTAAACTCTATATCTTCACTTAAAGCTCTAGAAACGGTGAGTTTTAGTTCCCTTTTTTTGGTTGAAAATTTATTTTTATTATCTTTGTCCTTTACATCTCCTTTTATTTTTTTTGTTGCCCTTTGCTCAGCAAGTTTCCTTCTTTCATAATCACTTATTTTTGATGGAAAAGATGGTTTTCCTGTTTTATGAGGAAAAGATGATTTTCCAGAAAAAGGTTTTTTTGGAAACTTTGAAGTTTCAGTATTGTTTTTCTTAAATGGCTTAGAGAATTTATTCTGAGAAACAAACTTTTGTTTATTTTTATTGTTTGTTAATCCCTGCTTATCATATAAATTTTTTCTGGGTTTTCCTGATATTGTTAATTTTGTCTTTTTTGTTTCCATTTTTTCTCATTTCTAGTTTTTATAAATTTTATCTCTAGCCGACATTATTAAATCATCTGCCTCTTTTCTTGAAAGAGCAAAATCTTCTAGATACCCTTTAATTTTTATTCTTTCACCTTTAATTATATCAAAGCCGCCTATTAATTCATCAGAAGCTAAATCTGCAAAGTCATTTAATGATAAAATCTTTTGTTCACCAAGAGTTAAAAGCATACCTGGTGTAAGACCTATGTGTTCAGTTAAGTCAGATTTAATTCCAAGATCTTTAATCTTTTGTTGTATTTCCTCTTGATCTTTTTGGTAAAACTCCTTTGCTCTTTGGATTAGTTCTTTAGCTGTTTCTTCTTCTATACCTTCTATTTTAGTCAGTTTGTCTTTTTCACTATCTTTAATTTCCTCAATCGTTGAAAAGCCTTCTGCTACAAGAAGTTGCCCTAATGTTTCATCCACCTCAAGATTTTTCATTAGGGTATCTGTCTTATCTTTAAATTCTAATTGTCTTCTTTCTGACTCCTCTTTATCTGTCATTATATTAATTTCATAATTCAAAAGTTTTGTTGCTAGTCTTACATTTTGTCCTCTTCTACCAATGGCTTTGCTCAGATTTTCCTCAGTTAAAATTACATCCATTTTTTTTTGTTCTGAGTCTACAATTACTTTCTGAACTTCAGCAGGGGATAAAGCGTTTGAAACAACTAAAGCAGGATCTTCGGACCAATTTACAATATCAATTTTTTCTCCTTGTAACTCATTAACCACTGCCTGAACTCTACTTCCTCTCATGCCAACACAGGCACCAACTGGATCAAGTGATGTATCAACAGCTTGTACACAAATTTTAGCTCTACTACCTGGGTCTCTAGCAGATGATTTAATCTCTATAAGACCATCATAAATCTCTGGTACTTCTTGAATAAATAATTTTTCCATAAACTTTGGGTGTGCCCTAGATAAGAAAATTTGTTGACCTCTTTGCTCTCTTCTAACATCGTAACAGTAAGCTTTTACTCTATCACCAGCCTTTATGTTCTCTCTCGGAATCATTTCATTTTTTTGAATTATTGCCTCTGTTCTACCTAAATCGACAATTACATTTCCAAATTCCAATCTTTTAACAATTCCACTAAGTATTGAGTCTTTTTTATCTATAAAATCATTAAATTGTCTTTCTCTTTCTGCTTCCCTTACATTAAAACTAATTACTTGTTTTGCAGTTTGAGCTGCAATTCTTCCAAAATCAAAAGATGGCAGAGGTTGCAAAACCTCATCTCCAATTTTTTTTTCACCATACTTTTCTGCATCTTTAAGGCTTATTTCTGTATTAGCATTTTCAGGAGTTTCAACGACTACCAACTTTCTAAACAGTTCAATATCTCCACTGTCTCTGTTAATTGAAACTTTTATTTCATTTTCATTTCCGAACTTAGATTTTGCTGCTTTAGCAATACCTGTTTCCATTGAATTGATAATCAATTCTTTATCAATAGACTTTTCAAGTGCCACAGCTTCAGCTATTCTAAGTAACTCTAATTTATCTGCTCTTTTATTTAACATTCTTCTCCAAAAAAAAATGGGCCGAAGCCCATTTTTAAAAATTCGATGATTTAAGAAATATATAGTTATTTTTAACTATTTTTTCAACTTTTTACTTTGTAAATACCGATTTTTTATCTGTTTTTTCCCAAGAAAAAGAGCCATCACCCTCAGGTTCTCTTCCAAAATGACCATAGGCAGCTGATTTTTCATAAATTGGTTTATTTAAACCCAACATTTCTCTTATGCCTCTTGGGCTTAAATCAAAGTTTTCACTAATCAATTTTTCTACGTGTTTATTTTTTTCTTCATCATTATCAAATAAATCAACATAGATAGATAATGGTTTAGATACTCCAATCGCGTAAGCAAGTTGTATTAAACACTTATCTGCAATTTTTGAAGCAACAACATTTTTTGCTAAGTATCTTGATGCATACGCGGCTGATCGATCAACTTTAGTTGGATCTTTGCCAGAAAAAGCTCCTCCACCATGTGGTGCAGCACCACCATATGTATCAACAATAATTTTTCTACCTGTTAGACCGCTATCCCCGTCAGGGCCACCAATAACAAAATTTCCTGTTGGATTAATATAAATTTCTTTTTCTTCTAAGTTATTCAGAAGATTTTTTGGTATAGATTTTTCAATATATGGCATTACTAGCTTTCTAACCTGAGATTGATCAACATTTGCGGAATGTTGAGTAGAAATCACTACAGATTTCACATTTGCAGGTTTGCCATCTTTATATTCAATTGTGATTTGGCTTTTAGAGTCCGGCTCAATGTTTTTTAATTTTCCAGATTTTCTATCTTCAGCCATCAATCTTAAAATCTTATGTGAATAATGTATTGGTGCAGGCATTAAAACATCCGTCTCATTACATGCATAACCAAACATTATCCCTTGATCCCCAGCTCCCTCGTCTTTATTACCAGATGAATCAACTCCCATCGCTATATCTGCTGATTGAGCATGTAGATGACTTTCAATTTTAGTTGCTTCTTTCCAAGTAAAACCATCCTGATCGTAGCCGATATCTTTTATGCAATGTCTTACCTTTTCAATCAAATCATTTTTTTTGATTTCTGGACCTCTAACTTCTCCTGCGAGTACCACTTTATTAGTTGTTGTCAAAGTCTCACAGGCCACTCTCGATTGAGGTTCTGCACCTAAATATGTATCCACAACCATATCAGAAATTCTATCACAAACTTTATCTGGGTGACCTTCAGAGACGGACTCGCTTGTAAATAAGTAATTCTTTTTCATTGTCTCTCCCTTATTTTTAATAAAAAAATTAACGTAATATAAAAAATAAGGAAATAAAAGAAAATCTTATTTCCAAATGAACTAAAAATTGTTTTTGATCCTTTTTTATAAGACTCGATTTCAATTACTCCCTTTTGAGTTGATTCAATCTTTTCAATAATTTGTCCCTTGCTATCAATATATGCTGAAATTCCGTTGTTTGCAGATCTAATTATGTTTTTACCTTCTTCGATAGATCTAAATACAGAATGATAAAAATGTTGATCTATGCCAACGGACTTTCCAAACCATCCATCTTCTGAAATGTTTATGATAAAATCATAATTATCATAATTTTTGTAAAGACCACCTGAGTAAATAATTTCATAACATATAAGTGGTAGGAGTCTTATATCGTTCACATTAATCAAATCTCTTTTACTTGCGGGGCTGAAAGATTGGTAACCTTGAGTAATTTTTTTAAAACCATATTTCTTAAAAAAGTTTTCAAATGGTAGGTACTCACCAAATGGGACAAGTTTATTTTTATCATAAACACTTATTAATTTTAAATTATTATCAAGTAAAACCATAGAATTAAAAATTTCTGCTTCTTTGTATCTTGTTATACCGATTATAATTTTATGATTATCTTTAAAATAATTATTAAATACTGATGCGTAATCTTGAATTTCATTTAGATTAATCGATGGCAATATTCCCTCGGGATATATATAAACTGCATCTCTGTTATCAATATTTCCTAATTCTGCCAAGTCTTTAATAACTAAAGAGGGATCTGTCCCATCAAAAAATCTTTTAAGATCAATTTTAGGTGAAACATTTTTTATTATTAAATTTAGTGGTGAATTTAAGATATTATTGTGTTTATTTAAAACTAAATTGCCAAAAATTAAGTTAGAAATAATTAAAATTAGTGCCAAAAAAACTGTTAATAATTTTGCTTTAATGGTTACTTCGAATAAGATGGCTGCTGGAACTAAAAAAATCGTTACAACTAATAAATTAAAAGAATATGT